>JAZRAJ010000122.1:0-41048 GCA_045634485.1 Eubacteriales bacterium | reverse complement strand
CACATAAAAATGGAATTTGAGAGGTTTTTCTCGAAAATTCCTACAAAAAACAGATTAAACCATGCTTGTTTTCACTGTTAAAGCTGATTTTTATTTAATTTTATTTCGTGTGTTTTTGTTCTGCGCTAAATGACGCAGCCCTAGCTAATCATGGGTGCTTTTATTATTGCTTTATATTTATTTTACTTTCCTATGCTCTTAAGAAAATCCTTCTTATTATTCTTAGGCGTATAAGGAAGCGTTAATATTACGTCGGTATCCTTGGAAAGATATACGTCCTTTGCCTTTGCAAGTGCCTCTCTAACCGCATCGTTGGAGTATTGCTCCTTTGCGTTCTCGGTATTGGAGGGCCAAAGCAAAACGGGTGCGTTTATCTTTGTGTAAAGACTTGCGTGACCGGGATAAATTCCGTGGTGCGCAAGCTGAACTATATCGGATTTTAGGTACGAGCCGTAGGTGTTTTGAAGTATTGTGCTAACGGTGTGCGTTGCATCGGCAAGCGCAAGAATCGTCTGCCCCGCAATTGTAAAGCGAACAACGAGCGACGAGGAGTTTACGTAATCAAGCTTTGACGGTAAAATATCCTCAACCGTGTAAAGTATTTCAGCGCTAACAGAGCCAAACTTGTATATCTGCCCCGTGTGAGGCTTTATTACCTTAGTTGTGCGTGAAAAGTTGGAGCTTATACCGTTATTTAGGTCATCGGTAACGCCCTTAAGTCCGCCTGAGTTTTTCTCCTGAGTCGTTCCCTCATAAACCGACGAGGGAGCGTAATTATAAAAGATATTCTCAACGTCCACGGAATGTGCGTGCTTTTTAATAAAATTGGTAACCGCATCCTGATGGTCGCCGTGCGGATGAGAAATAAACCACCCCGCAATAACTATCTTCTCTCCATTGGTAGATATTTCGTTAAGCAAGCCGTAAAGCTTATCGTAGCGTGGAAATCCGCCGTCGAAAATAATGAACTTACCGTTGGGAAGATGCATTAACAGTCCAAGTCCGCAATTGTTTTCCTCGCCCTGCGAGATTAATCTAAGCGTAACCTTTTTGTTTTTCTCGGGCGTTTTATCGACATCGCTTGATGGAATATCGTCGATAGGTCCGGTAATTATTCTAACGGTGGAATTGCTTTTTGTAAAATAAACGTTTATCGCCGTCATATTTTTAACGTAAATGCGATAATAATTTCCGTTTACGTTATCACGCTTTGAATACTCGGTATAGCCATTTGATTTTAGGGTGCTGCAATATTTTTCATAGTTTGAAAGATTAGTACCCTTAGCGTAAAGCATCGTAGTGCTATCGCCACAATCAACCTTTGTTGTAGAGGTTGGATAGCTTGGTGTGGCTTCAAGCTTAAGATTGGTCTTTTTCTCTATTGTATAATCGCCCTCTACCCAAAAATATCCGTTATCGTCGGTGCTTATTGCCGACATTAGTGCGTTTATAAGCTTGTTTCCCTCCGCCTCGGTGGAAAAGTAAAGCACCATTCGGGTTTTATTTAATATCTGTATACCGTAGCTGTTCGACTTGGTCTTTTTATATATCAAGGTAGATTCGTTATAGGAGGTTTCGCCAACGAGAATAACGTATTCGTTTTTATCGTGTGACTCGCCATTCTTTAAGTAATCGGTGTGCGACTCAACCTTTACCTTGGTCTTATTTCCAAGAGCCGTGCGAAGCTTTGCGTAAACCGCCTTCTCGGCGCTCGTTGCGGAATCGGGCATTACCGCCTTAACGATATATTGACCGTCCTTAAGTATGGGAAAGTCAACGTTACCGTCTGCCGTATCGTATGCGGATTCATCAACAAGGCTTTCGGAATAGCTCTCAAGCTCCTCCTCGGCTCCGCAGGCGGATAATATTATTGTAAATATCATTACAAAAGCAAGAAAAAATGATAAAAGCTTAATCGAGCCGTTCATTTGTTTCCCTCCTTTTTGCAAATATACGTTTTCCTTATATAATTATAGCAAAAAAATCAAAAGGAGTCAAGATGCAAGCGATAAGTTGAGGATTGGCGAGTGTAATGCTACAATAGATGTGAGACCAAAATTAAAAAAGGTATAGAAAAAGTGATTGAGTCATGTTAAAATAATGTTACCCCTAACAGAACCTAACAGGAAGGACTCAATCACCATGAAACATTATACCACAAATAAACGCTATTGTCCACATGAAATTACAACAAAATTTCATTCTGTTCAACTTTATCGTCAAACAAAAGATATTTCATACGTTTGTAGAAAGTATAAAATTTCAAAAGCCTCTCTTATGAGGTGGAATAAACTCTATGACGGTACTAAAGAATCCTTATTACCTAAATCCCATCGTCCTCATTCTCCGCATCCGAACGCTCATACTGAGCAAGAGCTTAAATGGATTAAAGATTATCACAGACGAAATCCTAATATATCGTTAGGAGAGCTATATGGTAAACTGCGTGAAGATAAAGCATATTCACGTCATCCCGGTTCGTTATACCGTGTATTTGTACGTCTCGGATTTAGAAAAAAGGTAGAATCCACGAAAAAGAAATCTCTACATAATAAGCCTTACGATACACCTACTGTACTCGGTATCAAGTGGCAGATGGACGTTAAATTTGTTCCTAATGCTTGTTATTCGGGTAAGGACGGAAAGAGGTTCTATCAATACACTATGGTTGAAGAAGCTTCACGAAAGCGTTTTATCTATGCTTATGAGGAAAATAGTAGCCATTCTACAATAGATTTTGTAAAACGAGCTATTATATTTTTCGGTTATGCTCCAAAAACAATTCAAACCGACAATGGCGGTGAATTTTCTCATTTTTCAAGAACAAAAAGAGTACATCCATTTGATGTTTTTTGCAATCATTATAAAATTGAGCACAAGCTTATTCGTCCGAGAACACCTTGGCACAATGGCAAGGTTGAAAGAAGTCACAGAAACGATCAAGAGCGTTTCTACAATTATTTAAGCTTTTATTCTTTTAATGATCTTCAAATACAAATGAAACGCTATTTGCAGCGTTCTAATAATATTCCAATGGCGGTACTCGCTTGGAAATCGCCAAATCAAAAGCACAAAGAGTTAGGGAATGCTTGATTGCCTATGTGATTTTATCAGACCTCCCGAATGTAGTCAACAGTCAAGATGAACGACTTCGTCGCTGTTGACTACATTCGCTCAGCCTGATATATGGCAATAAGGCAATCAATACATATTTTTATCGATTTTTCGATCACTTTTTTAGTCTCACATCATTGTCAAAAGTACACAAGCGATAAGTTGAGGATTGGCGAGCTATTAAAATAATGTAGAATTTAACATCAAGATAAAATCCCGTAAGCGATTGTTTTATTATTGACATTTCTACATTTTAGGGTATAATAAAAAAGACGCAGATTTTCTGCGTTGGGTACACCATTACGGTGGCGGTTGCTCCTTGTAGTTAGAACGATAACCGCTTAACTTTGGGGAGTAGGGCGGTGATCTTTTTCTTTTACTTGCGACTTATCAAATTCGCGATAACTAAAATAAAAACCAACAATACTAATAAAGCATCTATGATATTTTTAAGAATTTGTCAATATTTTTATTGGCTTTTTTATTTTTTACCCTTATTTATAAATCCTTCTCCTATAATTTTAAAAAATAATTGATTTTATATATTTTTATGGTATAATTAAAGCGTAATATCATTTTGGAGGTTTTACTATGAAAACTATTAAGGTTGGAATGGTTGGAGCAAGAAGCATGGCGCTTGCGCTTGGCTTTATGTCTTGCCCCAACGTAGAAATAACTGCGCTTTGTAATCTTGACGAGAATGTGCTTGCCGAGGAGGCTAAGCGCCTTAACGTAAAGAACACCTATAGAGTTTATGAGGATATGCTTGCCTCGGATATCGATGCGGTGGTTATCGCAACGCCAATGCAATGCCACGTTCCGCAGGCAATAGCTGCGCTTGAGGCGGGTAAGCACGTGCTTTCCGAGGTAACGGCGGGCGTTACTATGGACGAGCTTTTTTGGCTTTGCGAAACCGTGGAAAAGTATAACAAGGTTTATATGCTTGCCGAGAACTATATTTATATGCCCAAAATTCAAGCGGTAAAGGCTATGGTAAACGCAGGACTCTTTGGCGAGTGCTACTACGCCGAGGGTATGTATCTTCACAATATAGATCAGCTTATGAAATATAAGAACGGACAGACGAGCTGGCGCTCCTATTGGCAATGCGGCGTTCGTGGCTCGTTCTATCCCACGCACTCGATAGGTCCCGTTATGCAATGGTTCCCCGGCGACAGAGTAAGCGAGATATCCTGCTTCTCTCCCGGTGTTTACAGCTCGTCGGGCTTAAAGCAGGATAGCGGAACTACAACTATGTGTCGCCTTGCCTCGGGTAAGCTTGCGCAGATAAGAGTTGACTGCGTATCTCCAAGACCTCACAGAGCGTCATATTATCACTTGCAGGGAACGAAGGGTGCGTTTGAAACAAAGTCCTGCTCTGCGTTTGGAGATCAGGATAAGGTTTCCTTTGTTTCGGCGGATAATCCAAGCCACGAGATGAAGTGGCAGCCACTTACCGACTTTAACGATTATCTTCCCGAGCGCTACAGAAACGCAACCGAGGAGCAGCTTAAGGCAGGACACAGCGGAGGAGATTTCTTTATCGTTGAGGACTTTATCCGTGCGATAAGAACGGGAGAAAAGCCTGCTATCGACGTTTACGAGGCCTGCGAGTGGACGGCTATTGCGTTGCTTTCCTCGATTTCGGTTGCAAACAACGGACGCACGATGGAAATTCCCCATTTCCGTAAGAATATGCCTCTTGATGAAAAGATAATTAAGATATAAGGAGCGTTACGTTAATTTATGAAGCAATTAAAAATGATAAGACCAAGGGGAGAGGTGCTTAAGCGCTACCTGCCCGAGGGCTATTCCTTCGTCTTTTTTAAGGAGTGCCGTGAGGATATCGGTGCGTGGTGCGATATCTGCCGTAAGGCAAATATGTGCTCGAACCCCGATAACGAGGAGGCGTTTGCAAAAATTATGCGCTCGGTTAAGGCTATTGAGCTTGAAAAGGACCTCTTCTTCGTAGTCGCTCCCGACGGTGCTAAAATCGCTACGAGCGCATTGATACATAATAAGGAGAAGAACACGGGATATCTTCATATGGTTGCGGCTATACCCGAGCATCGCAATCTCGGCATCGGTCACGCAATGCTCTCCTTTGCTATGACGATGTGCGAGGAGAGGGGAATAGACCACTGTATTCTTACTACAGACGATTACCGACTTCCCGCTATAAAGAACTATCTCGTTGGCGGATTTCGCCCCGTAATATACGAGGACCCCGAAAGCGATATGCGCGCTCGTTGGCTTGCCGTTGCTAAAAATCTTGGATTTGAGGATTTGGAATTTATAGAGGAATAGTCTATATTGTTTGCTTTGCACAAAAAGCGGTATATATTTTGCAATTAAACAACGAAATTTTAGTTAAGAGGTTGAAAAAATGTTGAAATAGTGCTATAATATAATAGCATAGGTTTAACTAAAGCTTTTTACATATATTTTGGAGGAAAAGCAATGAAAAGAATTTTAGCAATAATACTCGCAGCGTTGCTTACTGTGGCATCTCTTGCTTCCTGTACGGCAGAGCCCGACAACGGTGGCTCGGCGGGATCTGATACCGCAATCGGTAGCGATACTACTATTGAAGGCGACAATAATGCCACCGAGGAAACAAAAAACGATTCCACGGATAAGGCTACCGATAAGGAAGAGGACAAGGATGATAACACCGAAACCGAAAAGCCTACCTTTGACGTAACCGAGAGCACCTCGGGTCTTGCATATGTTCTTAATGAGGATAAGCTTAGCTACACCGTTGTAGGTAAGGGAACGTCTACCTCAAAGAGCATAGTTATTGACGGACATAACGGACTCCCCGTTACAAAAGTTGGCTATAGCGCATTTGGCGATAATAAGTCTATAACAAGCGTTAAGCTTGGCGATTACGTTGAGATAGTTGACGACCAGGCATTCTCACAATGCTCGGCGCTTACCTCTGTTACCTTTGGTACGGGCGTAAAGTTTCTAGGTGACTATTCCTTCCGTTACTGCACAAGCCTTACAAGTATTGAGCTTGGTAAAAATATCGAGGTTATCAAGTACGGTGCGTTTTATAACTGCCAAAAGCTTGCTACTATCAGAATGTTTGGTAACGTAAGACTTATTGAGGATTATGCATTTGATAAAACCGCTTACTATAACGATTCAAGCCATTGGAAGAGCAACGTTCTCTTTATAGGCAACAATCTTATAGAGGCTAAGAACAGTGTTTCAAACACCTATACCGTTCCCACAAACACAACCTGTATAGCAGCGTTGGCGTTTAGCACCTGCGCATCGCTTACCAAGGTGGTTATTCCGGATTCGGTTCATAGCATTGGACCTCAGGCATTCCAGGATACGACAAAGCTTAAAACCATTACTATTGGTAAGGGCGTTACCTACATTGGCGAAAAGGCATTCTACAACAGTGGATTCCATAATACCTCGGATAACTGGAAGAGCAACGTTCTTTACGTTGGTAATTACATTGTTGATGCAAAGACCGGCTTGAGCGGTGGATACACCGTTACATCGGGAACAAAGGCTATTGCCGATATGGCGTTTGCCGATTGCGCAAGCCTTACAAGCATTTCTATTCCCGATTCCGTTGTATACATTGGCGAATACGCATTCCGCGGATGCACCAAGCTCGGAACCGTGGTTCTCGGCACCGGTGTTAAGGAAATCGGTATCTTAGCATTTAAGGATTGCGCAGCTCTTAAGAATATTACCGTTAATGATGCTTCGGGCTGGAAGGCAGGAAATATCTCGGTTTCCTCCAACATTTTGTCGAGCAAGACCGATGCCGCTATGTATATCGGTATTCTCTATTCTGATAAGGTTTGGAAGAATAGTTGATTAGAATTTAATAGGATTTTTGGCGGGGAAAACAATCTTTACAAGAAAGCTTTTCCCCGTACCCCTTTCAAAAAAATTTGAAAGGGGATTTATTTTTTTGGCATAATGAGTGCGCTCAACGGTTGAAAGCAGTATGTTTGCACCGCACCAATACATGAAAGTTTTCGTCCACCTTTTTTGGCAGGTGGCGAGGGCTTGGGGCGAGTAGCCCCATTTTATCGTTCTAAAAACGCAGGAGAGAGTGAATTTCTTTGCGGAGCAAATAAAGAAAAAAGATAACCGCCCGAAACTTCCAAATCTCGCGGTTATCTTTTAATTGCGAAAGGAGTGACCGTCATTGGTGTACCCTTTGTATATTAATATTAGTATATTATCTTGATTTTGTCAATACTTTTATATATTTTTTGTGAACTAATAAAAAAATGCAAAAAAACTCTTGACAAAACGTCAAAAATATGGTTTAATATATGATGTCATTGTGTAAAAGCGTTATTAAAGGCTAAAAAAGCAACACGCTTCCGGAAACGTTTCCGGATATTCCACAATAATCCGGAATCAAGACAAATTTAAGGAGGTGCAGAAGAATGTTCAGAACTTATCAACCCAAAAAGCGTCAGAGAAAGAAAGAACACGGATTCAGAAAAAGAATGGCAACTGCTGACGGCAGAAACGTTTTGAAGAGAAGACGCGCAAAAGGCAGAAAAAGATTGACCTATTAATCAAGTTGACAACAGTCAACGCATAAAAACCGCCGATGAGCGCCTGTGCGTAATCGGGGGTTTTTAATTTAGTAGGATTTTTAAAAATTGAGATAAAGTGAGGCTTTGATTTGCAATGAAAAATTTGGCTATTAAGGAGCACCACCTTTATAACAAGGCGTATAAAAAGGGGCGCTCGTACGTTGGCAGACTCGTCACGGTTTACGTGCTTCGCGATTTTACGGCAGAAAAGCTTAAAAAAGCGAACCCCGAGAAAAAATACGTTAACCGCGTTGGACTTTCGGTGTCCAAAAAGCTTGGAGGCGCTGTAGCTCGAAATCGAGCAAAAAGGCTTATAAGAGCGGGCTTTGATGCTGTAAAGCCAAGCTTACGCGGAGGAAATCTTATAGTAATAGGTGCGCGCGTTGCAATACTTGGTAAAAAAAGCACGCAGGTTGCAGAGGAGCTTCGCGAGGCGTTTAAGGTCCTTGGGCTTTACGAGTGATATTTGCGTAGCTTAATTTCAAGTTTAATTCTTTATTAAAAAGAAAATACTAAAAAGGAAAAAGCAAGATGAAGCAAGTTTGCATTTGGCTTATCCGCTTTTATCAAAGGTTTTTATCTCCTTTAAAACGAAGACCGACGTGTAGGTTTACGCCTACGTGTTCCGCCTATGCCGTAGAGGCATTTCAAAAACGAGGCTTTTTCGTTGGATTTGGACTTACCGTGTGGCGAATTTTGCGCTGTAATCCCTTTGGAAAATGGGGCTACGATCCCGTTCCCGAGAAAAAGAGCAAAAAAGGCACGCAACACAAAAAAATCCCAAAATACCAACGCGGTACGGAGAAAAAAACAGAAGAACACAATGAAGATCCCAAGTAAATAAAAAAGAAAGGGAATAAAATATGGATATTATAAACAAGCCGCTTGGCTGGGTGCTTGAGCTGTGCAGTAAAATAGTTGGCGGAAACTATCTTTTCGCTATTCTTATTTTTGCGATATTCGTAGAAATAGTATTGCTTCCGTTCGGCATCAGTCAGCAAAAAAAATCAATCAAGCAGGCGCGTCTTCGCCCCAAGGAGCAGGCTATACGCAAAAAGTACTCGGGTAGAGATGACAAGCCAACACAGATGAAAATGACCGAGGAGATTCAGGAGCTTTACCAGAAGGAGGGCTACAACCCTATGAGCGGTTGCTTGCCGCTTCTTATTCAGCTTCCGCTTTTGCTCGCTCTTTATAACGTTGTTATAAATCCGCTTAAGTATATTAGCGGACTTTCAGACGATGCAGTGCTTCAAATTCAGTCAATAGTTGGCGGAACAACTAATAGAAGCACTATGGGACTTCTCAACAAAATAAAGGATATGCCCTTTGAGGCGTTCAAAAACGTAGAGGGCTTTACTCAGGAAATCTACGATAATATGCCTAATCTTAATGTATTTGGCATATTCGACCTTTCGCTTACACCTCAGCAGTGCTTGAACGCAGAGTCGTTAAAGACGGTTGCGGGCTGGCTCGTTGTTTTGATACCCGTGCTTACCTTCGTTGCATACTTTGCAAGCATGAAGCTTAACCGTAAGCTTATGTATCAGCCTATGAACGATGCAAGCCAGGCTCAAATGGGATGCTCCAATAACGCTATGGATATAGTTATGCCCTTATTCAGCGTATTCTTGGCATTCACTTATCCTGCGGCACTTGGTCTTTACTGGATATTCAAGTGCTTGCTCGGACTCTTAAAGCAGTTTATACTCTCAAAGGCTATGCCTCTTCCCAAGTTTACCGAGGATGATTACAAGGCAGCAGAGCGTGAGGTAAACGCACGCCCCGATAAGAGCATAAAGGTTGCAAAGTCGGGTAGAGTAGTTCGTTCCTTGCATCACATCGACGACGAGGATTTTGAGGATACGGCAGAGAAGGCTCGTGAGTTTAAGGAAAAGCTTGCAGCTCAAGAGGAGGCCGATAGAAAGAAGGCTGAGGAGGCAAGAAAGAATTCTCGCTTTGGCGGCTTTAAGGTAAAGGACGAAAGCGATAAGCCCTCGGCTAAGGAAAAGTCCGAGAACGACGGCGCAGATGAGTCGGAAAATAATGACTAAAAATTAAAACGTTTAAATTTTTAAATGACGGAGAAAAAAACAGTGAAAAAAGAAGTAACAGTAAGCGCAAAGAGCGTTGAGGAGGCTATTGCTAAGGCAGTGGCAGAGCTTGGCGCACCCTCTGCGGAAAAAATAGAATATACCGTTATAGAGGAAGCAAAGAAGGGCTTTCTCGGTATAGGCGCATCCGATGCAAAAATATGCGCTACCTACGTTTTGGGTGGCGAGCACGAGGCTCTTGCATTTATAGAGAAGCTTATTAAGGATATGAACATCAATGCCGACATCACTATGAGCGACGGCGACAACGGCGAAAAGATTATCGCTATCAACGGCAAGGAGGCAGAGGAGGGCAACGCGGCGTCCATTCTTATCGGACACCACGGCGAAACTCTTGATTCCTTGCAGTATCTTGCAAACCTTGCGGCAAACAAGAAAATTGACGGTAAGAAGGGCGAATACGTAAAGATTGCCGTTGACGTTGAGGGCTACCGCGCAAAGAGAGAGGAAACTCTCAGAGCGCTTGCAAGAAAGATGGCGTCTAAGGTTCTTAAGTACAAGAAGAGCGTTATGCTTGAGCCTATGAACCCCTACGAGAGAAGAATTATTCACTCGGAGATTCAGAATATGGAGGGCGTTTCCACAAACTCTATCGGCTCTGAAAACAATAGAAAGATAGTTATATTTCTTGACGGAGATAATTGATTAAAATAATCGATTAAAATAATTTAAATATTAGTTGCCTTTAAATTTTTAAGGAGATTACTATGAAAAAAATTATATCTTTACTTATAGCGGTAACAATTCTTCTCGGAGCGTTTTCCATTAATGCTCTTGCGGCGGAAAGCACAAGCCTTAAAAAGCAGGCGTGCTATCGAATAAAGTGGTCGGATACCTCGTTTTACACCTATGCGTATAATGAAAAAAAGACCGACGGTAACAACGAGAAGTATTTTAACGTTGAAAAAACGTCACGATACATCTACTCAACCGGTACAACCAGCTATGAAGGAAGCGGTGGAGGTAGAGCTTACGTATCGCAGAGAATGTTTGCAATAAACGATTCTACCCAGTACGAATACATCTTTAAGGCTAAAAACAATATCGACCAGGAATATGCAGGTATAGTTTTTGCTTTTGGTGGCGGACTTCCATACATTATGTACGGCTCCTTTAACAACACGGGCGCATCGCCCAACGTTGGAGTAAGCTCGTTTAAGCTTACAAAGGGATTTCATGCATCAAGCAGCAAGGATTGCTCAACGGGATACAACGAGCGCTTTTTAAAGATTGCGCTTGATGACGAGGGCTTTGGACATTATAAGATAGTTTATAATGGATTTGAGGTTTCGGTTTACGCTATTACCGATATCGAGGATGGCGTTTATTCTCAGCTTGGCTCGTCTATAACTCTTCCAAGTGACTCAAAGGTTGCTCTTGGAGTTTATGCAAGAACTGAGGCTGAGGCAAACGGTCCTAACCGTACGGTTAACCTTAGCGATTGCTTGCTTTACGCTATGAACTCCGAGGCAAAGCAGAACCTTGCATCCTATGACGATGGAACGAGCAGACTTTCAAATCTTATTCAAGAGGCGAAAACAAATTACAATGCATCTGATAACACCGGTGCTACCTATCGTGAGCTTATGCGTGAGGTTACTGCGGCAGAGGAGCTTCTTGCAGCCTGGAGCTTTAGCGCTGATGAAATCAGTGCGGCAGAAAAGAGCTTGGATGATGCCTTGGACCAGATGGAGGTAAAAAAGGCAGATACCACCAAGCTTCAAGAGGCTATTGCTTCATTTGAAAAGCTACACGCTATGGAATATACCGAGCTTTCCTACAAAATGGTATTGCAGGCGGTAACCGAAGGTAAGGAGCTTCTTAATAAGAAGAATTCAAGACAGACACGTGTAGACGATGCTACCGCAAGTATTCTTGAAAGAATAGAAATGCTTATCCCCTCGGGATATATCGCTCCTCCCGAAAGCGACACCGATATCGTGGATGGAACCGATACGGGAAATGAATCCTCAAGTGACACCGATAGCCAAATTCTTTATGAAAAGGGCTGTAAATCGATTATCTTCGGTTCATCCGCTCTTGGAATTTTAGTCCTTGCAGGCGCATCTGCCTTTGTGCTTAAGAAAAAAGAGGATTAAGGATATTATTAAATAATATTTTTATGCGGGGAAAAACTTTCTTAGAAGAAAGATTTTTCCCCGCACCCCTTTTCAAAGAATTTGTAAAAGGGGTTTGTTTTTTTATCATAATTAGTGCGCTCGACGGTTGAACAGCAAATGTTTGCACTGCACCCAAGCGGAAAGTTTTTGGTCAAGTTTTTTTCAAAAAACTTGCGAGGGTTTGGGGCGAGTAGCCCCATAAAACGGCGCCTTCTTTTTGCCAAGCTTTTTCTTTGCGCCTCTCGTGCCAAAGAAAAAGCGGGATTATGGAGTTAGATTGTATTTAATGCGGGGGAAGGAAACTTCTTAAAAGAAGCTTTCCTTCCCCCGAACCCCCAACCTTCAAGAACTTTGAAACTTGGGGATCTTATTTTTTACCATAATTTCTGCGCTCGACGATAATAAAAATAAAATTTTATTATTTTCGGGTGGCTATCAGCCTCCCGGTTGCATCAAATTTATACGGCACAACCGCCGAGCATGTCATCCTGAGCGGAGAAAATGACACAGTGTGTCATTTTCGTAGTCGAACCCGACCTTAGGGAGGGCGCGAAGCGGGATCTACAATGAGTAAACACCTTTTTCGTCCGAGATCCCAAACAATGCTCCGCATTATTTGATCCTCGCTTTGCTCGGATTTCGACTAACGCTCAGGATGACACGGACGATATTGGCTGTCGGCACTGCTGACTGGAGCGAGTAACCCTATAAAACGGCTATCCCAACCTCTAAAGCTTTACTATGAGTTTTCCTTAACTCTCATAAAATTCCACAGTATTTCGGCGGCGTCGCCTCTTGTAACACAGGCAAGGGGCGATATTTTATTGTCAACGCTATTCATAACGCCCATATAGGTCATAGCGTTAACCGAAGCCTCTGCCCAAGCGGGTACGTCCGTGCTATCCGCAAAGCTTAGCGAAACCGTTGGCGTTGCCGCATCAAGCATACTTGAAAGCAAGCAAGCCGCCTCGGCTCTCGTCATAGCTCTATTAGGCTCAAAATAAAGCTTTCCGTTTTTTTCAACGCCCTTAATATAACCAAGCTCGTATGCGGCAGAAACATAGGGCTTGAAATTGCTTTCGATATCTAAATCGTCGGCAAAAACCGTTTTAGAGCTCGAATCGTTAAGCTTGGTAATACCCGCCGCCTGCATAGCCATAACGGTAAACTCGACACGGCTCATCTCACGTGCGGGATAAAAATAGGTTGAGCTTCCAATCTGCGTTCCGCTCATTATTCCCTTTTCGGTCATAGCAATAGCGGCATTGTGGTATCTACTGTCCACAAGGTCGATATAGCTCGTTGATATTGCGCTTTCCTTAACGCTTAAATTAACGGTTGCCGACGGACTGTAATTTCCGTAAAGGTCGCGCGCAACGTAAACAAAGCTATCCTTACCCGTAAAGTCCTCATTGGGAATAAATCTATACGCTCCGGTTTCCTTATCGTCAATAATCAACTGTCCCTTTTTAGGATAGGAAACAACCTCGATATAGGTCTTATCTCCGTCGGGATCATAGCAAGGAAGCGTGCCGTAGAGTGAAATATTTTCAAACGTGCTTACCTGAAACGCATTTTGAGATGCGTTTGAAAGCGTGGGAGCGTAGTTCTTTTCGTCAAGCACGTAAAGCTTACAGCAAAGCTCGGTCGAGCCGCCGTTAACGGTAAAATAAAACTCCGATGTGGCAATGCTGCTCTTTGGCTCGTATGAAAGAAGCCTTATGCTTGATGCGCTTAAGGTTTGGGGCGAGGTAAGAACGCTCGAGCCAACACGAAGCTCGCCATCGCTTATAGGCGGAAGCTTTGTAACTGTTATACTGTTGATTTTTGAAAGATTGGTTGCTCTTGCAAAATCGCTTTCGTCAAATGAAATAGTACCGCCCTTTAACGTAGCCTTTGCCATTGCATTTTCCTTTGCTATCGTATCAAGCGCGCTTGAAAGATTGTTACTTGCCTGCTTCTCGGTATCGCAGGAAAAAAGGCACGGAACAACCAAAAGCAAGACGCAAATAGTAGCCGTAAATCTTTTTAAGGTTCTTTTAATTTTTAAGCTCATAAATTCCTCCTAAAATAATAAATATTGCTTCTCAACACATTTTATCGTTTTTTGAAATTATTTATGACTGCACAGAGTTATTTTATTGACAATTAAATATTTTTGTGGTAAAATTATCCATATAATAAATATATAAACAGGAGAATACAATGGCAAATTTCGAAACACAGCTTTTGTTAAATTTAAACGAGCTTGAATTTGACACCTCACACGAGCTTACCGTTGAGGAAATAAAGAGCCGCTACAAAAAGCTTTCCTTACATTATCATCCCGACCTCAATAACAACGAGATATTTCGTGACAAGCAAAAAAAGATAAACAGTGCAAAGGAATTTTTGCTTGATAATCTTGATGAAATAAACCGTTACATAAGGCGAATAAATCACAAGGAAACCGATGATGACAAGGCTCGCGCCGAAAAAGAGCAATGGCAACGTGACGAGCAGGCTCGCAGAGCGTACTACGAGCAGCAAGCGCGTCAAAAGCAAGCATCTGCGCAAGCCGAGCAAGAAAAAGCGAGAGCCGAGCACGAAAGAAAAAAAGCAGAGCAGGAAAAGGCAAGAGCCGAGCAAAAGGCAAGAACCGCAGAACGCGAAGCTGAAGAAGCAAAGGCACGCGCCGCCGAAGCCGAATGGAAAGCTCATATGGCTGAAACCGCACGTCGCGAGGCGGAAAGCAAAAGAAAAACCGTTAAAACGGTAATTATCACACTCATCGTTATCTTTATTGGCATTCCCTTTATCATCGGAGCTATTATGGCAGGCGTTGAAGGCTTTAACGAGGGTATGGCAGCAGACAAGCAATCCGAGGCGGCAGCAGACAAAGAGGCACGCACTCTGCAAATAAGTGACACCAATCTTCCAAAAACCATTATTAAGGGCGCTAACATAAGCTGGTCCGATTACTACGTTACCTACAAGGACAAGGACGGTAAGGATGTCAAGGTTACTCTTTCCGAGGGAATGGTAAGCATTGACTACGAGAAATTTGAGGAGCAACAGATAGAAATAAACGTAAATAACGGCAGTGTCTATCTTTACCACAAGCTTACAGTTCTCAATTCAACCCTTATTTCAAGTGTTGAAGGCTTAAAGGCAATAGCCAACGACCCCAAGGGCACGTATCTGCTTGACGCAGATATCGACCTTAGCGGCACAGAGTGGACACCGATAGCAAGCCTTGAGGGACACCTTATCGGCAATGGCCATACAATTAAAAATCTTACTATAACTAATTTTACAACCAAGAATATTGGTCTTTTCGGCACGATAAGCAATAAGGCTACCGTTAGCGACTTGAAGTTTGAAAACGTTTTGATAAAATCAATGTCAACTGCCGATTCTATTGGCACTCTTGCCGGTATCTCAAACGGAACAGTCAAAAATATTACTGTAACAGGAACAATCGATTCTGTTGCCTCTAATTATGTTGGTGGAATTATAGGTACTTACTCCTATGAATACACTAACGCAACAATTGAAAATTGCGCATTTGATGGAAAAATTATTGGCAATCAATGCGTCGGAGGCATTCTCGGTGGAGGTTCAACTGATTTTTATGTATCAGATTGCACGTCAAACGGAACCATCACGGGAATGTTATCAGTTGGTGGTATTGTGGGCACATTCGACAATGATTATCCTGATATCTACACTATTAAAAATTGTAAAAACACAGCAAGCATAACTTCAAAAACAGATTATGCCGGCGGTATCATAGGCAAGCTTTACACGTCTTCCACCCCCCAAATCACATTAACAGGATGTATAAATGAGGGTGAAATAACCGGAAAACAATACACAGGCGGTATTGCAGGTTCTATGATAGCTCATGCTTGGGGCTTTCCCACGCCAGGAGCAACCATTAATACGCTCACAAACAAAGGAGCTATTACTGGAACATCTTACACCGGTGGAATAACAGGTGCTTATATCTTCTCAAGCGCTTTAACCTCTTTGGAAAACAGCGCTTCAGTTAAAGGCGAAGCCTATGTAGGTGGATTAGTGGGATACTCAAAGTATGGAGCATTTACAGGTCTTACTAACCAAGGAAATGCAAGTGGAAGCTACTATGTAGGCGGAATTTGCGGATATGTTGAATATGCAACCGTTTCTAACTGTACTAATAACGGTAATATAAGCGCTACGCTTATAGATACAGAAAAAAACATTGTTGCAGTCGGAGGTATATGCGGTCGTATTGACAACATAGCCGACGGATGTATCAATAACGGAAGCGTAACGTCAAAAAGCGGTGCAAGTGTTGGTGGCATAATAGGTATTTCCGAAAACAATTCTTACGAGGATAGAAAATATACCAACTGCAAAAATAACGGACGGATAACAATAGACGGTGGAATGTCTGACGGCGTTGGCGGCATTATCGGTACATTTGTAAACAGAAACGGATATAGCGATGTTACATTAAGTATTGTGGGATGCGAAAACACAGGAGAAATAGTCGCCTCAAGTGGTAAAGCCATAGGAGGTATTATAGGATGTTGTAAAACAAACGATAAAATGTCTATAGTTTCCTGCTCATCCACAGCTAACATTACCGCAACAAATTGTGAGGCGGTTGGTGGTATATTGGGTATCGATTCAACATCAAATAGCTACCGTCTGGCAAAAATAGAGTTTATAACAGTTACAGGTAAGGTTCAAGGTAAGAGTTCTGTTGGGTCGATTATCGGTTCAGCAAAGGTTGCTCCCGAAAATTACGAGGACATAAAATCCACATATACAATAGCAAACAACGATGCGCTTGAGCATATCGGTACAATAGAAAATTAAATTTCAAAAGGCACTCCCCCTGATATCGCACAAAGCGGTGTCAGGGGGGATTTTTTATTCGGTATGAAAACATAATGGGCTGTCCCAAATTTACATTTGAGACAGCCCGAAAGTGCAGCTAAAAAACACATATAAAAATGAAATTTGAGAGATATTTTTCGAAAATGCCTACAAAAAAATAGCCTTAACTATGATTTTGTTCACAGTTAAAGCTATTTTTTATTTATTTTTATTCCATGTGTTTTTGTTCTGCGCTAAATGACGCAGCCACACATTTTTATTATTCTGCGCTAAATGCGCATCTCTTATTAGTCTGCAGTAAGACCGGAACGCTCGATACCCTGAACGAGGTACTTCTGTCCAAAGAGATATACGATAACGAGAGGAGCAATAGTCATAAGTCCGCCCGTATTCTTAACCGCACTCTGCCACTGCTGCTGCATACCGCTGTACTGCGCTCCATCCAAGGATGTAGGCATCACAAATCCTATATCCGTAGTTAGCATATAGGGAGCCTTAGCCGACTCAGGGAAGAACATACTACCGCTTGCATAGAAGATATCGGTCCACTGCCATGAGAAGGCGAAGAGGAATACCGTTATCATCATAGGAACGGATATCGGGAGAATTATCGTAAAGAACGTATGGAATACGCCCGAGCCATCGATATATGCCGACTCCTCAAGCTCATCGGGAACACCCATAAAGAACTGACGGAGAAGGAATATATAAAGTCCGTTCTTGAACGCAAGTCCAAAGAAGGAAAGCAACATAAAGGGCCAATAGCTGTTCATAAGGTCTACGCCGCTCGTCTTAAATATATTGGAATCAATATCATTTAAGAAGGTTATAGGCGAGGTAAACTTAAATCCGAATATCGACAATTCGCCACCGCTAAGAAGCTTAAAGATACCGAAAACGTCGAAGTTTGAGAAGGTAAGCTTCATTGCACTTGCCAAAGTACGGTGAGGAATTATCATCGTAAGAATAACTATAGCAAAGAAAAGCTTATTGCCCTTAAACTTAAACTTTGCAAATCCGTATGCTACAAAGCTACAAACGAATGTCTGGATTATCGCCGTGGAGAAGGAAAGCATAAAGGTGTTTCCAAACGCCCTCATATATTCCTGCTCAACGAATATTGCCTTATAAATATCTAACGTAAAATGCTTAGGAATAAGATTTACCATACTGTCGGTATGGTCGGTGTATGCCATTACCGAAGCGGAGATCTTAGCAAAGAAGGGATAAAGAACGACAAATGCGATACCAACCAAAAGAATGTATCTGATTATTGCCCACAAAACCTTCGTTGCAAAGTGAAGCGTTAAGTATTTTGCCTTAAAGCGCTCCTTAAAGGAGGTTCTTTCAAAATCTACTTTTATTTTATTTTTCGTTTCCTTGCGAACCTTTGGTCTGCTGTCAACGTTTTGAGCATTCATTTTGTTCTACCTCCTTATTTCTTTTTCTGATAGAAGGTGTACATTGAAAGCACTGCCACCAATACACCAAGTATCGCAATTACCATCAAGAAGTAAATCCACGACATCGCCACTGCGTAAGCACTACCGTATTTCGGAACGCTTGTGGGGATATTCTCGATAAACTTCATAACGTCGTTTTCAACGGTAAACGAGTCTATAACCGTATAAACCGCATTAACGAGAATCATCGGGCTTATCATCGGGAAGGTTATCTTCCAGAAGGTTTCCCAAGAGGTTGCGCCATCTATCTGCACCGACTCGTATATTGCGGGAGAAATAGACTGAAGACCTGCAAGGAATATAAGCATCTGTACGCCCGAGCGGTTAACTATACCGAAAATATCGTTAATAGCGCCCATAACGTAGCTTAACATTCCGTCGGTTACCGAAACTCCGTTAAACAGTTTTTGCATATCAACCGCGTCAACTATCTGACCCGTTGTGTTACCACCGGAGCCGTCGTCAATTGCGCCTGCGCTAGTTGCGGTATCAAGCATAGTGCTTGCATCAATAGCGTCAATAATACCCGTGGAAATGATAACGGGAACGAAGAATATCGCTCTGAACGCTGCTCTTCCCACCATCTTTTGGTTAAGCAAAACCGCCATAAAGAGTGAGAACAGGAGTATCATAGGAATATCAAGAAGGATATCGCCTACACCGCTAAACAAAACCTGTGCAAAGGTTGTTTCGCCTACTACCGCCTTCGGGTCTGTGAATGCGTAATAATAGGATTTAAATGCGTTAAACTCATTTACAGCCACACCGGCTTCCTTATATGAGTAGAAAAGGCTCGACTTTATAGATTGAAAAACTATTGGAAAGTAGATTATTACCAATCCAATAAGAAAGGGAAGGATAAATAACCAACCTGCGCGAGCCTTTTTCTTTTCAAGAGAGGCTGCTTTTTTTCTCTTTTTAGACTTTTTAATCTCAACTGTATTCGTCATATCAACCTCTCCTTTCTTAGTTTATCTCTATATAGCCGTATGCGGCTACAGTGTAATAAGCACCGTCTATTTCAACCTTAACAGCAAAGTTGTTAAAGTTCAAAACAAGTGTCTTGCCGTTTGAGAACTGCTCGTAAACAATTGACGTTCCGGTTGCTGCGTACTTGTTGTAAGCATCCTCTGCTACGGTGGTGTCAGGCGTTGCGGGAGCCTCCTCGGTTACGGTGTCATCCTTCTTTTCGGGAAGAACCTCAGGGTATCCCTCTGTAAGCGCCTGCTCGTAGATTTCCAAAATCATATTCAAGGATTGAGCTTCAAGCTCAAAGTTGGGAAGCTCTGTCTTGAACTCGTCAAGCATAGCCTTAAGCTCTGCTCTTATCTCTGCGGTGTACGCATCGTTTGCCTCGAGAAGTCCAAAGTTTTCTTCAAGCCAAGCGTAGGTTTCCTCTGCCTTATTTATAATATCAAGATACTTATCAACCACCTCAAGGAATTCTACGTAAGTAGACTTAGATATTTCCAATGCCTTAGCAAGCTCTACTGCGAGCTCGTCAACAGCCTTTTGAGCATCGTCGAGTGCAGTCTTTGCAAGCTCTGCCTCTGCCTTCTGCTCATCGGTTGCGCCCTCTGCCTCGGCAATAGCCTTCTTTGCCTCGTAATCGGCATTTGCAAGCTCAAGAGCCTCCTTTAATGTCGCCTCACTATCCTTTAGCGTAGAATATTTATCCATAGCAGTAGTGAATGCAGCATTAGCATCGGTTAATCCGTAATCCTCTTCGCCGTCAAAGATAGCGTTGTACTTTATAAGCTCGCTTCTTATAAGCTGAAGCTTAACGCGAATATCCTCTTTTTCTGCCTCTGCC
Organism: Eubacteriales bacterium; assembly: GCA_045634485.1. Lineage (GTDB taxonomy): Bacteria > Bacillota > Clostridia > Oscillospirales > CAG-272 > HGM12713. Next base: position 20,969 of record JAZRAJ010000122.1, on the reverse strand, counting down.
TCTGCCTTTTCCTTAGCAATTGCAGCTGCAAGAGCCTCATCCGCATCGTTCAAAAGCTCGTTATTCTCGGGAATTCTTACACCGTCGATAAAGGTATGCTTTTCAATAGTGCTGGTCTGAACGTCCTTAAGCACTCTGTTTATCTCGTTGTATCTCTCAACGAGGTCTGCAAGCCAAATATCGTAGCGAATAGAATAATACTCACTGGTGCTTTCGTACTCCTTAAGAAGCTCAGTGTTATCGTAAGAGAGCATGAACTTAAATGAAGTACCGTTTTCAATTGCGCGAAGCATTGCGTAATTGATATTACCCTCCATATTGATAGGAGCGCTTACCGTTTCAACGTATCCGTGAAGCACTATTCCAAGGAATGGAACGGTTGCCGAGGAGCGTGAGTGACGGCTGGAGTCGGTTGCAATATCCGTGATTGTGTCAACGTACTTCCAGGAGTAAGCGTTACCGCCGGAGGTAATAACCTTTTCGTATCTTTCATCAAAATATGCAAATGCATCATTGATGAACTGCTTGGAGTCCTCACGGTTAAAGGGCTCATCCTCGTCAAAGTCGGAGGTTACGTAGGTTCCGAGTGTGGAAACCGAAATGCCCTGAGGATTGGACTTCAAGTACTCTCCCGTAAGCTTCTCATAGAAGCGGCTAAAGTATGCGGGAGAAATAGCCATTTCGTAATAGCTAAGGAAGGTCTGACGAGTAGCACTGTACTCACGCTTACTCGTGTAACGACCGTCTATCGTCTTTACGGCGTGCTTATCAAGAGAAAGTCCGTCGGAAAGCGTATTATTGCTTGCAAACGCAAAATCGAAGTCGGGATATACGCCAAACTTACCGTCTGCATCTGCCAAAAGGTCCTCAAAATCATAGCCCTTCTTAACCGAGCTATCCCACTTAAGCTTATACGGAATAGTGCCCTTTGTAAGACCACCCTTCGTATAGCCTGTAAGAATAAAGTTGATATTATCAATTCCGCTCGCCGAAAGCTCCTCGTACATCGTCTTGATATCCGCAAAGCTTGTTAAGGCTACGTTAGTTTTGTAAGGAATAGAAAGGAACTTCTTTGTGGTTTCTATTGCGCCAAAGGTTTCAATGTAAATAGGAAGATTTTCCTTTACGTCGTTTTCGGTAAGCTTTGTAAGCGTGCCGTTATCAACGAGGTAATCGCGGTAAGCCTTTGCCATACCCACGTAATCTGCGGTATATCCGCCCTTCTCTGCTACGTCCTTTTCATCCGAAAGCATTATGTAACGAATCTTAAAGTTGCCGTTATATTTTCTCTCGGATACAACCTTCCAGGATGTCGAGGCACCCGAAAGCTTTATCTCGTCGTAGGGTCGGGGGTTAACCTGAACCTTTACGGTGTTGTAAAGTGCGGTGTGATTGGAAATAAGCTTTGCCATCGCCTCGCCCTCTTCAACAATAGCAACGAAGCCTCTGCCCTTTTCCGTACCATCGCTATTCTTCTCGGTTTCGGCAACGCCGAATACGGGATAGCGAACCGCCTGATTGTGAGGTCCCTCACTTGCAAGAGTGTAGTAACCAAAATCCTCGCCGTAAATTGTTCCGAACATCGTTGCTCCGGCTGCCCTAACGTCCTCAAAGGAGAAGAGCGTACCCGAGCCGTCGGGGAAGAAGGTATAACCGCTATTGGGATTCATACCTGCTCCCATATAGGGAAGAATTTGGATGTTCTCAAGTCTAAACACGCTCTCGTTAAAACGAATTCCGTTTGCGGGAAGTCTTACCGAGAGTCCCTTATCGTCAAGCGTATACTCAAGCGATACCTTAAAGAGTGCAGGTGCGCCCTTAGTTGAAACGTGCTTAAGTGCAAGGTGCTGATTATCAAGCTCCTCGTAAGTGAAATCGGGACAATATTTTTTAATTATCTTCTCGATTTGCTTGTATTCGGGGTCTGTGCTACCTGTAAATACGTATATAGGTACGTTTACAGTCTGGCCGTCAACCTTCTTTTGAAGCATAGGATATCTTAAAAGCCAGTCCTCTTTTATATCTTCCTTCTGATATGCCAAGGAATTGGGATCGTCAAGATCGTACTTCTTATAGAAGGATTGAAGCTGCATTTTTTCAACCTCGTTGCAGCCTGCGGCAATAGCTACGTTGAGAATCAAGGATTCAAACGCACTTGCCTCTATTCTTTCGGGAACAAGGAATCTTGAATCGATACGTCCGATAGAATAGTCAACTCTGATACCGTCCTTAATGTATCTTACGTTAAGCTGACTGGGGGTCTTACTTTTATAATCTCCGCCCTTTACCGCATGCTTATAGCTGTTATAAGGATCGTTAACCTTATTTGAAGTAGTATCAACATACTCAATTATAAACTGTGAAAGCGCCTCTGCCTTCAAGTCGTCGGTTGTTTTGCTTGATGAAACGTTGTAGGGGTTTGTGAAAAGAATTTCACCGGTTGAAATCTGCTCTACCGCAACCTCTCCACTATATTCGTCAACGTAAAGGCGGAAGTCACCCTTCTGCAAGCGGAGGTCCATAAGTGCAAGACGCTCCTCCTTGGTGTCAACTATATCCTCTACCTCCTTACCGGTTTCATCCTTATAGGAGTACTTACCGGTAAGATAATCCATCGCAGGCTTATCCTTTGCCGTGTTAAATTCATAAACAGGCTCTTCTGCTGCGTCCTCTGCATTTACTACTATTGAAAGGGACGCAAAAATCATTAATGCCGCCAAGAAGGTAGCTATTATTCTCTTTATCATCATTATAACTTCCTCCTTTCGTTATACCCTGTACTGAATTTCGGTTACGATGCTGCTTACGAACTCTACGAGCTGTCCGAGCAACGTTGAGAAAAGAATTACGATAAACATAATACAAATCATACCAACCAAGGTTGCAAGAGTTGTAATTACGTTCTTACCTATCGTATAATCGTGTGTTACCATCATACCAAAGAACAAGAGCAAGCCAAGCCATACAAATCCAATGGTTGTAACGAGAGTTATCATTTTAATCTCAGATGAAAGCACGAAGTTGGATGCTATCGTTGCAGGTATCGTTGTAATTACCAACGGCAACAAGGAATAGGTTGACGCAATATAAACGTCCTTAATGCTTCCCTCACCGTCAAAGAGTGTAGTAATACACCAGTTACCCAAAATCCAAAGTGCAAGCGGAACGCATACGCTCAAAATTGCACCCGAGATGGAAATGTAATTACCCTGCGGGTTGGTAACGTAGCCCGCACCTATCGACTGATAATATATAGTTGCTATAGCAACCACCAAATATGTTGTACCCGCTCTTACAGAGCCACGCTTTTCGTGCTTCAAATCCCAGAAGCCGTCAAACGGATGGACTATCAAGTGGAAGCCGAACAAAAGCTCCTGTAAGTAGGTACGCTTTCCTGCGGTTACCGCAGTTTTCTTGTTTATCTTAGTTGTTACTCTTACAAACCAATAAATCGCAAGGCAAATAACCGCAACGATTATCGGAATGAGCCAGAGATAATCGGAAACCCACTGCTGACGAAGCTCACTGTAAGCCTTTGAGTAGTTCTCTGTATCGTAAGCGTACTGATACTGCTCAACTGCGCCTGTATAATCGTGGTTTCTGTAAAGTGCGTTACCGATACCGATGTAAGCGGCGTCGAAGTTTGCGTTTCTCTTAAGAACCTCAGTCCAGTCCTCAATAGCCGCATCGTATCTACGCTCGTTCTGATTTTGGAGAGCCGCTACAAGTACGTCACCGTACTCGGTTCTGCTGTAGGTTGTAAAGCTACCTCTAATGTAATCGAGCATAAGCATCTTATCGCCCTGATATACAACGGCGTTCAAGCCTGTACCCGTATCGGTGGTACTCATATTTCCAAGAAGGTTACCCTTGTCACCAAACGCAAACAAGAGGTTTCCATCGAAATCGTAGGTAAAGACCTTTGCTCTCTTAGCGTCTATAATAGACCAAGTGTTTTCGGGTCCAACCGCTACGTCAACAACCTTGGAAGCGCCCGAGGTAACCTTAGACGTTGCCGAAACACCCATTGTACTGGAGAAATCAATTTCTCCGGAGGGAGGATAGAATCCGTTTCTTCTCATAAGCTCGGAGCCTGCCGCATTAAGCATCTTAACGGGGGCGTTGGTGCCCTCCTTGCTCTTGCTTGTGATTGCCGATTGCATTGAGGAATACTCGGGAGTGGATTCATTAGGAGATATTGTAACGTAAATGAAATCACCGGTAAGAGCTATATTGTTGTAGGGAACCGAAATCTTATCGCTTTCCTGCTCCTTCTGCTCCTCGGTTTTAAGATTTCTCCAAAGCTTTTCCCAGGTGGACATTTGAACCGCCTGAGCACCGATGTATCCGGTAAACTCTCCGGAGTCAGTCATAACGATGATACCGTTATCCGACATCTTATCAACTACGTAAAGTCTGTCGTAACGGTCAACCGCTACCGCCTTAGGGTTGTAGCTTCCGTCAAAAAGATCCGACTCGGGCTTTCCTATTTCGGAAAGGAAGTTACCGTTGATATCAAAGATAAGAATTCTGTTGTTACCGGTGTCGCAAACAAAAACTCTGCTCGGCTCGATAACACCGTTTACATTCTTCTCTTTTGTAATAAATACGCCCTCGGGAGCATTTAATACGTCAATATTTCCGCTTAAATTCTTAAACGAATCTATTATAAACTTAAGCTTGTAATAAGGGTCAAGCACTATAACGCGGTTATTCATGGTATCAACCAAATAAACGTTATTATTCTCGTCAACCTCAAGGTCACTCGGAGAGCTGGGAGCCACCATTTTCTTGGCAAGCTCCTCGTCGGTGAGGTCGGGATAAAGAGCTTTCATCTTAGTGGTGTTTGTAAGTCCCATATAATCTGCATTTATCTCGCTTTCGGGGACGTATGCATCGGGAGAGTTGAGTCCCTTACCGTTTATTGAATAGGTATAGGTTTGATACGGCGACGCCGCGCTCAAAGGAAGAGCTAAAACCATTATTGCAACAATTACAATAGCTATTATTGATATTGCCTTTTTCATTTTTCTCCTCCTTAAATTAATCCTTCATACCACTCGAGCCCATCGTTTCAATGATGTTGGACTGCGATACAACGAATACGATGATCGGAACAGCCATCATTACAACGGTTGCCGCAGCGCTCGCGCCCGCACGTCTGATACCGCCCGCGGTAATCTGGCCGATTGCGTAGTTAAGCGACTTAAGCTGCTCGGAATGAATGTAAATTGACGAACCCTGATTCCAAAGGTCCTTAAACGAATAAACTATAAGGGTAAGCCAACCTGGCTTAACCATAGGCATCGCTATCGTCCAGAACGTTCTAAGCTCGCCTGCGCCGTCAAGTCTTGCACTTTCAAGCACCGAGTCATTAACGTTGGACTCCATAAACTGCTTCATAAGGTAAAGACCAAGCGTTGAGCCCCAAGCGGGAATAATTATCGCAAAGTAGGTATCTACCATATGGAAGGCACTCATCAAAATAAAGCTACAAATTGCTGTAACTGTTTGGTGGAACATAAGTGATGTTCTTACCATTCTAAACATTCCCTTACCGCCGGGGAACTTGATTTTCGCCATTGCGTACGCCGCAAGAGAAGCGATAAACAAGTGTCCAACCGTACCCGAAACCGAGGTAAATACAGTGTTAAATATGTATCGCGAGAAAGGAACCATGTTTCCGCTCATAAGCGTAAACAAATCCTTAAAGTTGTTAGGCGTGGGCTTAACAACGTAGAAGCGAGGGGGGAACATCCACAGCTCGTCGAGAGGCTTAAATGCCTGAATAACGCAGTAATACATAGGAATGAACATAGACGCTCCAAGTATTGCAAGGATAAACGTTATTCCTGCGTCACCTCCGGCGGATCTCGCAAATACGACTTTATGTCTTCTTGTTCTTAACTTTGCCATATTACGATCCCACCTTCGAAATTATTTTCTTAACTACCGAGTTCGCTCCGACCATTATGACGAAGAGTATTACTGCGATAGCCGAGGCGTAACCCGTTTCAAAACGGCTTCCACCGTAGTCATTCAAGTGATGCACTATCGTGTGCGCCGCATAGTCAACGCAGGGGAATCCGCAGAGTGCGTCAACGACAGCACCGAATCCGAACGAGCCTGTGATAGACATTATCGCACCGAACATAAGCTGATCCTTCATATTCGGGAGAGTAATGTAGTAAAGCTCCTGCCATCTGTTACGAACGCCGTCAACCGCGCCCGCCTCGAACTGTGCCTTGTCAATTCCCTGCAAGCCTGCGATAAACGCAAGGAAGGAGGTACCAAGTGAGGTCCAAAGCGCAACCACGATACAAAGTGGCATTACGTAGTCCGCATCCTCGAAGAATGCAATTTCAGTGTCAATTGCTCCCATCTCAAGAAGCATTGCGTTTGCCCAACCGTTACGGTCAGACGTGAAGAGGGTTTTCCAAATAAGGTACGCATTACCCGAAATAGAGGGTGCGTAGAATACGAGGGTTACAACCGCTCTTATCTTTGGTGAAAGCTCGTTGATAAACCAAGCCACCAAGAACGACATTATGTAGGAAACAGGTCCTACTATTGCCGCAAATATCAATGTATTCTGACAAGCTATTATAAAGATATCGTCATCAAGGAAAAGTCTTATATAGTTATCGGCTCCCACGAAGTCCGGTATCTGAAGAAGGTTAAAGTTTGTCAAACTTAACACCGCGGAAAGAACGACGGGCAATATCGTAAAACAAGTAAAGATTATCATAAAGGGAGCAACCATAAAGTATGCCGCTTTATTTCTCTTGATCTCATTCCATGTCCACTGCGCTTTGGTCATTTCTTTTCGTGCCACAGCTTGCTTTTTTTCTTTCTTTTGTGACATGAGTCATTTCTCCTTCAATTTATTTTCTTCATATTATATATATGATTGCTTATACGATTACTTGTACTGCTCGTACTCTCTGAGTCGAGATGCAGCTGCGTTAAGCTTTTCAGCCGCTGTAGTAAAGAGATCCTTGTTAAGCTTAACAAGCTCCTCTGCATAAGCCTCAAGCTTACCGTAATCCTCAGTATTGTAATCGCGGATTTCTCTGAGAACAGCATCCACTAAAGCATCATAGCTTGAAGAATAGCTTGCGCTCTCACGAGCCTCGTTAAGAAGTGCCTCTGCCTCCTGCATACGCTTTATAGCGAGTGTGGTCTGCTTAAGCTCCTTATCGAGAGTTTCAAGTCCGAACTCGTCACGCTTTCTCGTAATTTCTTCATTAATATAATCTATATATCCGAGAAGGCTTTCAACAGGGTTGTAATTGTCGTTGTACGCATCAAGGAATGCGAACTTTGTATAACGACCGATAATATATGCACCGGGGTAGTTGGGTATTGCCGCAAGGTTGTTAAACTGCTCTGCAATACGTGAATACTCCTGACGTGTCCAAGGCAAGCTCTCAAGAGCAACCTTGTTTGCGGTAGCGTGCTTTGCGGAAGGACCGAGGATAGCAACCATTTCATTAGAATAGTCTATCTGGCACTCTGCGCCAACGTACCACTTCATAAACTCCCAAGCTCTTGCCGCATTCGCCTGAGCCTGTGCATCGCTCTGATCGTAGGAGATCATTACAACTGCGCTAACGCCCGATACAGAGACGATGTTGATGTTACCCTCCTCGTCGGAGATACCGGGAAGCGGATAGAAGGACCAAAGACCCTCGATTTCGGTTGCGAATACCTTAAGCTGGTTGTAGGTACCCGTATAATCTGCAAATCCGATAGGCATTTCACCTGTTCTGAAACGGTTTGCAAAATCGTACTGGTAGGGGAATGAATACATCGTAAACATTTCACACATAGACTCAAACGCGGTAAGTGCAACGTTGGAGTCAAGATTTATTCTCATTCCGCTATCTGCGAAAAGCTCTCCGCCCATCTGGTATATAAAGATGTTGGAATCCGAGCTCATCGCGATCTCCATGTTGTTTGCCTGGAGCTTCGGAATAGTTTCCTTAACGTCGTCCCATGTCTTAGGAACCTCGATGTTAAGCTCTGCAAGAATATCCTCACGAACAAACATCATCGGGAAGCCCTGAGTTTCGGGAAGTCCGTAGCAGTGCGGGTCATCCTGAGGTCTACCTGTTCCGCAGTTTTCGTGACCCTCGTTAGCCTTTTGAGATCCGTCCTTACGAGTGATTGTTTCGCCCGCACACTCAATCTCAAGAACCATCATAGCCTCTTCGTTGAAGTTTTCTCTAACCTCCTCGAAGCCCTCCATCTCCTCAACGGGAGCAAGCGCACCACGGATAGCGTAGTTAATTACGTCGCCCGAGCCAAGTCCCAAATATACGTCGGGACCCTTGCCCGCAAGAATGGAAGGAAGCAAGGTTCCGCCCGCAACGAGCTTAAGGTTAACGGTTATACCGGTTTCCTTTGTGAAGTTGTTGTTGATAAGGTTTCTGATAACCTGCGACTGGTCACGTCCGTATGCAAGCCATACCTCTACGCTTTCGTCTGCGTTGCTATCGTCCTCCTCTGTAAGAGCACCCATACGGTCATAGTTTCTAAGGAAGCTCTGGAAGAATCCCGAAATCTCGTGCCAGAGAGATGCGCCAAATCCCGCATTCGCCTTGGGAAGCGCCTCCTCCTTGCTTTGAACCGTGATGTAGTCAAGCATCAAGGGCTGAGTCTTTGCATCTCCGAGCCAAGTACCAAGCGAACCGATGTAGGTCTTAAGCTGAGTAAGGTTCTTTGCAACCTCCTCCTCATCGGTACTCATATCGTAGAGAAGCATAGAAACGTTTTCAAGAGTTGCCGTCATCGAGCTCTTCTGCGCATCCGCAAGGATTGTATCAATGATACAGGTAAAGTTCTCCTCGGGATTAGAAACCGCTATCTCCTCATACTGCTCGTACATATCTCCCATTGTTTTAGGAAGCGTACGGTAGAAGTTATATTCCTTAAATTCATCGGGGGAAGTTCCGGTTACTTTCAATATATCAAGATAATCGGAGTTAATCGCATCAAGAACATCCTGAACACGACTTACTATGTTACCCATAGCTCCGAGTGATACCTCAAGTCGGATGGTGTACTGAACACCCGCCTCGAAATAAAATTCAAAATCAGTTGTACCGTCAGAAAGGTACGAGGTCTGCCAGCTGTCGTTGTAGTTAAACTTTAAGCGAGTTGCCTCCTCAAAGGGAATTCCGTTGTAGTATCCCTTTTGTCCCTCCTTTACACCGTCGCCGCTGTAAATATAAAGAACACGAGAGGTTGACATACCCTCAAGCACGTTCTGCTTGTATCTCGTAGCGAAGCTATACATACCGCTTTCGCTTACGGTAAAGTCATACTCAATCCACTGACCAACGCTCTGCCACTTCTCGCCACCTATGGTGTTAAGATAGGTCTTGTCGGTAGCAACGGGAGAGTTTACCGCACTGGTTGTATCTGCCAAGGGATAAACCGTCTGGTCGGATACGCCTGCAAAATACTCTGCCTCAATCTTTACCTGTCCCTTGCCCTTAGGAGCGTCAGCGTAGCCGTTTTGACTAAGATAATCCGCATAGGTAATGTAATCCTTTGCAGGAACAAGCTCAATCTTCGAGATAACAACAGGCTCGTTTACACCCTCAAAGGTAAGAGTTACCTTGCCGTCATCATCGGGACCGATAACTATGGAGAAAGGCTCCTGAATAAATCCGTTGGCATCCTTAAAGATGTAGGTGCTCCATTCGGGAGTGGTATTAAGGCTCTCACGAATTTCGTTGTTGTCTATATCGGCAGTAAAGAATCTTACGTCGTACTTATCAACGAACGCAGAATTCTTATCAGTCCAGGACTGAGGATAGGAGCAAACCAAATAGGTAATTTCCTTGTTCTTCTTGGTAGCCTTTTCAAGCTTAGCATCCGCAAAGCCTGCCTCTATAGCCTCTGCAAGAATGGCATCCGCATCCATCTTGGACGTGATTTCCATTTTTGCCTCGGGATGAGGTGACGACCAATATTTGGACATACTTATATAGCGAGCCTCCGCAAAGGGTACTTCGCCATTTACAAGGAAAATTCGCTCTACGTCAGCAGACTTGTTGTCAAAGGGATAATACTCGATATACATATTGTACCTTGCATTCTCGGTAATACCCAAAACATCCCAGCTGACCTCTCCCGTATCGGGAATGTAGAGTCCAACCTTGTCGCCCGCACTCTTATCCGTAAAGATACCGGGCTTTTGACGGTCAAATTCCTTGTTAGCGTCCGCATCCTTTTGTGCGTCGCCTGTAAGCACGTAATCGTTGCCCGCAGCGTCAACCACGTCACCAGCCTCGTTGACGAATATACCGTCAGTACCGAAAATAGTAAGCGCCTTGTCCGCAGGCTTAGCCTTTACATACTCTTCAAGTTGTACGTACTCATTGTACGAAATTGCATTCAGTAACTCTTTAATGCTTGCAAGCATACTCTCATCGGAGTCCGCCGTTGCAGCGCTTGCCGTAACGGTCATTCCGCCGAAAATACACAGAATTGCGAGCAATAAAGCCGTTATTCTCTGAAATTTCGTTGCTTTCATTTGAAAGATCCCCCCTTGTAAAACAGTGCATACGCGATTAAGTACGTTGCGCGTATGCCAAATCATTATTTATTTCGGCAGCCAAAATAGCGTAGCAAATACGCATAAATTGGCAAGAAAGCATAATTAGCCCCAAAAGCCGAGAAACTATGTTGATATATTATCACAAAATGCAAAAAAAGTCAAGCATATAATATAGAAAGAAAATGCGCAAAAGTCGCCTAAAAAATAGCAAAAAAACATCGCATTATTCAAAAAACCGTCATTTTTAGGTATTGACAAGGCGAATATCGGAATATGGTAAATTAAAATTACCTTATCGAGCATATTTTTATCCGTTTTGTGTGCTTTTTTGTGCATTTTTTACGCGATTTTGAGAGGCGTTTTTATTTTGTTATCAAGGTAAATTAAATTTACCATATTAGTGCGTTTTCGAAATTATACCCTTGTAAAAAATCAATAAAAAGTTTGTAAAATCTGCACAAATAAGAGAGATTAATTTCTACGAAAATATTATCGCATTTTTAGCATTTTTTCAAAAAAATTTTAAAAACACCCTCGCTCTACTACAAACCGAGGGTGTTTTTTGTTATATTTTACTTATTTTTCCAATTCTGTTATTTATAAACATTTGGTGCGAAAACGCATTTAAAAATGATATTTTACATTTAAAAAAGGGCAAAATACATTGCAAATGCAATCCATATTCGCCCTCTTAAAAGCACATATCGCATAATACCGCTTTTTTTGGCACAAGAGGCGCAAAGAAAAAGCTTGGCAAAAAGATACGCCGTTTTATGGGGCTACTCGCCCCAAACCCTCGCAAGTTTTTTTGAAAAAAACTTGACTAAAAACTCCCCACTTTGGTACGGTGTGAACATAGTGCGTTTAATCATTGAGCGCAGAAATTATGGTAAAAAACAAACCCCAGTTTCAAAGTTTTTGAAAGATGGGGTAAAAGAAACACACCCAACTCAATAATGAAATCGGGTGCGTAAGTTTAATTTTTATGTGACAAGGGGCGACATTGGCTGTCGGCACTGCCGACCTTCTTTCAAGAAGTTTCCTTTCCCCACAAAAAACACAAAATTCACAATCCCCTTTCAGAAGTTCTTTGAAAGGGGTGCGGGAAAAGCTTTCTTTTAAGAAAGTTTTCCCCGCAAAAAAACTATATCTACTTATCTCAAAAATCCGTTAACAATTTCCTCTTCAGCCTCTTTTTCGGTAAGACCGAGAGTCATAAGCTTAATAAGCTGCTCGCCGGCAATTTTACCAATAGCCGCCTCGTGAATAAGTGAGGCATCGGGATTAACGGCAAGAATTTCGGGAATTGCCGAAACAGTAGCATCATCCATAATAATAGCGTCACATTCGGTATGTCCCGAGCAACGGTTGTTACCATTAATACGCGATATAAACTTCTGATGCGAGGAGTCGCGAGCAACCGAACGGGATACAACGTGAGTACCCGAATCCTCTCCGTCAAGGTCAACCTCAAACTCGGTTATAGCCGTTTGATTTCCGTGTGTCATTATCTTTTCTTGAACAATGAGCGTTGCATTTTTCGACACTTTTGCGGTAGTTTTTCTGTTAGTTGAATCCACACCCTTAATTTGAACAGTTTCCATTTCCATATAGGAATTTTCCGCTAATTCAACGTAAGTTTCGGGGTTCATAATATTTTTGCCGTTGCCATCGCCCTGTCCGTAATGCTTTTCTACGTATTTTATTCTTGCATTTTTCGCCACAAAAAACGAGTGAACGCCACTATGCTCGGATGCCTCGCTGCCACCGTTGTGAATACCGCATCCCGCAACAATAGTCACGTCGCAATCCTCGCCAATATGGAAATCGTTATAAACCATTTCTTTAAGTCCGCTTTGCGAAAGTATAACGGGAATATGCAAGCTCTCATTTTTAGTTCCCGCCTTTACGTATATGTCAATGCCCGGCTTGTCAGTCTTTGCCACGATTTCGATATTCTCGGAGGAATTTTTGCCGTGAAGCTTTCCGTTTACACGTATAGAGTACGCGCCCTGAGGAACCTCGTGCAAGCCCGCAACCTCTTCAAGAAGCTTTTTTTGAATATTATCCATGCTCATATCGGTCCCTCCTCGTTAATTTTTAGTATAGTAGCATCCCAAGCGAACGTCCATAACCTTAGGAAATACATCATCCTTAGCGCCGTAGTCAGCCACACCGCCGTTTGCAAGAACGAGTATTTTATCGGCAATATTGAGTATTCTCTCTTGGTGCGAGATTATAACTATCATACCGTTTGTGCGCTCGTGCATCTTTTCAAAAACCTTAATAAGATTGTTAAAGCTCCAAAGGTCAATACCCGCCTCGGGCTCATCAAATACCGAAAGCTTAGTTCCGCGAGCGTTTATCATAGCAATCTCAATTCTCTTAAGCTCTCCGCCCGAAAGCGAGCCGTCAACCTCACGGTTGATATAGTCCTTTGCGCAAAGTCCAACCTCAGAAAGGTATGCGCAAGCCTCGGAAACGTTGGTTTTCTTACCCGCCGCAAGCGAAATAAGGTCCTTAACGGTTATGCCCTTGAATCGCACAGGCTGTTGAAAAGCAAAGCTTATTCCCGCATTTGCACGATCGGTTATCGACATATCGGTTATGTCAACACCGTCCATAAAAATTTTACCGCTCGTGGGCTTAATAATGCCCGCTATAAGCTTCGCCATAGTAGATTTACCGCTTCCGTTTGGTCCGGTTATCGCTATAAATCTATCGTCAAGCGTAACGTTTATATCCTTTAGAATTTCCTTTTTGCCAACCGAATAGGAAACGTCCTTAAATTCTAACATTTTTAAAACCTCTGTTTTGTTTATCTATTTTTCTTAGGTTATTATACCTCATTTTGCATAATTTTTCAAGAGCTTTGTTAAATTTTTACCTTATTATATAAATTTTAGTATTGTAAAAAGCATTTTTATATGTTATAATGATATAAAACAAAGAAAAACACGTTGCTTAACCGCTACAAATCCATTTAATATATTGTGCGGATTTTTACAACGCAGCAATCGTATTTTCTTTATTTTACAAGATTTTATAAAAAATATTTATGTTGTTTTATACAATATTTTAAACAAAGGAGTAAACAAAATGCAACTTCGAGCACCCGCATATCCGCTTATTACAATCGACCCATATTTTAGCGTTTGGTCGCCATCAAACAAGCTTAACGAATCAAACACAGTTCACTGGACCAATAACCCAAACACCTTTTCGGGTATCGCAACGATAGACGGCAAGGAATACCGCGTTATCGGCGACCTCGCCTCCGATACCCCCGCTATGAAGCAGGTGTCAAGCGATTGCACGGCTTTTTCAACTAAATATATATTTGAGGATGGCGGAGTGCGTTTAACGCTTATCTTCTCCACCCCCTTGCTTATAACAGACCTCTCTCTTATCTCCCGCCCCGTAAGCTACCTTGAAGTTAAAAAGGAAAGCATAGACGGCAAACGCCACACTGTAAGCTTTAGCCTTGCGGTTTCCGAGGAGATTTGCATTAATCTTGCAAAGGAGGAGGACGTAGAGTGCGAGCTTCTCGACCTTGGCAGCCTCAAGAGTGCAAAAATAGGCTCGGTGGCTCAAAAAATCCTCTGCCAAGCGGGAGATGATGTTCGAATTAACTGGGGCTACTTCTACCTCACAACAAGCGGTAACGTATGGACCGACGAGCGCAAGGATGAGAAGGGCAACGTTGCCCTTAAAATGGTTGGCGCTACGGTTGAGGTAAAGGACTCCACCCTTATTACCTTCGCCTACGACGATATATCAAGCATAGAATATTTTGGCGAGCATCTTAAGGCTTACTGGAAGAAGGACGGCTCCACCATTATCGACCAAATCAAGGCGGCTCACAAGGACTACAAGATAGTTATGAACAAGTGCAACGCCTTTGCAAAGGATATGTTCTGTGATGCGGTACGCGCAGGCGGCGAAAAGTACGCAGAAATTCTTGAGCTTGCCTACCGTCAGGTAATTGCGGCTCACAAGCTCGTGCTTGACACCGAGGGCAACATTCTCTTTATCTCCAAGGAATGCTTCTCAAACGGTTGTGCGGCAACTGTTGACGTAAGCTACCCCTCTACCCCCCTCTTCCTTATCTACAATCCCGAGCTTGTTAAGGCAATGCTTCGTCCTATTTATAAATACACCCGCTCCGAGGAATGGATTTACGATTTTGCGCCTCACGATGCAGGCTGCTATCCTATACTTAACGGTCAGGTTTACGGAGAAAACGCGCTCCATATGCAGATGCCCGTTGAGGAATGTGGAAATATGCTTATAATGGAGGCAGCTATTGCGCTTGCCTCGGGCAATATGTCCTTTGCCAACGAGCATTTCGACTTGCTTGAAATCTGGGTAAAATACCTTGTTGAAAACGGAAGAGATCCCGAGCATCAGCTTTGCACCGACGATTTTGCAGGTCACCTTGCGCACAACTGCAATCTCTCCCTCAAGGCGATAATGGGTATCGCATCGCTCGGTATTCTTTATGGCTTAAAGAAAAATAAGCGTGAGGAAAGAAAATATCTCGCTCTTGCACGCTCTATGGCAGAGGATTGGGCAAAGCGCGCATCAAACGGCGACGGAAGCTATCGACTCGCCTTCGACAAGCCCGACACCTTTAGTATGAAGTACAATATCGTTTGGGATAAGCTTTTTGAAACTAATATAATGTCTAAAACGGTTATCGAGTCGGAGTTTGCAAGCTACCGCTCAAAGATGCACCCCTACGGACTTCCTCTTGACTCACGTATGCCCTACACCAAGAGCGACTGGCTCGTTTGGACCGCTACTCTTACCGACAATCGTGATGCATTCATCGACTTCGTTGAGCCCTTGTGGACATTCTACAACCACTCGCCCTCTCGTGTTCCTATGACCGACTGGTACTACACCATCACGGGCGAGCATCGTGCCTCCCGCACCTCGGGCTTCCGCACAAGCTTTAGAAACCGCACTGTTCAAGGCGGCTTATTCATCAAGCTTATGGAATATAAGCAGAGTGTAAAATATAAATAAATTAATATAGGATTTAAATGCGGGGGGGAAACTTTCTTAAAAGAAAGCTTTCTCCCGCGCACCCCCTTTTCAAAGAACTTTGAAGTTGGGGGCTATTTTTTTACCGTAATAAGTGCGCTCAATCGTTGAACAATTGATGTTCACACTGCACCAGAGTATGAAAGTTTTTAGTCAAGTTTTTTTCAAAAAACTTGCGAGGGTTTGGGGCGAGTAGCCCCATAAAAACGGCGTTTCTTTTTGCCAAGCTTTTTCTTTGCGCCTCTCGTGCCAAAGAAAAAGCGGTATTGTGATATTTATGTTTTTAGGCGGGGAAGAAAACTTTTTTTAAAAAAGGTCGGCAGTGCCATTTCAACTAAAAAAGCGCCTGAAAAAACCAAGCGCTTTTTTGTTATTTAATTTATTTTTCCACGTTCCTTGTCAACACGACGTTTACACCCGTATTGAGTATATTTTCGATAACGACGTCGCCCAAAAGTCCATCAGGCTCGGCAAGCGCCTTGTTTATTTCCTGCATACAATCAAAAATAAGCTCCTTAGGAACAGTACCGTCGGTTTTAACAGAAGCCACTCCCCCACCTCGAACGGCAACCGTTGTTGTTATCGTTCTTCTTGGCGCTACGCACTCGGTGTTAGCATAGACCTCTCCTCGCTTGCAGGTGTTTCCCTTTACCGAAAGAACGTTTTTATTTTCGTCAAGCTCAACGGTTAAAGCGCAACCCATAGGGCATACTATACACGTTAAATTTCTCGTCATATCAAGCCTCCGTCCTTTCGTCAAGCTCAAGTGAAAATGCAAGAGTGCCGCCGCATCCCAAAAGCTGCTCCGCCTTAAGCGTAACCGCCTCCATCTCGCCGGGCGCAACCCTTTGCTTTTTCTTATTTATCAAAATCTTATCTCCATCCTTAACAACTATACGAGCATTACGATAAACGTCGCTAACTCTAAAATAAACAGTAACGCTCTTAGCCTCGCTTATTCTCTGCGGAACGGTATATCTTATTTTGCCGTCGGTAAGCAAGGTAACGTCAACATGCTCTCCTACCCTACCCAACAAATACTCCGCCGCCGCACGTCCCGCAATCTCTGCCTCCTCGGATACATAATCAACGAGGTCGTGAACGTGAAGCACGTTTCCGCAAGCGAATATACCGTCTATATCGGTCTGTCGGTCTTGGTCAACCCTTGCGCCGTTAGTTATTCTGTCAATAGAAACCCCTGCACCCTTTGTAAGCTCATTTTCGGGAATAAGACCGCAAGAGAGCAAAAGAGTATCGCACTCAATATACTGTCGAGTTTCTGCAATAGGCTTTCTGTTTTCATCAACCCTTGCAATCGTAACTCCGCAAACTCTCTCCTTGCCGTGTATTTCAACAACGGTATGACTAAGCATAAGCGGAATATTAAAATCGTTTAAGCATTGCTCGATGTTTCTCGCAAGTCCGCCCGAGTAAGGCATAAGCTCGCAAACCGCCTCAACCTTAGCGCCCTCAAGCGTCATTCGGCGAGCCATAATAAGTCCTATATCTCCTGAGCCGAGAATTACTACCCTCTTACCCGGCATATAGCCGTCGAGGTTAACGAATTTCTGCGCAGTTCCCGCAGTAAAAATTCCCGAGGGGCGAGTTCCCGAAATATTTAACGCTCCCTTCGGTCGCTCACGGCATCCCATAGCCAAAATTATCGCTCCCGCCTTAATTTGAAACGCTCCGTCCGTGGAATTCATAGCGGTTATGATTTTGTCGGCGCTTACGTCAAGAACCATAGTGTTAAGCTTAAACTCTATGCCTCTTTCCCTTACCTGCACCTCATATCTGTGAGCGTACTCGGGGCCCGTAAGCTCCTCCTTAAAGCGATGCAAGCCAAAGCCGTTATGTATGCACTGACGAAGAATTCCACCTAAAGCCTTATCTCGCTCAAGTATTAGGATATCTCTAACGCCCATATCATACGCCGCAATAGCCGCCGCCATTCCCGCAGGTCCGCCACCTATAATTACAAGCTTCCTTTGCATTATATTTTGCATATATCAATTATCCCCTTTTGTTTTGCAATAATTTATAACCGAGCCCTTGCCAAATTTAGTTATCTCATTAATCGACACACCAAGCTCTCTTGCAAGTATCTCAACCACGATTGGCGAGCAGAAGCCACCTTGGCATCTTCCCATACCGCTTCTCGTTCTTCGCTTAATGCCGTCTACGTCACGAGCGGGAGGATTTGTGTGAATAGCCTCAACTATCTCGCCCTCGGTAATTCCCTCGCAACGGCAAACTATTCTACCGTAGCGCGGATCACTTGCGATAACCTTGTTTTTCTCCTCAATCGAGGACTCTCTAAACTCGTGAACAGGCTTGCGATAGGGATTGAAGCCCATATTTTTTTTAAGCACAACGCCGTTGTTTGCAAAAAGCTCAATAATATACTCGGCAATTGCGGGAGCAGAGGTAAGCCCCGGGCTTTCTATTCCGCCAAGAGTGATAACTCCGTCACGGTATTTAATAATAAAATCTCCCGTGCTTCCAACCGCACGTAGACCGCAGAACGAGGTTATTACCTTTCCAAACGGAATCTGCGCTACGTTGTCAAGCGCCCCCTTAACTATGCTATCAAAGCCCTCGGAGGTAACAGAATTATCGGTTTTATCCTCGATATCAACGGCGGTAGGTCCTAAAATCAAATTTCCGTCAACCGTTGGCGAAACGAGTATTCCCTTGCCCATTTTCGTTGGCGTGTGGAATATCGTTCGCTTAACAAGCGAGCCGCACTCCTTATCAAGTATCATATATTCGCCACGGCGTGCGTGAACGTTAAAATCTGCATCATCGGTCATTTTTGCAATCTCGTCCGAATAAAGACCTGCGGAGTTTATAACATAATTCGCATTAACCGTGCGACCGTCGCTTGAGCTTATAATATACGAGCCGTTAGATTTTTTAATTGACGTAACCTCAAAATCAAGCAAAAGAGAGGCTCCGTTATCCATAGCATTTCCTACCGCCGCAATACAAAGCTCGTAGGGGCAGGTTATAGCACCCGTTCTTGCCAAAAGAGCGCAGGAAAGCTTGGGGTTAAGATTAGGCTCGATTGCCATAAGCTCGTCATGCTCAATAATCGAAAGTCCCTTAACGCCGTTTTTAAGTCCACGCTCGTATATTTCCTCGACCTCGGCACGCTCATCCTCAAAGGCAACAACGAGGGATTCATTCTTTTGATATTTTACCCCAAGCTCACGAGCAACAGACTCCATCATCTCGGAGCCTCGAACGTTAAATCTTGCCTTTAGCGAGCCGACCTTTGCATCAAAGCCTGCGTGAACTATGGCACTGTTCGCTTTGGTTGCGCCCATAGCAACGTCGCCTTCCTTTTCAAGAATATAGACCTCTACGTTGTATTTAGTAAGCTCACGCGCAATAAGTCCGCCAACGACTCCCGCACCGATAACCGCTACAGTATACATATATTTTTACCTCTCCAATATGTGGTTTGAATAGTATTTTCTCACATATACATTTTATCACAATTCAAAAAATAAGTCAATATGTTTTATTATGGGGAAAACTTTCTTGGAAAGAAAGCTTTTCCCCATACCCCTTTCAAAGAACTTCTGAAATGGGATTTGTTTTTATTGTGATGAGTGCGCTCGACGGTTGAATGTGGTGTGTTCGCACCGCACCCATACAGGAAAGTTTTGGTCAAGCTTTTTCAAAAGCTTGCGAGGGTTTGGGGCGAGTAGCCCCATTTTTATCGTCCAAAAAACGCAGGAGAGGGTGAATTTCTTTGCGGAGCAAAGGAAGAGGGAGAACCCTCGTCGGGGGTTCTCCCTGTATTTTAATGAATAATGAAGTCGCTTCGCTGATGAAAAATGAATAATTTCGGTAAATTTTCGCAAGCGAAAATTATTTTTTTATTGTATTCGGGAGGAGCAAGCCCCTCCCCTACCGCGTATTTGTTTGTGTTTTTGTGATAACAACATAAAATTTATTATTTTTCGGGAGGGGCGAACTGTGTTCGCCCGCTTGCATAAATTTTAACAAACACAAAGGGCGAGCGCACAATGTTTGCACATATAGCCTTCTCTTGTGAGAGAAGGGGGACCACCGCGGGGTTCCCCGAAGTGAGCTTGCGAGCTTTGGGGGTTCGTGCGATAGCGGTGGATGAGTAGATTATGAAAACGGTTTTATCGTAAGTTGGTACTAACTCGCCTCACATCGGACACCTCATCCGTCACTCCTTCGTCGTGACACCTTCTCCCACTGGAGAAGGCTTGCATATACGTTACTTCCAACAACAAATTGAAACAACGTACAATATTTTCGCCGTTCCCAACGTTTTATATATAATTATTATAATATAACATAAAAATATTAATAATACTATTTACATAAAACAATTTTCGTGTTATACTTAAAATAATATAAAATTTTAAAGCAAACAAAGGAGTATCCAATATGAAAACCGATATCGAAATAGCTCACGAAGCCAAAATGCTTCCCATATCCGACATTGCAAGCAAGCTTGGAATTGAGGACGAGGAGCTTGAGCTTTACGGCAGATACAAAGCAAAAATAAACGATTCCTTTCTTAAAAGAACGGCAGACCGCAAAAACGGCAAGCTTATTCTCGTAACTGCTATCAACCCCACCCCCGCAGGCGAGGGCAAGACCACTACCACAGTAGGTCTTGGAATGGCTATGAACAAAATAGGCAAAAACGCAATTATTGCGTTGCGTGAGCCCTCGTTAGGTCCGGTTTTCGGCGTTAAGGGCGGTGCTGCAGGCGGTGGATACGCTCAGGTAGTTCCTATGGAGGATATTAACCTTCACTTTACAGGCGACTTCCACGCAATTACTGCGGCTAACAATCTTCTTTCGGCTATGATTGACAATCATCTTCAGCAGGGTAACGAGCTTTCCATCGACCCTCGCAGAATTCTTTTTACTCGCGTTACCGACACAAACGACCGTGCATTGCGTAACGTTATCGTAGGACTTGGCTCTAAGGTTGACGGTATTCCCCGTCAGGATAAATTTATGATAACCGTTGCAAGTGAGATAATGGCTATTCTTTGCCTTGCCGAGTCTATCTCCGACCTTAAGGAGCGTCTTGGAAATATTCTCGTTGCCTACACCTATTCGGGCGCACCCGTATATTGCCGTGAGCTTCGCGCAAACGGCGCTATGGCGGCTCTCCTTAAGGACGCTATTAAGCCAAACTTAGTTCAAACTCTTGAAGGCACACCCGCGCTTGTTCACGGTGGTCCTTTCGCTAACATTGCACACGGCTGTAACAGCGTTACCGCTACTAAAATGGCATTAAGCCTTGCTGATTACGCTATTACCGAAGCAGGCTTCGGCGCAGACTTGGGCG
>JAZRAJ010000121.1:0-21773 GCA_045634485.1 Eubacteriales bacterium | reverse complement strand
CAACGAAACAAACCTCAAGCAGACCGGAGAGAACAACCTCCGCGTTGAGTTCACCCCTTCCGAGGGCGACACCGCATCCGTTAAGATCTACGTTAACGGTAAGCTCTGCTATGAGAACGCGGAGTATAAGACCGATGCTATCGCAGGCGACAAGGATATGACCTTCTCGGCAGTCGGCTTCTACCACTCCGATAGCGCAAATAACATCAAGCTCCGCCTCGACAGCACCGTAATCGCAACGATCCCCGCGGAGTAGAACAACCCCTCAGTCAGCTTTGCTGACAGCTCCCCTTACACAGGGGAGCCTACCGCTGCGGCGGAAACTGTGCAAAGCTAAAGCTTTTGAAAACCACCAGCAATGCTGGTGTTTTTCTATATACAAAAAAGACCGCTATCAAAGCTTCACGCTCGATAGCGGTTAATTATATTCACTTGCAATTATCGCTTATTGCCTTCTCTACGACCTCGGCAATTATTTTCATTCCGTCCTCGTCGGGGTGCAAGCCGTCGAGTGTGTTTTTAAAATAATTATCATTATTAAAATCACTGTTAAAAAGATTGGCTACAAAGAATTTTTTGCCCATTTCCTTTACCGCTCTTTCGATTATTTCATTAAATACAACGGTTTCCTCCCTAACGCTAACGTGCCTATCGGGCATATTTACGCAGCAAACGAACGGACTGTCATATTGCTCATTAATGATTTGCAGAGTTTTTCTGTAATACTCCTCAAAAACGCAGGGCTTTACCTCTCGTCCAAGGTCATTCATACCCATAAACAATATCACGATATCGGGCTTCATCCCGTCATCACGCGCAAGATTCCTTGCACGATTTACACCCGCCGAGTCATCCTCTCCGCTTAAATTTGCGCCCGACCAAGAGTTATTAACGCAAAGCTCGAGTCCCAATGCGTCTATAACTCGCATCCAATACGTTCTCTCAAGCGGAAACTCGTCGGCATACCCCGGAAAATAATAATTATAATAAAGCGTACTGTTTGCGTATTTATCGTTTGAAACGCCTCTATAGGTTGATATACTGTCGCCTAAAATAGAAATTTTCTTACCCTTAAGCATAAATCTTATCCTTTCTATCAATTATTCAAAAACTATGCAATTAACCTTACCCGTATGTGCGGTGCAGGCATCTATTGCCAAAATTCCCTCGGCTCTAAACGGAGAAAAGTCTGCGTTCTTGCCAAATTCGCTACCCTTATTGCCGTAGCGGAAATGTCCGTAGGAGGTATGAAAATGCCCTACAACTATCGTTTTGTTAGGCTCTGTAACGTGGTGCTTGCAGGCAATTGCCATACCGTTAAGCCAGCGAGCGGTGCGCCACTCCTCTATATCGGCGTTACGCCAATCGGGATTGTAGGTACACTTATCGTAGGGCATATTTCCCTTAATAAACGTGGGGATATATCCGTGCGTAAAAATATACGGTCCTATCTCAAAATAATCCACGCAGGAGGGGAGCAATATTTGATAATAGTCGGATTTCATAACCTTAGATACAAGCACATCGGGAAACTCTAAGGCGACGTTTGCTTTCATATCAGCAATTTTTAAAAGGGTTTCAAACGTTCCGTTACTGTAATGATGCGACATTCCGCAAGCGATATCGAATATCTCGCCTCGGCTTATCGATTGCAAGCAATCAACAAAAAGCTCCTCGTGGTTGCCCTTGACGTAAATAAGCCTTCCCTCCTTATGGAGCGAAAGAAGAAAATCAATTACCTTTTTCGCGTCGGGGCCTCTGTCAAGCGCATCGCCAAGCAAAATAAGCTTGTTGTACTCACTCTTAAAAAATCCCTTTTCCTCCAAAACCTCCATAAACGGCTCGTAAAATGAATGTATATCGGCTACAACGTAATATTTCATAAATTTTCTCCTTTCCAGATAAATTTTGCTATAATAAATCTTCATTAATATATATCTATATAATAAGTATACAGCATTATTTATTTTTTTCAAGAGATAAATAATTTTTTATTTATTTTTTTACAAAAAATACAAAAAAATTTAGATAAATTATTGCATTTTTTGACACTGTGTGCTATAATTATTAAGAATAACACCTTATGGGTGCTTTTCAGGCAAAAATCTACAATTATAAAAGGAGAATTTCTAATTTTCATTAGAAAACAAAGGACACCATGAAGAGAATTTTAATTTTTCTTTTAGTCGCAGTCATTGTGTTATCCGCTTTCGCTTCTTGCGGTAAGAAGCCTACGATTGAGGATGATGACGAAACCGAAAAGATTACCGACACCGACGCTACCGAAGCGCCCGAAACCGACGGTAATAAGGAAACTACCGAACCGAACAATAACAATAATAACAACGACGCTCCCGCTGCTTGCACTCACACAGGCGGAACTGCTACCTGCAAGGCAAAGGCAGTTTGCGCAACCTGTGGCGCTGAGTACGGCGAGCTTAACAAGGAAAACCACGTAGACAAGGCTCAGTTCATAACCACTCCCGCAACTCACGAAAAGATTTACCCCTGCTGTGAAACAGTTGCTATTAAGGAAGAGGCTCACACCTGGTCCAACGGCGCTTGCTCTGTTTGCGCTCACGAGGAGTACAAGAGCACAACCGTAAATCAGGGCTTGGTTTACTCAGGTAACCTCCTTACACTTAACGATAACCACCGTTACACCGGTAAGGTTGACGTTGTAAACCTCCAGAACAGAGAGGACCGTCCCACCTATTACAACAAGGAAACCGATAAGAACGTAAACACCTACACCGTTCTTAGAAAGGATAGATTCTTTGCAACCGCTGCAACCGCTGCTGCGCTTAACAGCATGTTAAAGGACTTCTATGAGGCAATCAAGGATAAGAACCTTATTATCTCGGGTGCATACGACTCCGCAGCAATTGAAATTCAGGATGCAATTTATTCAAGCGGCGAGGCAATTGCATTTAGCTACTTCCATGATTACGATAACAACGGCGCAGACGATCAGCGCTCTATCGCAGGCGTAGACACCTACAACTGGATTTACGACAACGCTCACAAGTACGGCTTTATTGCTACCTACCCCTACTCCAACGTATTTAAGTACATTGGCGAGGCACACGCAACCGCCGCATTTGAGAAGAAGGTTTGCTTGAATGATTATTTGAACATTATCGATCAGTCCTCCTTTGATAACCCCGTAAGAATCAACGCAAACAATACTCACGTTGCTTACTACTGCCCCATCGACAACGTTAAGGTTCCCGAGAATTATCTCTACGAGATAAGCGGTAACAACATGGACGGCGTAATCGTAACGGTTTACAAGGATAAGATTGCTCATCCAAACGGTAGCGAATCAAGCACCGACGAAGATGTAACCGTTCTTCCCTTTGAAATTGCAAACGACTACGTATACGTTCTCTACCCTGCTAACCTCCGTGCAACCGCAACCGAGTCTGCTACAATTCTTACCGAAATGCCCTTTGGCGCAAAGCTTACTCGCTCGCAGAAGAACAACAAGTGGAGCAAGGTAACCTACGTTTCCGAGAGCGGAATTGCTTACACTGGCTACGTTTTGAACGACCTTATTACAACCAACGAGAAAACCGTAACCTTTGGCGATCAAGGCGTTAACAACGTATATCCCGTATACAAGCTTAAGGCAGGACACAACTACATTCTCCGCTACTATCCTTTGGCAGACGGATATCCTCACAAGCTTGAGAGCATCTCCAAGGATGACCTTGGCGCAATCGGTCAGGTTTGCGGCGGCGACGAGGTAACCGTTTTAGAGGTTTCCGCAGATGGACTTTGGGTTAAGATTCGTTCCACCAAGGTTGACATAGCTGTTGACGGCAAGTACAACAAGGATTACACCGCTACCGCTGAGGGATACATCCTTTATGAGTTCCTCGAGGTAACACCCTCCGCTCAAAAGAGCCTTTAATAAAATTTAAATAACACAAAGAGCTGAGTTTTGCGACTCAGCTCTTTTTTGGTGCAACCTTGAGATTTGTGCAAGCATTGTAAATTCAATAGTTGAAGGTGGTATGTTCGCACCATACCCATACAGAAAAGCTTTTAGTCAAGTTTTTCAACTCTGAATAAAAAAATCTCTGCCGAGGTATACTCGTCAGAGATTTTTTATTAGCTTTTTCTCCACGTTCTCGGGTTAAAGAGAACGAACACGGGCAAAATTTCAAGTCTGCCGATAAGCATTAAAAGCGAAAGCAGAATCTTTGAAAACACGCTATATCCCGCATAGCTTGAATACGGACCAACCGCTTCAAGCGCAGGACCTATATTTGAGATACACGCAAGTGATGCCGAGAAATTACTGAAAAATCCGTGCGTTACCTCGTATCCCTCTCGATATGCATCGGAAACAATCGTTACCGTACTACCGTTTATAGGGTCAAACGAGAGCAAAAATACCGTTCCAAGCAATATAAAGAAATAAAGCGTTATAAAGCTAAACACGTTATTTATCGTTTTTTCCTCAAGAGGCTTTCCCTCAAGCTTTGTCTTAGGCACGTATCTCGGGTTTATAAGCTTTCTTAGATTTACGTAGATTCCCTTTGCGGCTATTGCAAGCCTTGAAACCTTCATTCCGCCTGCCGTTGAGCCAGCCATAGCTCCTACAACCATTAAAATAATTATAACGGAGATTGCCGCCATAGGCCACACCGCAAAGTCGGTTGTGCTAAAGCCCGTGGTGGTCATTAGTGATGCAACCTGGAAAAGCGAATGTCGAAACGCCTCCTCGGTGGTATATATCTGCGGAAATGCTTGAAGCCTTGACACAAGTGACACGAATATTATTGCCACCGCACCGCACACAAGCGCTATATAAAGCTTAAGCTCACTGCTTTTTAGTACCTCCCTTACCTTACCTATCAGCAACAGATAATAGATTGCAAAGTTGACACCGAACAGTATTAAAAATATCGATATTACGTACTGTGAAAACGGATTCATAAGCTCCATGCTTCCGGGCAAAAATCCAAATCCGCCCGTGCCCGCACATCCAAATGCGGTAAGCAGGCTAAAAAAGAATTTTTCGCTCTCATATCCCGCAATCGGTTGGTCAAGCATTAAAATTACAACCTCGAGCACGGTCATACCAAGGTATATGAGGTATAAAATTCTTGCCGTTACCTTCATTTTAGAGGTTATCTTACCAACCTGCGGTCCGGGGCTTTCTGCACGCAAAAGGTGCATAGACGAGCCGTCCTTGCCCTCGGGAATAAATATAAGTATGAAAACGAGTATTCCCATTCCGCCTATCCAATGCGAAAACGAGCGCCAGAAAAGCGATGAATGTGAAAGCAGAGTTACGTCGGGTAAAATGCTTGCGCCCGTTGTGGTAAAGCCCGAAACTATCTCAAAAAACGCATCAACGTAATTCGGTATATCTCGGTTTATGACAAACGGTAGCGCACCGAATGCCGCCATAACAATCCACACCGCCGCAACGAGAGCAAACGCCTCCTTTTGATATAGCTCCTCTCGCTTTGGCTTTGGAAATTGCAGAGCCATTCCTATTATTGCAAGCGCTCCGATTGGAATAACGTAGGAAAAAATATTAACGAGCCCCTCTCGGTATATAATTGCCACCAAGAGCGGAAAGAGCATTAAAACTCCCTCGAGTATCATAATTTTTCCAAGTATTCCGCCAAGCTTTTTATAATTCATAGTCGGTCACCTGCACTTATTCAAAAACGTCGGAAAGATCGTCGAAGTTCTTATGCGTGGTAACCACAACCACGTTATCCCCTAGCTCAATAGTTGAACTACCGTTGGGAATAATAACCTGCTCGCCACGAATTATGCAGGCTATAAGGCACTCGCTTTTAAGCTTTAGCTCCTTAAGCGGCTTACAAAGCAGCTTAGATTGCTTTTTAACCTCAAATTCAAGAGCCTCAACCTGATTATTTACAAGTCGGTAAAGTGTTAAAACGTTACTTCCCCTGCTATTATCAAGTGCGCGTATATAGCTTAAAATTCTGTTTGCAACGATATTCGTGGGCGAAACGTTATTCTTTATTGCAAGCTCGTCAAGCATTGCATAAAGGCTATCGTTTTTAATCTGCGTAATAACCTTTTTAACGCCAATCTTATTTGCAAACATGGAAACTATCATATTTTCCTCGTCTATATTGGTAAGGGCAACGAAGGCGTCCATCGCCTCAATTCCCTCCTCAATAAGCAAATCGTGTTGAGTTCCGTTTCCCTCAAGCACTGTGACCTTCGGCAAGAGAGTAGCAAGCTCCTCGGCACGCTTCTTATCGTTTTCGATAAGCTTAATTTTATATCTCTTGCTTGAAAGCATATCTGCAAGATAAAAGCCAACCTTATCTCCGCCAACTATCATAACTCGCTTAAGTGGCGAGCGCACGAGGTTTATCTCGGTTAAAAATGCACCAAGAGAGTTTGCATCCGCCGTAAAGTATATGCGGTCGCCCTCCTCTATTGCAAAATTACCCGTAGGAATAATTACGCTCTTTCCTCTTTGAACGGCACAAATAAGCACCTTGGTTTTAAGGCTCCTACCAAGTGAAATAAGAGTTTCGCCTATAAGCATGTTACCGCTCTCAACCTCTATTTCAACCAAAAGCGCGCGTCCCTTTGCAAAGCGCTCTATCTGCGCTATCGAGGGAAGATTTATAAGATGAAAGATTTCTCTTGCGGTATCCATTTCGGGATTAACTATCATGGAAATACCCAAGGAATCCTGCATATCCATTATCTGACCACGGTATTCGGGATTTCGAACTCTCGCAATAGTGTTCTTAGCGCCTATATTCTTTGCAACGAGGCAGGCGTAAATATTAAGCTCATCGCTTTTGGTAAGAACTATAACGAGGTCGGCATTAGAAACACCCGCCTCCTGCTGTATCTCACGCGACGCTCCGTTTCCAACAACGCCAAAAACATCGTAATGCTCGATTACGCTTTCTATCTTTTCCTTATTTTCATCTATTACCGTTATGGTATGGCTCACGCGGTCGATGCTCTTAAGTATCGTATGACCTATCGTGCCAAGACCTATGATTACGATCTTCATTTAATAAAGCTCCATTTTAATTTATATACCTATATTATAATCTATAAATCATAAAATGTCAAGAAAATCATTGACAAACAAAAATCTTTATGATATAATTAAACCGTATTTGAATAGACGTGCGTTGAGGATGTGTAAGTAGCTATAGGCATACCGCAATAGAGATTGGATATCTTGGGCTGTAAATATCCATTGTCGGAGCCTTTAATGAATTTCAGCATCGGAGCAATTCTGCGAAAAGCGTTATGCGTTAAGCAGATATGCCTCGTCAGGCGTTTTTAAGTGCAAGGCTATTTGCCTTGAATGTGGGTGGTACCGCGGAATTTTTCGTCCCTTATCTTAGGGGCGTCTTTATTTTTATATAA
Organism: Eubacteriales bacterium; assembly: GCA_045634485.1. Taxonomy (GTDB): domain Bacteria; phylum Bacillota; class Clostridia; order Oscillospirales; family CAG-272; genus HGM12713. The sequence continues at coordinate 14,372 of JAZRAJ010000121.1, read as the reverse complement.
GTTTATTTTATATTTTTACAATAAGAAAAGAGGATTTTATGAAAGAAAAGCTATTGAAACTGTGCGACGATGCAAAGGTCGCTATAGCGGCGGCTAAAACCGAGCAAGAGCTTCAGGCAGTAAAGGTTTCTCTGCTTGGAAAAGCAGGAGAGCTTACAGGCTTACTTAAGGAGCTTCCCAAGGTTGCTCCAGAGCTTCGTCCCGAGATGGGCAAAATGGTTAACGAGGCAAAGAATAGCCTTACCGAGATTATCGAGGCTCGCCGTGAGGAAATCAAGCTTAAAGCAAGCGAGGTTGCCCCCGACTTTGACTTTACCCTCCCCGGCACTCTTCCTCAAAGCGGTGGACTTCATCCTATCACGCAGATGCGCTACGATCTTGACGATGCATTCCGCTCCATGGGCTTTGAAATCTACTCCGAGGACGATATAACGAGCGAATTTTACGCATTTGACAACCTTAACTTCCCACCCAACCATCCTGCTCGTGAGAGCATGGATACCTATTGGATAGAGGGACACGATAAGGGCAATGCAGAGGACAAGCTTTGCTTGCGTCCTCACCTTACAGGCGGAAGCGTTCGCTATATGCAAACCCACAAGCCCCCCTACCGCTTCGTATATCCGGGTAGAGTTTACAGAAATGAAACCACCGACGCCCGTCACGAAAGAGCATTCTTCCAGTACGAGGCGCTTATAGTTGACAAGGACTTTACATTTACCGCAGGTAAGGTAATGATAAAGAGCATTCTCTCAAAGGTATTCGGCAAGGACGTTCCCGTTCGTATGCGTGCAGGCTTCTTCCCCTTCGTTGAGCCCGGCTTTGAGATAGATATGGGCTGTCTTGTTTGCGGAGGCAAGGGCTGCAGCGTTTGTAAGCAGGTTGGTTGGATAGAGATAATGCCCGGTGGAACACCCCACCCCAACGTTCTCCGCTCGGCAGGACTTGACCCCGATGAGTACACGGGATTTTACGTTAACATCGGTCTTGACCGTCTTGTTATGATGCGCTACGGAATTGATGACGTTCGTCTTTTCCACAGTGCGGACCTTAGATTTTTAGAGCAGTACCGTTAAGTTAGGGAGGATATAGAAGATGAAATTATCATTAAATTGGATAAAGGATTACGTAAAGCTTCCCGACGATATGGACTTAAAGCAGCTTGCGTTTGATCTTACGATGTCAACCGTTGAGGTTGAGGGAGTAAAGGAGCTTGCTCGCCAGTTTGACGGAATCGTTGTTGGTAAAATTTATGAGGTTCTTCCCCACCCCAACGCAGATAAGCTTCGCATTTGCAAGGTTGATATTGCCGATGGCGAAATTCACGACATCGTTTGCGGAGGCTCAAATCTTGAAGCAGGAATGCTTGTTGTGGTTGCCTGCCCCGGCTCTTACGTTCGTTGGCACGGAGAGGGCGAGCCCGTGGAAATAAAGAACACAAAGCTCCGTGGCGTTCCCTCATTCGGTATGATCTGCGCATCTGTTGAGGTTGGTCTTGCAGAGCTTTTCCCCGCAAAGGACGATCACGAAATTATGGATCTTACGTCATTTGGCTTTGAGGCGGGTACACCGCTTGCAAAGGCGCTTGACCTTGACGATATTATACTTGAAATAGACAATAAGTCTATGACAAACCGCCCCGACCTTTGGGGACACTACGGTATAGCACGTGAGCTTTCGGCACTTTATAATCTTCCTCTTGTAAGGCTTGAGGAATACACCGCTCCCGAGAGCGCTACGGCATTCCCCGTTGAAATAAAGGATATCGACCGTTGCCCCCGCTACATTGGCGCTCGTCTTGACGGCGTTTCGGTTAAGACTTCTCCCTTTGAGATGCAAAGCCGTATTTGGAGAGTGGGTATGCGTCCTATCAACGCACTCGTTGATATTACAAACTACGTAATGCTTGCGCTCGGTCAGCCTACTCACGTTTTTGATGCGGACAATATCTCGGACGGAATTACCGTTCGCCGTGCAGATAAGGGCGAGGAGCTTCTCCTCCTCAACGGCAAGTCTATAGAGCTTTCCGAGGACGATCTCGTTATTTCAGACTCCGAGTCTGCCGTTGCTCTTGCAGGCGTTATGGGTGGCGCTAAGGATTCCGTGCTTGATACAACCAAGAGCGTTATCCTTGAGGTAGCCAACTTTGAGTCCACCGGCGTTCGCCGTACGGCTCTTAGATACGATAACAGAACCGAGGCATCCTCTCGCTATGAAAAGGCAGTTGATCCCGAAAGATGCGACCTTGCGCTTTCTATGACAATGCAGCTCTTCTCCGAGCTTTATCCCGAGGTAAGCGTTACTGCGTTTACCGATAAGTACGAAAAGAAGCTTGTTCAAAAGGAAATCGACGTAGAGCTTAGCTGGCTTGAACGTCGACTTGGTAAGAAGATTTCCAACGAGGACGTTAAGGCAAAGCTTGGACTTCTCGGCTTTGAGGTTGAATTTACCGACACCAATATGCACATAACCGTTCCTACCTGGCGTTCAACCGGTGACGTAGGAATTAAAGCTGATATTATGGAAGAGGTAGCGCGTATGTACGGCTACGAAAACTTCGAGCCCACCCCCATTGTTACAAGCTTTGAGGGCGCTATCAATCAGCTTGAGGTAGACCTTGTTCGTAAGATAAAGGAATACCTTGCAATTCGTTGCAATATGCAGGAGATATTCACCTATCCTTGGATGCAGGATGACCTTGTAAATGCAATTATAGGCGATACAACGGGCGTTCTTAAGCTTTCCACACCTCCATCCCCCACCGAGAGCTACATTCGTTCTACGCTTCTCCCCAACATCTGCGGAGCGGTTGCAAAGAACGAGCGCTACTACAGCGAGTTTGCAATTTTTGAGGAGGCTCAGATATTTAAGGACGAGAACTACACCTCTCCCTACGATTCTCGCGAGCTTCTCCCCACGCAGGAGCGTCACGTTGCGGGTGCGGTTGTAGGCGACGCTAACAAGGTTAAGGATATCTTCCTTCGCACAAAGGGTATCGTTGAAAATATGTCACGCTACACTCACATGGAGGGATTTAACTTCCGCCGTGAGCAAAAGCCGACTTGGGCAGACGAAACCGTTTGGCTTAACATCTACCTTGGCGACGTAAAGATTGGTGACCTCGCACTCCTTTCTAAGAAGGCTTCCCTTGCTTGCGGAATTAAAAATCTTGCAACTGTTCTCTTTGAGATAAACACCGACGTATTAAAGCCCTTCCGTTCAAGAACCAACGGATACGAGCGTCTTAACGAGTATCCTCTTATAGAATACGACGTATCGATGCTCTTTGACGTTAACACCAAGTGGGCAGATATCAAGGCATCGGCACTCAAAAAGAAGAACAACGAAAGCTTCTTAAAGGACGTTAACTTCGTTGACGAATACAAGGGCGCTCAGGTTCCCGAGGGAATGAAGTCGGTAACCATTCGCCTTACCATCGGTTCAAGCGAAAAGACTCTTAACGCAAACGAAATCGAAGCTTGCGCTAACTCGGTTCTCAAGGTTCTCTCCAAGGACCTCGGCGGCGAGATCAGAACTAAGTAAAAAATAATCATTTCAAAAAAACAAAGCCTCATTTCTATCCTTTAATAAAAAGTGATAGTGAATGAGGCTTTTAATTATTGTTTATTAAGAATACAATGCAAAAGGCAGAGCCGTTACGGCTCTGCCTTAGTTAGTTTTTTAATCAGCCATCAATTATCTTGATGCTTCCGCCCGCTGCAAGTACCTTTTGTCTTGCCTGACCGGAAATACCCTGAGTCTCGATGTGGAACGCCTTATGAAGCTCCATATCGTTTCTTGCAAGTATCTTAACCTGAGTAGACTCTGCATCAACGAGTCCCTTCTCCTTAAGTATCTTCAAGGTAATGGTATCGCCGTTATTGAACACCTCAACAAGCGTATCAATATTAACGTAAGCCATCTTTCCTACAAATCCCTTATTCTTCTTTCTTGCCGCCTTTACGGGAACAGGAACCGCTACCGGTACGGGCTCGGGCTTAGCCGCATAAACCACAACGGGCTCGGGGTCCTTTACCTTGCGTGTAATAAGCGAAAGTATGAAGAGGACAATTGCTATGAGAAGGAGTATGAGGAATATGAGCCACCAAAGGATATCGTCAAGACCAAGACCAAACAATCCATTGTTTGCATCCTTAGATGTATTAAGCTCTGAGTGAAGTCCCATTCCAACGCTGATACCAACGTCACCGTTTGCAAGAGCGGTATCGCCCTCGTCATCGCCACGCTCAAAGAGCCATCTCCACTGGAATTCGTAAGAATCAATTTCGCCCTTCAAAAGCGTTGAAGTAACGTTAAGCTCAGCAAAATCATCAAAGGTTCCCCATTCCTTAGAGCTACCAATCAAATACTCCTCATCGGGAGATATCAATCTTATCTCTATAGGAAGTGAATCTGCTCCTACGTATTTAACCACGGGATTAAAGGTGTAGTCTATAGCCACCTTATCGTCATTCTTTATTCTGAACGTATAATTATGCTTTGCGCCGGGAGCAATAACGGGATCGCCGTTGCTACTCTTAATAATGGTTTCGCCACTATCATTTTTATATTCCGCCGAAAAGATATCAAAGCTTTCAACGCTGTCAGCAGAAATCTCAATCATTCTGCCCTCGTCCTTAAGCTTTGCGTACTTATACATTCTTGCGGATAATACCGCTATTGAAAGAATAAGCAAAAAGATTAGAATTGATAATGCTACCCAGAAAAGCTTTGTAACATTTGCAAGAGTTGTCACCTTCTCGGGCTTTTCTGCCGTGCCGACTTTTTTAGTTTCGTCTGCCATTGGAAATCACCTCCGTGTAAAATGTACAATGTTGAAATTATAAATTCAAACGTAATTTCCCACTGTAATATTCTTACAGTTATTATAGCATATATTTTAAAAAAATGCAACACTTTTAGCAAATTTTTTTAATTAAATATAAATTATTATTGCATAAAATATTTTTTATTTTTTAATTGACAAAGCATAAAAACAATGATATAATTATATGCAATTGACTGTCCCAAAATTAATAAAATTCAGGAGCAAAAATGATAAATTGGTTCAACTTAATATTTAGCAGTATCCTCCTCGGCGTTGGACTTGCTATGGATGCCTTTTCGGTTTCGCTTGCAAACGGACTTAACTACCCCAAAATGCGTTTACGCAAGGTATTTTTAATATCGGGAATTTTTGCAATCTTTCAGGCAATGATGCCACTTATCGGTTGGGTTGCGATTTCGGGCTTTCTTGAGCTTTTTAACAAATTTAAGCCCATTATTCCTTGGGTTTCCTTTATTCTCCTTTGCTTTATAGGCGGAAAGATGCTTTACGATAGCATCAAGGGCGAGGACGAGGGCGATGAGGGCGTAAAGAATCTTACCCTCGGTGCGCTTTTTGTTCAAGCAATAGCCACCTCGATAGACGCTTTAACGGCAGGCATAAACTTTGCAAAGGACTATAGCCTCCAGCAATATCCTTACGTGCTTTTGGCGGTTAGCATAATTGCAATACTTACCTTTGGAATTTGCTTTGGCGGTGTTAAAATCGGTCAAAGGGTTGGAACGAAATTTTCAAGCAAGGCGGGCATACTCGGCGGTAGCGTGCTTATATTCCTCGGACTTAAAATATTTGTAACCGACATATTATTTGCATAAAAAAAGAACGGCTGTGCCGTTCTTTTTTTATTATGATAGATATTCACACGGTTAATGACTCCGTAGGCAGGCTTTTTTCTACATTATCGCAAAAATATTTTTTTACAAAGCCTAAAACCGTTAGTATAATATGTAATACTTCATCTCGTTGTCAACGGTAGCCGAGTAAATTCCTACGCCTCTTGCAAAGTCAGATTCAACGCTCTCAAGCCTTGCGCTTGACGTAAGCAATAGCTCGTAGCTTGAATTATAATAGCTATACTCGCCCTTTACCGAACTGTAAAGCGCATAGCATCCAACGTCGGAAAGCTCCTCAAAGGTAGTGGTTTCAAGGTCAAACGCATTATATTTGCATATTTCCCTTTGCTCCTTACCCTTTATAGCAACTATTGAATAATCTGTGCTGCTTCCCTTTTTAAGGAACACAGTGCCGTTAAGGTAGGCGGCTACGTCTGCGCCCTCGCCGTAAAGCGAATATACCTCCTCCATATCAAGGGTGTATATCTTTTCCTCGCTTACGAGATTTTCGCCAACGGTTGCAACCGACATATTATTGATTTGATGAAGCAAATTGCCGTCTATATCGATAAGCGCCATACCGTACACAGTGGACACGATATATACGTTATCCCCGATGCAGGTGGGGAGTGCGGCGTTTTGATCGTCTATTATCTTAAGCGATTTCTTAATTCTTGCATTATTATCCATAAGCACGATATCTGCGTTTGCATCGGAATAGTCTACCTGACCGTTTTCTATCGGATAGATATGCGCAATGTTTTCAACGCCGTCGCAATACATTCCGTTATTTTCGCTTACTCTTAAAAGCTCTGCGCCAGTTGTTACCTGCTCCACCAAGTAGTCAAGCTTTATCTTCCTTTCGGTACGCTTTTCGGGGTCAAGCAAAACAGAATAAACGTCGAACTTCTTTGTTTCTCCGGTATTCTCATCCATCTCGTAGATATCGTAATCGTCTACGTTAACGTCAAGCGGTCCTAAGTACTGAACAAGCACTCGTCCGTCGCTAAGCATATTTTTAGAGATATATTCGCCCCAGGACGGAATAGTCCAGCTGTAAACGTGCTTAAACTCTCTGCTATAAACGTTTATCGTTTCGTCATAGGTATAAAAATACTTATCGTTCCAATCACTGCACTTTTCAACGTAGAGATTTTCGGGGATGTCGGCAATTTTAGAAAGAGAACCGTCCGCCTCGTTAATAGCGTAGGATGCAGAATTAAAAATCACGGTATCGGCAAAGGCGATAGCCTCGCAGGCCTTGCCCTTTACGCTTGCGGCAAGAGAGCCAGTTGCATCGTAAAGCTCGCATACCGACTCACACTCACTGTTATCTGCGCAAAGCAGAGGCGTGCGAATAACGGTAAATGCGGGAATGCTTGATGTAAGCTTGATATCAACCGACTCGCTTGAGGTCGACTCAAGGAGCAAAACCACTTTTTTATTTCTCGTACTAAAAACCGCCTTGCTTTTTCCAAGCTCCGACTCGCACTCAAACACCATAAGCTCGCCCTTTGCCTCAACAAAGGTATAGCCCTGAAGTTCCTTTATTTCAAGTGCGTTTTTGGTTAACGCTTCCTCAGGGGTGTAATCGGCGTTTAGTACCGTGCTAAACGAGCCCGCCACAGGAATTTTGTTACAGGACGTAAGGCTTAAAGCCGTTGCTATCAAAAGCAAAAGCACAACTAAAAATCTTATTTTTTTAATACTCATATAAGCTCCAAATAAATATAAATTATTCTACCCTTTAATTTTACCACAAAAAGTGAAAAAAATCAATAAAAAAGCAAGACTACAAGGAAAAAATCCCTATATTCTTGCATTTTTTATAAGATACCCCGCCGAGCCGTGTAGCCGAATTAGAGAGACCCTGTAAAAACCAAGGCGGTGTCCTATCTTACGCTTTACTGCTTCCAACGTCCCCTATAGGTGTGAGACAAGTCAATCAGACGAATAGGGGGAGGCGTGCAAACCACGTATGAACTCTATTTTCGGACTCCTTTAACGTAGTGTAGCTCCTGTGAACGGCTATCACGCACTAAGCAGGTTCTTTTATAGTGTAATCAACCGATTGCAATATTATGCCGATTTTTTTAAAAAATCAAGCATTAGTCGTTATCGTAATCGATATCTGCGGAAAAGAGATCGTCAAAATAATCCGCAACGTCATCAAGCTCATCATCGTCGTCGATGCTTACGAAATACTCGTCGCCTGTTTCCTCGTCAACCGCAAGCTTAAGAATAACGTACTCTACGATATCGCTGTCCGCATCTGCCTCGGACTCGGGCGGGAACATAGCAAAGTATCTGTTGCCGTCCTTCTCATAATCGGTAATTATTTCAAACTCTACCTCTTGACCGTTTTCGTCGGTAAGAACTATGATATTATCCTCATCAACGTTGTCAATGTTGTTCATCTTCTCGTTATCCATAACAATTCTCCTTTATTTAATCAAATTTTCAATTTTAATTCTTTAAATGCTTTAATTCATTTACTATAAATATTTTATAGTAAATCTCAAAAAAAGTCAATAGCTTTTTAAAACTTATTTTAGTTATTCGTCAAATACGAGCATTTGAGAAAGTATCGTATTGCTTACGAGAAAGCCCTTGGTTGTAAAAGCAATGCTCTCCTCGCTCTCACGCATAAATCCGTTTTTGATATAAAGCTCAACCGAAGGATACATTTTTTTGAAATCCGTTTGATTTAGCCTGTAAAACTCCGACTTATTAATTCCCTTAGCAAGCCTTAGCCTTAGCATAACGTATTCGGTGATGTACGCACCGCCAAGAATTTTCTGTCGCTCGCACACGATATCCTTACCCGCAATAAAGGCGTTTATATCTCTTGAATTGCCAAAGCGCTCGCCCTCAAATCGGGAGTGCGCCGCAACCCCAAAGCCTACGTAATCTTCAAGCAGCCAATACCTTAAATTATGGCGTGACTCCCTACCTCGCCTTGAGAAATTGCTTATCTCATATCGGTAATATCCGTGCGCCTCAAGCGTATCACAACAAAGCAAATAAAGCTCCGCCTCGGTGTCCTCGTCGGGGAGATTAAGGCTATCCATATTACGGTAAAACGCCGTTCCCTCCTCGATTTTTAAGCCGTAAGCCGAAATATGCTCGGGAGAAAGCTCGATTACCCTTTCAAGCGTTGCCATAAAGCTTTCCTCTGTCTGCTCTGGTATTCCATACATTAAATCAACGCTTATATTGTCAAAGCCCGCTCTCCTCGCAGAGTAAAAGGTATCGCAAAAATCCTTAAAGCTATGAAGCCTACCCAAGAGCAAAAGCTCGTTATCGTTTGCGCTCTGCAAGCCGATGCTTAAGCGATTTATACCCAAAGCGCGAAGGCTACAAAGCCCCTCTTCGTCAATGCTTGCGGGGTTGCACTCGGCAGTTATCTCGGCTTCCTCTAAAATATCAAAGCCCTCTCTTAAGGCACATAGAATTTTAGAAAAATCATCACTTGACAAAAGAGTTGGCGTGCCGCCTCCAAAATAAACGGTATCGACCGCCCTTTTGCCGTACTGACGTGAAAAAGCGTTAATTCTTTTTATCAATTCGGCAACGTAAGCCGACATAAGCTCACCGCCCCTATCGGGAAAGGAGCAAAAATCACAGTAATTGCACTTTTTTATGCAAAACGGAATATGTATATATATTCCCAACGGCTTATTTCCGTTATTATTTTTGGCTATCATAAATTATTATATCCTTTACAGTAATCAAGCACTGCCCTTTTAAGCGCTGACATCTCCTGCTCCGATGAAATTATCTCTGCGTGATTGCTCTTGCCAAGCGTATAATATTCATCTCCCATAGCCTTAAGGAAGGAGTGGTCGGCATCGCTTAAGTCCCTGCCTGTAAATGCGCAATATGTCGAGAGCGCCGTAAGGTAGCCCGTAAGGGTATTTGGATGAAATCTATCGTGCTCACGGCAAACGACGAATGAATTTTTATTATATTCAAGCGCTCCGCCAAAATTATTTACTCGACCGTTAATAATATCGTCCACTAAATGCCCAAGCGGAATATATGCGCCGCCGCACTCTCTTATGCCTCTTGCCGCCTCAAAGGATGGCTCAAAGCTATGGAAGGCATCGTAGGTGGTAATATAAAATCCAAATCTCGTTTCGGGCGGAAAAAGAGCCATTATAAGCCTTGCGTCCTCGTAGGTTTCCTTTATATTATCTCCCGATTGCTGAAGCACAACCGCATCCTGACGGTAAAAGTCCTCCGTGGGTAGCCCCTCGGGATTGTTGTAATACGCAGGGTGAAGCTCTATCATTTTCTCATAAAGCGCTCTTGGGGCAATACCCTCGCCCTTGTGTAAAAGGCTTGCGCCACCCCATGTAAAATTTGTAACGGTCACGTCGTCGCCAAACGAACCTGCCAACATTTTAAAATAACCGTCATCACAATTTGAATCAAAATGCTCGGTATTAACGCAACCGCCGAAAAAGGTAAAGCTATTACCCACAAAGGCTATTTTTCTTTTATTAAAGCTATCAAGCAAGGCCATTATTCCTTAGTAACCTCGTCGGAAAATCTAAAGCCTGCGGTATCGGTAACCGGAAGTGAGAACACGAGCGAGTGAGCCTTGCTCTCTATTCCCGCATTCTGCATTATAGCCTTCATAATATCCTTCTTTTTATCGGTTTGAGTAACTATAAAGAGCATCTCCTTTTCCTCGGCAAGAGATAAGCCAAAGAACTTTTGTGCGCCTGCGCCGGTTCCCTTTGCCTTAATAGTGGTTCCGCCTCCGGCTCCCGCCTCGCGAGCCGCATCCATTACCATATCGGTGTAGCCCTTTTCATATACGGCAACTATAAGCTCCTGAACAGTTTGCATTTTTTCCTCCTCACTGTAAGGCTTATTTAAGCCCTCATCATCAAATTCCGTATCCTGACCTGCACTGTAATACTCGAGCGCCCTTGCACCGCCTATGCTTGCAAGCGGAATTGCAACGGCAATACCTCTGTCGGGCAGGTCTATCTTCATTTCCTTTTCAAGACCTCGTAATAATTTTTTAAGCGACGGATAGGTTATAAGCGATATAAGCACCGCCTTTTCATTTTTTTCTATTCCGAGAAGCGCAAGCGTTTTCTCGTGCGCCGTACCGTTTCCAAGAGTGTCGTAAACAACCGAAACAGAATGCTTCTCAAAGAATTTATGATATTCCTTAATATCCGCACGCTTTATTATAGTTAATAATAAGCAAAGACCCTTCATTTTCTGCTTTCCTCCTCTTAGAAATCAATAATGTCATCATCGTTATTTTCAAGCGTGCTATCAGCCTCAACAGTAGCATCGCCGCCTTGAAGCTCGATAACCTCGCTCTGCTCTCCCTCAACGCTCTGTGCGGGGGTAGCAGCCTGCTTAATTTTGTAAACTAAGCCAAGAATTTGTATTGCTATAAGCGGAGTCATTGCAACCATTGCAACAACGCCAAACGCATCGGTTGATACGTTACCGCCAACGGCGCCGCACGCTCCCACCGCAAAGGGCAAAAGGAAGGTCGCCGTCATAGGTCCAGAGGCTACTCCACCCGAGTCAAACGCAATAGAGGTAAATACGTCGGGAACTATAAAGGAAAGCACAATCGCTATAAGATATCCCGGGATAATTACGTACATTATCGGTATTCCCGTGATAACCCTGAGAAGCGCAATTCCAACCGAAAGCGCAACACCTATAGAAAGCGTAAGACCAAGCACTCTTTGAGGAATGGCACCCTCGGTTTCCTCCTCAACCTGCTTTTTAAGAACCTGAACGGCAGGCTCTGCGGCAACTATAAAGTAGCCTATAATCATTCCTATAGGAACTATTATCCACTTTAGGCTCGATGCGCCGAGTATCTTGCCAAGCTCGTGACCAAGTGGCAAAAATCCAACGTTTACCCCCGTTAAAAAAAGCGTAAGACCAACGAATGTATAAAGCACACCAACCATTATCTTGCCAAGTCCACCCTTTCCGCGTCCGCCCGTAAGCAAGCGGAATATAAGGAAGAATACAACGATAGGTCCAACGGCAATCAAAACCTCGCCTGCATACTTTGGAATATCCTTAATAAACATCCAAAAAAGGTCGTCGGAATCAGTAAAGGTAAGCGTGGGATAAACGCTTGGCTCTATTTCGTCAACGTTATTAATAATTCCAAGAAGCATAACCGCAATAATCGGTCCAACCGAGCAAAGCGCAACAAGACCGAAGCTATCGTTATCGGCATCCTTATCGGCACGAATTGCAGACACACCAACGCCGAGAGCCATAATAAACGGTACGGTCATAGGTCCCGTGGTTACTCCTCCGGAGTCAAACGAGAGCGCCAAAAAGCTCTTGGGCACGAAAAATGCGAGTATAAATACTATAGCGTAAAAAAACACCAAAAGGTATTTCAGCTTTATCTTAAAAACTATTCTCAGCATTGCAACGACAAGCATTATTCCAACGCCAAGGGCAACCGACCAAATAAGAGTCATATTGCCTATCGTGGATATCTGCTCGGCAAGCACCGTAAGGTCGGGCTCGGAGATAGTTATCATAACTCCAACAAACAACGAAACAAGCAAAATAAGCCAAAGCTTTTTCGTTTTCGTCATCTTTGAGCCGACGTACTGTCCCATAGGCATCATTGAAAGCTCTGCTCCAAGCGTAAAGAGTCCCATTCCCACTATAAGAAGCACTGTTCCTATAATAAAGGAAATAAGAATCGATGCGCTAACGGGTGCTACCGTTATCAGAAGCAAAAAAACTATCGCCGTTACGGGAAGCACTGAGGAGAGTGATTCTTTTATTTTTTCGGTAAGTATAGTTCTTTGAAATAATTTCAATTCTTCTCTTTTCTCCTTTACTAAATTTATTCCATTATATATCCATTATATTATATCATAAAAGTGTTGATTTTTCAAGCAAATAAAGCATTTTTATTTAAGGTCTTATTGACAAAAACAAACAAACCGTGATATAATGTAACTAACATAAAAATACTCATTTTCGAGGTGCTACTATGAATAAAAAGGAATACAGAATTAAAGAAGGAACACTTCCCGCTTACGTAGGCGGAGAGCAAAGCGTTATAGACGCCGCAGACGGCATTGATTTGCTTTTGGTTCAAAACACTGACAAATACGAATACCAGAGCTTTTGCAACGCTCTTTTGGCGGACGGCTACACGGTTTACGTTACGCGTATATTAAACGGTAATATCTATACTACATTTACAAAGGGCGGCGATTTCGTACATACGCATTTTGCTCCCTCAAACAATACCGTTAAGGTTACTATGGGCGACGCAAGTGACCTCCCTACTCGTAAACAGGATGCAGTTATCAACAAGGTTTGCGAGCCTAAGCTTACCTTCGTTGCTCAAAGAGCAGATAAGCCCGAGCATGAGCCCCACACCGATATCGGTCTTTCGGTAATATTTACCCTTTCCGACGGTCGACTCGTGGTTCTCGACGGCGGTATGCCCAATGAGAAAAATCATTTGGGACTTCTTGAGGCTATGAAAGAGGCTTCGCCCGATAAGGATAACGTAGTTATCGCAGGCTGGTACCTCTCGCACGCTCATATCGACCACCACGGCGCGGCTTGGCAGTTTATACTTCAACATCTTGATAAGGTCAAAATAGAGGCATTCGTGCTTAACTACGCAGCGGATTGCCACTACGAAAATCTTACCGAGGATAGCTGGAAGAAGGCAGACGATGCTCAGCTTTTCCGCGGAGCGCTTGAAAAGATAAGCCCCGATACAAAGGTCATAAAGGCTCACTCAGGTCAGGTATATTACTACGGCGAGGAGGCGGTTGAAATAGTTTACTCGGTTGAGGACTACTACCCCGAGCCTCTTAACTACAACAACTCAAGCTCGCTCGTGCTAAGACTCCACGCAAAGGGCAACACCGTTATGCTCCTTGCCGATACAACTCACACCTCAGGAGCAAGAATGATGGAGCTTCACGGCGACGCATTAAAGTCCGATATGGTGCAGATAGCGCACCACGGAATGTGGGCAAGCTACTCTAAGCTTTACCGCTACATAAACGCGCCTGTTCTTCTCTGGCCCTCTAACCTTACAAACGCAAAGAAGTGGTTTAACGATAGCGTAGTTCAAACTGCCGTAGGAATTGCCGAGGACGTTTACCTTTCGGGCAACACAGAAAACACAGTTCTCAGTTTCCCCTATGAAATCAAGCATAACAAAGCAGAGTTTTTAAAACAGATTGAAGAATAAAAATATAAAAAATCCGCATTCGTAAGAATGCGGATTTTTTGGCTGGGGTGGAAAGAATCGAACTTTCCCGGCGAGAGTCAAAGTCTCGTGTCCTACCACTAGACTACACCCCAATATTCACAAGCAACATTATATCACAAAGCAAATTAATTGTCAACTGTTTTCTTAAATATTTAGATAATATTTCAAATAAAATCATTGACACCGCAAAACAAGAGTGATATACTTGTCTTAAATGCAAAATTCAACAGTCGGAGAGAATTTGATGAAAAAATATATTACTCTCACAAATATTCTATTTTTTGTAATATCCGTATTTGTATTCAACAGTTATTTTTTAATAAAAAAAGCTCCGCTTTTATTAATACTCATAATACCGCTTTTTGCTCTGCTCAACGTGTTACCCGGATTAAAGCTCAAGGGGACAAAGCGGCTTCGACTAATAATCTGC
>JAZRAJ010000120.1:0-7198 GCA_045634485.1 Eubacteriales bacterium | reverse complement strand
CCTCGCCACCTTTTGAAAAAAGGTGGACGAAAACTTTCCTGTATGGGTACAGAGCGAACACACCATTCTCAACCGTCGAGCGCAATTATTATAGCAAAAAAATAAAACCCCTTTCAGAAGTTCTTTGAAAGGGGTGCGGGGAAAAGCTTTCTTTTAAGAAAGTTTTCCCCGCAGAATAAAACCATATTTGAAAATCTCACTTCAATTCAACAACGGTAACACCGCCGTCGCCCTCGCCAAACTGACCGATACGGAAGGAGCGCACACGGGGGTCACGCTTAAGCTCTACCCAAAGATATTTTTTAAGAGCGCCCGTTCCCTTACCGTGAATAAGGCGCAGAGAATGAAATCCCGCAATTTGAGCCTCGTCAAAATATTTGTCAATAGCGTTCCAAGCCTCCTCGCCGGTCTTACCGCGAAGGTCCATCTCGGGCTTAAAGTCACGGCTAACGGTTGCACGATAGGAATTTGATTTTGAACTATCCTTTTTCTTTTCGGAGTCGGTAATAAGTCTAAGGTCGGAAAGTCGAACCTTAGTTTTAATAATACCCGCTTGAATCATAACCATATCCTGCTTGTTAGGCACCTCAAGCACAACCGCCTTTTTGCTAAGGCTCATAATAATTACCTCGTCGCCCTTTTGAAGCGGACGGGGCAAAACGTAAGCCTCCTCTTCCTCGGGAGTTGTTGGCGTGTAAACGTCGGCGTTGTTGCGAAGATGCTCGCGAATATTTCTTCGAGCGGCGGCAAGCTCCTCCGCCATACGCTCGCTTTCCTTTTGCTTACGGAGCTTATCCATTTCCTCCATAATATAGTCGGCAGAGCGCTTTGCGCTTTCAACCATAGCCTCAGCCTTGCTTTGCGCAGACCTTAGCGCCCTTTCGGCGGCTACCTGCGCCTTTCTTATTTCGGCTTCGCTTTCGGATTTGAAGCGCTCGTATTCCTTACGCATCCTTTCGGCACGCTCACGCTCCTTTTCTGCGTTTTGGCGCTCAATCTCAAGCTCGCCAAGAACCTTTTCCATCTGCTTGTTGTCACTTGCGACGTAGGTTTCGGCACGGCGCAAAATAGCGTCGGAGAGCCCAAGCTTTTGAGATATCGCAAAGGCGTTTGACTTACCCGGTGCGCCGACTATAAGCTTAAACGTCGGTCGCAGAGTTTCAACGTCAAACTCGCAGGAGGCGTTGGTTACGCCCTCAGTGTTCATAGCGTAGGTCTTAAGCTCGGTGTAGTGCGTGGTGGCGGCGCAAAGAGCGCCCGAGGAGCGTACGTCCTCGATTATTGCAACGGCAAGAGCCGCACCCTCAATCGGGTCTGTACCCGCTCCAAGCTCGTCAAATAGCACGAGCGAACGGTCGTTTTTTTGATTTATTATTGAAACTATATTAACCATTTGAGCCGAGAAGGTCGAAAGCGATTGCTCTATGCTCTGCTCGTCGCCAAGGGAAACGAGTATGCTCTCAAAAACGCAAACCGAGCTTCCCTCGTCGGCAGGAATATGAAGTCCCGCCTGCGCCATAAGCGAAAGAAGTCCAAGCGTTTTAAGGCTAACGGTTTTACCGCCGGTGTTAGGTCCTGTTATAACCACGGTATCGTAATCGTAGCCAAGCGCAAGGCTTATCGGCACAACGGTTGCCTTGTCTATAAGCGGATGCCTTGCGCAAACGAGATTGCAGGCACGGCGTGTATTAAGTATCGGCTCAACGGCATTAAGGCGCATAGAGTAGCTTGCACAACCAAAGCAGAACGCTATTTCGGTTATATTCATATAGTTAAGGCAAAGCGCATCGGAAGCCCCCGCAATAGCCGCAGAAAGCTCGGAAAGCACACGCTCTATTTCAAGCTGCTCCTTGTTTTCAAGCATACGAAGCTCGTTGTTTGCCTCAACCACCGCCATAGGCTCTATAAACACCGTAGCGCCCGAGGACGAGGAATCGTGAACGAGTCCCTTAACCTCGTTTCGATATTCGATTTTAACGGGAATAACGTAGCGTCCGCCACGCTGGGTAACTATATTTTCCTGAAGATATTTTGAGTAGGAGCCGCTTACGTATTTTGCAAGCGTTTCCTTTATTTTTTGATTTCCGACACGAATTTTGCGACGGATATCGGCAAGAGCAGAGCTTGCCTCGTCGGCAATCATATCCTCGGAAACTATCGAGCGCATTATTCTATCCTCAACCGCACGGTTGGGTATAAGTCGCTCAAAGATTTCGTCAAGCGTGGTGCTAAAGGTCTTGTTGGAGCGAATATACTCAAGCAAGGAGCGAGCCGAGCGCAAAAGAAGTGCGGAGTCCAAAAGCTCACGAGGTGTAAGCGTTGCTCCCTTTATTGCACGCTCGCAGATATCGTTTATGTTAACAACCGTGCCAAACGGAGGCATACCCTTTGCCTCAAGCAGACGGCGTGCATCGGTCGTCTTTTTTTGTTGCCTTTCAATTTGCTCAATATGAAGCATCGGCATAAGCGATAGCGCACGCTCCCTTGCTCCTGCGGTTAAGCAGTTGGATGCAAGAATAGTGCGTATTTTATCAAATTCAAGGGCAGATATCGCCTTTTCATTTATACTCATATTAAATCAATCCTTAATTTTATAGTAAAAATCTAACGTTTGGAAGCCTCGCTCAAGGTGGTTAAGCATATACCCCTCGGCGGCACGGTAAAACAGCTCTGCGCTCTCGGTGCTTTTAACAGAAAAGCTAAACAGTCTTTTTATCGGTGTGCTTGCGCAATATCGCATCGCCATAAGCGACGGAGCATCAAGCGGATAAAATAGCGTTCTCGCTTGGTACTCGTCAACGGCGATAGCACTTTGCTCGATAGCCGTCGGCGCCCTTTGCTTACATTCCAAGCATAAAAGACTTCCGTTCATAACGTCAAGCCAAAGCTTATCGTCTGCACCGAATTGCTTGGAGCATTTTTGGCAGACCGACAAATCAGGGGTAAAGCCCGATACAGTTGTGGCAAACATCTCGTACGCCGCCTTGATTTGCTCTATTGGATAAAGCTGATTTTCAATTGCGTGGAAGGTGTTAAGCGTTGCTCTGAGTATCTCGTCCGCCTCTGCCTCCTCAACCGTTATATCCTCGCAAATAGTCGTTACGTAGCACGCAAGCGCATATCCGTCGAGGTCGGTTTTGTAGGCAAAAAACGCTCTGTGCGGAGAGCCGCCCGAAAGAAACGTTATATTGTTCTTCTCATATATTTCAAATTCCGCATAAGTAAAGGCTCGACATATAGCGCTCTTGGAGCTTTTTATGCTTCGCCCACCCTTTGCGCAAATCCATATCTTTCCTCTCTCTGCGGTCAATACAAGGAGGCGCTTATCGTTCTCGCCGCTATTTATCTCTCTCAGCACGAGCCCGTCTATTACTGTTCTCATTCTTTGCCTCCTTTTTTGTTTTTTGTTTTTTGTTTTTTTGTTTTATTGCGGGGAAAACTTTCTTAAAAGAAAGCTTTTCCCCGCACCCCTTTCAAAGAACTTTGAAAAGGGGTCTTATTTTTTGTCATTGTTTTGTGCGCTCGACGCTTGAGTGTGGTGTGTTCACACATTCAAAGGCTCCCTTGTGTAAAGGGAGCTGTCGTGGTACACGACTGAGGGATTGTTTTGTGTAAATATTAAAACTTTACAATCCCTCCGCCTCGGCAAGCTCGGCACCTCCCTTTACACAAGGGAGGCTATTTGTTAGATTATCGCCAAATAATATTTCGAGCTACAATGTAATCCAAAAAACTTTTTCATAAAAGTTTTTAGTCAAGTTTTTTTCAAAAAACTTGCGGGGGTTGGGGCGGAGCCCCGCATAAAACCTAACACAAGCTAACTCTTATTCTTCCTCACGGTAGCCGAAATTGCTAACGGTGCGAGCGCTTTCACGCCAATTTTCTTTAACCTTAACCCAAAGATTGAGGTAAACCTTGGCGCCAAAGAGCTTTTCAAGGTCCTCGCGAGCGTAGGTGCCGATAAGCTTTAAGGAAGCACCGTTTTTACCAACGATAATTCCCTTGAGAGAAGCCTTTTCGCAAAAGATTTCGGCACGGATGCGAAGGAGAGAGCCCTCGTCCTTAAACTCCTCAATTACAACGGCGGTGCCGTGAGGAATTTCCTTGTTAAGAGTGCGAAGGATTTTTTCACGAATTATCTCGGCAACAATCTGTCGCTCGGGCTGGTCGGTAACCATGTCCTCGGGGAAAAACCATTCCGATTCGTTAAGAAACTTTGAGCATTCGCTCATAAGCTCGTCAACGTTTTTGTTCTTCTTTGCGCTCATAGGCACAAAAGCATCAAAATCATGCTTTTCGGCATATTTTGCAATCGTTTTAGCAAGCTCCTCACGGTCGCAGGTGTCGATTTTATTAAGTGCAAGAATAGACGGAATACCGCTCTTTTTAAGGTAAGCGATAACGTTTTCCTCAACCGAGGTAATCTCCTTTGTTACGTCAACCACAAGAACCACCGCATCGGCATCACGCATAGAGGTATCCGCCGTTTTAACCATATATTCGCCAAGCGAGTTCTTAGGTGCGTGAATACCCGGAGTATCCAAAAATACGTACTGATCGTCGCCGTTCGTGTAGATACCCGTAATTCTGTTACGAGTGGTCTGCGGCTTGCTTGAAACTATTGCTATCTTCTCGCCCAAAATTGCGTTGAGAAGCGTGGATTTTCCTACGTTGGGTCTGCCTACAATGGCAATAAATGCAGTTCTTTTCATATTTTTTGTCCTTTTATTTATATTTGTATGTATTTATAATTTACTTTACGTCAAGTCCCATAATTTTGAGGACGTCGCTCTGCCTTTTTCTCATATCAAGCTCCTCTTCCTCACTGTTTACATGGTCGTAGCCAAGCAAATGGAGCATCGAGTGAACCGTTAAAAACGCTATCTCACGGTCAAAGCTGTGGCCAAATTCGTCTGCCTGCTCCTTTGCTCGCTCAAGTGAGATAACGATGTCGCCAAGGCTTGAGTCAAGCTCGTCCGCAAACGGCACGCTCGAGCTTTCGTAGTCGGTAAGCGGAAAGGATAATACGTCGGTCGGCTTGTCTATGCCTCGAAATTCGTTGTTTATTTTTTGTATTTTCTCGTTATCCGTAAAGGTAACCGATACCTCTGCGTTGTTCTTGTAGCCCTCGTAGTTAAGCGTCGCCTCGACCGCTCTGCGCACGAGCATCTTTTGCTTGTAGGTTACCGTGAATTTCTCTTGATCGTTGAGAAAATATATCATTATCTTTTGCTTCATTTTTTGATTCCTTTCTTTTTTTGTGGGGATGATATCCTTCCGCCTGCATCGAATTTAATCAATACAACAGTTGAATGCAAGATGTTCGCACATATAGCCTTCTCTTGCGAGAGAAGGGGGACCACCGCGGGGTTCCCCGAAGTGAGCTTGCGAGCTTTGGGGGTTCGTGCGATAGTGGTGGATGAGTAGATTATGAAAACGATTTTAGTGTGATTTGGTACTAACTCGCTTTATATCGGACACCTCATCCGCCTCGCAGGCACGGCACCTTCTCCCACTGGAGAAGGCTCGCATATGTCATTTTTCCAACAACAGCTTGAAACAAAGTACTATGTTAATCAAAAAACTTTTTTCATAAAAGTTTTTAGTCAAGTTTTTTTCAAAAAACTTGCGGGGGTTGGGGCGGAGCCCCGCATAAAATCTAAAATATAAACTATCTATTTCTTACCATTCTTCTGCTCGACCTGCTTTTTCTCATATTTGTCATAGGCGAGAATAATTTTAGCAACGAGCTTGTGGCGAACAACGTCACGCTCCGAGAAGGCGTGGATACCAATATCGTCAATTTCGGCAAGAATTTTAACGGCAGTAGCAAGACCGCTCTTTTGACCCGACGGTAAGTCGGTTTGCGTAAGGTCGCCTGTAATTACAGCCTTAGAATTAAAGCCAAGACGTGTTAAAAACATCTTCATCTGCTCGGGAGTAGCGTTTTGAGCCTCATCAAGAATAATAAAGCTATCGTCAAGAGTTCTACCGCGCATATAGGCAAGAGGTGCTATTTCAATAGTACCCTTTTCAAGGAGTCGAGTGTAGTTCTCAGCACCCATCATCTCAAAAAGAGCATCATAGAGAGGACGAAGATAGGGATCAATCTTGCTTTGAAGGTCGCCTGGCAAAAATCCAAGCTTTTCGCCCGCCTCAATAGCGGGACGAGTGAGAATTATTCGGCTAACCTTTTTCTGCCTAAGCGCACGAACCGCCATAGCCACGGCAAGAAAGGTCTTACCCGTACCCGCAGGGCCGATTCCAAAATTAACGGTGTTTTTTGAAATCATATCAACGTATCGCTTTTGACCGACGGTCTTGGGCTTGATTGGCTTTCCGCTTGTAGTAATGCAGATGCACTCATCATCAAGGTCGTAAAGCTCCTCGTCATTTCCGTCCTGAATCATTGAAATAACGTAGCCCACCTGCTGCTCGGTTAGAACCTCGTTTGATTTTGCCAATCGCTTTAAGGATTCAAGCGCACGCGACGCCATATTAACGGCATCCTCATTGTCGCCAATAACCGATATAGCATCGCCCTCGTCGGTGCTTCGATTTCTAATGCTAACGCCAAACGCAGATTCTATCATTTTTGCGTTAACGTCGAAGCTCCCAAAGAGCCGTGCGGTTAGCTCGTTGTTGCCTATTCTTACTGTTTTTGTTGCTTTATCCATATTTTTTCCTTTTAGATTTTGTTTTTTTGTTTTTTTGTTTTCTTGTGGGGAAAACTTTCTTAAAAGAAAGCTTTTCCACACACCCCTTTCAAAGAACTTGCACTGGGGGGAATTTGTATTTTATCATTGTTTTGTGCGTTCGACCGATGAACGCATTATGTTCGCACTACGCCCAAGTGGCAAGTTTTTGGTCAAGTTTTTTTCAAAAAACTTGCGGGTTTGGGCAGAGCCCATAAAAACGGCGTTTTCTTTTTGCCAAGCTTTTTCTTTGCGCCTCTTGTGCCAAAGAAAAAGCGGTATTGTGGATTTTTTGTTTTTATCGTTATTTTGTGCGCTCGAATGGTTTTTTGCAAAAAATCCAAAGTGTCATCCTGAGCGAAGGAATGTGGTATAATATATTTAATAAAAAAGCAAATGACAAAATGACAGTCAAAGAAAGGGATATTATGCCAAAAGGAGAACGAAAAGAATATAGCAAAGAATTCAAATTAACAGCAGTTCATTTAATGAAAAGTGGTTTA
>JAZRAJ010000119.1:0-3946 GCA_045634485.1 Eubacteriales bacterium | reverse complement strand
CAATCTCTGTTAACGGCAACGCAGATGCAACTCAGGAGCAGGTTGATACCGCAAAGAATAATCTTACTGCGGCAATAGTTGCGCTTGAGAAGCCTGAGGTTGAGGTACCCGATGAAACCGAAACCGAGGAGCCTACCGAGGAGCCCACTGAAAAGCCTACTGAGAAGCCTACCGACGACGAGAATAAGGATTACAACATCCAGTTCTCCGGATGCGGCTCAAGCATTGCACTTTCCGCAATTGCAGTAGTTAGCGCATTTGGCGTGGCTCTCGTTGTTAAGAAAAAGGACTAATTAAACACTAAATGGCTAAGCCTCACGGCTTAGCCATTTTTTTTAGTTAGTTTGTGTTAAGATTTTTTTTGTTACCTTTTTTGAAAAAAAGGTAACGCCAAAAAACTTCCTGAAAGGGAAGTTTTTGGTTTACATAGTGCGCTCGAGGGTTGAAGGTGGTATGTTCGCACTGTACCAAAGTGGGAAGTTTTTGGTCAAGTTTTTTTCAAAAAACTTGCGAGGGTTTGGGGCGAGTAGCCCCATAATACGGCGTTTTCTTTTTGCCAAGCTTTTTCTTTGCGCCTCTCGTGCCAAAGAAAAAGCGGTATTGTGGATTATATGTTTTTATCAATCAACAAAAAATACAAACAAAATGCGGTAGGGGAGGGGCTTCCTCCTCCCGAATACAATAAATTAATTTTGTTTACGAAAATTTACCCCGATTATTCATTATTCATCAGCGAAGCAGCTTCATTATTCATTAAACATTAGGGCGAACCCTCGTTTGGGGTTCGCCCTAATAAATTAATCCTCTATAATATATTCATCCTTAACGATTTCGCCCTTGTGGTTGTTAAACACAACACGCTTTTTGCCACTCTTTTCAAGAGTAAGAGCGCATCCCACAAAGCCTGCGGGGCGTTCCTTTTCCTTGTTCGGGAATATCGGACGTGAGCCGATAATAATGGGGCAGGGCTGACCCTTGTGGTCGGCGGCGCAACCCTTATAATAGATGTTTGTATGATGCTCGTGACCGCAGAGCATAAGGTCGGGCTTTATTTCCTCGCGGAGAAGTCGAGCCCACTCGGAGTAGGTGTCCTGCTCAATATCAAAGGGAGGCTCGTAGGTGTTGGTAAATACAAGGTGGCAAACTACAAGCTTATGCTCAACGCCCTCTGCCTCGTATTCGTCCTTTGCGTTCTCAATAACGCTCTTGATAAATTCGGTTTCCGCAAGTCTAAACTGGTGGAAGCAAACCGTTACGCCGTACTCAGGGTGACCGTCGATTTTGTCCTCGCCACAGTCAAGAATAAGTCCCCAGATAGAGCCAACACGGAAGGTATAGTAGGTTTTGCCGTTAACGGTAGGAATGAAATTCGGCATATCCTCTGCGTGAATACCTCTCGTATCGTGGTTACCGCGAGCGAAAACCACGGGGCAAGAGCCACCTGTTATAGCCGACGCTATCTCGTATATTGCGTTGAAGTTTTCAATGTCGCCACTGTGATTTGGAATATCGCCGTTAAGCACGAGAAGGTCGATGCTATCGCCAAAGTAGCGTCCTGCGCTTACGGGCTCGTCAACAAGATTGTGCGCATCGGCGATGTGATAGATGTTTATATCTCGGTCGGTGGGTACAGGGCGGAAGCTTACCGTAAGAGAACGCTCCTCCTCGCTTAAGGGGAAGTAGGGACGGCGGTCTATCATTTTAATATAGTGAACCGTATATTCGCCTGCCTCGTCAAGAACCTTGCAGGGGATTTCAACCTTGTGCATGCGTGTGTTGGAGCGGAAAATTCCGTTGCAATCATCGTAATAGGTTTTATCCTTAACGGTTACCCACATAATTACCTCGTCATCAAAGGGAACGAAGATAAAATAGCTTTTTGCCGCAGCCATAACCGTGGGGGAGCAGTGCATATATTCAGGAAGTGCTTTAGTGTTCATAGGAGATCTCCTTTTTTAAATAAATTACTGATTAAATTATAGCATATTTTTCTTCTTTTTTCAATACTAATTAAAAAAATGCAAAAATATATTGACAAAATGGGCACTCTGTGCTATAATTTTTTTAAACCGATGAAGAGGAGAAGTAGACTGTAAACCAACTTTCAGCGAGTCGCAGGCGGTGTGAGTGCGATATTTAGGAGCAGAACGAATGGACCTTTGAGGGCAAGCTGAAACGCATTTTGCGGAGTATGTAAGACGGTTGACCTTCCGTAAGAGGTCGGCGTATTATAGTACGCACGAGTGGATGCATAAAGCATCAAGCAGGGTGGCACCGCAGGAAATTTCCTGTCCCGGCAAAGAAATTTGCGGGGCGTTTTTTGTTTTTATGCCCCTTTATAAGAAAGGAAAAATATTATGTCAGAAAAGAAAATCCCTTACAAAATTTATCTTGATGAAAGCGAGATGCCTAAGGAATGGTATAACGTAAGGGCAGATATGAAAAAGAAGCCCGAGCCGTTGCTCGACCCCGAAACTCATAAGGTTATGAGCGTAGAGCAGCTCTCCGAGGTTTTCTGCAAGGAGCTTGTTGAGCAGGAGCTTGACGATACCACGGCTTATTTCCCAATTCCCGAGGAGATACAAAGCTTTTACAAAATGTACCGTCCTGCGCCCCTTATAAGAGCGTATTGCCTTGAGGAGAAGATGCAGACTCCCGCAAAGATTTACTATAAGTTTGAGGGTAACAACACAAGCGGAAGCCATAAGCTTAATTCTGCAATCGCTCAGGCTTACTATGCAAAAAAGCAGGGACTCCGTGGAGTTACCACCGAAACAGGAGCAGGTCAGTGGGGTACTGCGCTTTCTATGGCGTGCGCTTACTTTGACCTTGATTGTAACGTATATATGGTTAAATGCTCCTACGAGCAAAAGCCCTTTAGACGTGAGGTTATGCGCACCTACGGCGCAACCGTAACACCCTCGCCTTCTATGGAAACCGAGGTTGGTAGAAAGATACTTGCCGAGCATCCCGGTACATCGGGTAGCCTTGGTTGTGCGGTATCAGAGGCGGTTGAGGCGGCTTCTAAGAAGGAGGGCTACAGATACGTTCTCGGTAGCGTGCTAAACCAGGTAATGCTTCATCAGTCTATTATAGGACTTGAAACAAAGGTAGCCCTTGATAAATACGGTATAAAGCCTGATATTATTATCGGTTGCGCAGGTGGTGGCTCTAACCTTGGCGGACTTATCGCTCCCTTTATGGGCGAGAAGCTTCGTGGCGAGGCAGATTATCGCTTTATTGCGGTTGAGCCTATGTCCTGCCCAAGCCTTACGCGCGGTAGATACGTATTTGACTATTGCGACACCGGAATGATTTGTCCTCTTGTTAAGATGTATACTCTTGGAAGCAACTTTATTCCTGCGGCAAGCCATGCGGGCGGACTCCGTTACCACGGTATGAATCCCACACTCTCAGAGCTTTACGACCAAGGACTTATGGAGGCGGTATCGGTAGAGCAGACCTCTGTATTTGCGGCGGCTGAGTATTTTGCAAGAGTAGAGGGAATACTCCCTGCTCCCGAAAGCTCGCACGCAATTAAGGTTGCTCTTGACGAGGCTCTTAAGTGCAAGGAAACAGGCGAGGAAAAGACTATCGTGTTCGGTCTTACAGGTACAGGTTATTTCGATATGATGTCCTACGAGAAGTTCCACGATGGCAAGCTTGGCGATTACCGTCCCACCGACGAGGAGCTTGAGGCTGCCTTTGCAAGATTTCCTAAGATTTGATTTGAATAAGGAATAATATAGCGGGGAAAAACTTTCTTGAAAGAAAGATTTTTCCCCGCACCCCTTTTCAAAGAACTTTGAAAAAGGGCTTATTTTTTTACGTAATGAGTGCGCTTGACGATTGAAAGCGGTGTGTTCGCACTGCACCCAAGTGGTAAAGTTTTGGTCAAGCTTTAAGTCGGAGGCCAAGCGGTCTTAGGAAGACAAATTATTGTGCC
>JAZRAJ010000118.1:0-13139 GCA_045634485.1 Eubacteriales bacterium | reverse complement strand
GCGCTCGTTTGCTCCGTCGAATACGGGAGTCATTATCTTCCAGCCAAGCTTTCTTGCTGCGATACCCAAGTGTACCTCAAGCACCTGACCGATGTTCATACGTGAAGGAACGCCCAAGGGGTTAAGAACGATATCAAGAGGAGTACCGTCTGCCAAGAAGGGCATATCCTCGGGGGGAAGTATGCGGGAAACGACACCCTTGTTTCCGTGACGTCCTGCCATCTTATCTCCCACGGAAATCTTTCTCTTCTGAGCGATATAAACCTTAACTACCTTGTTTACGCCTGCGGGAAGCTCGTCGTGATTTTCTCTTGTAAATACCTTTACGTCAACAACGATACCAGACTCGCCGTGAGGCAAGCGCAAGGAAGTATCTCTTGTATCCTTACCCTTTTCGCCGAAGATTGCGCGAAGAAGTCTATCCTCTGCGGTAAGCTCGGTTTCTCCCTTAGGAGTTACCTTACCAACGAGAATGTCGCCACTTCTTACCTCGGTACCCTTCTTTACGATACCCTCTGCGTTAAGGTCCTTAAGTGCGTCCTCGCCAACGTTCTGAATTTCACGGGTAATCTCTTCCGGTCCGAGCTTGGTATCTCTTGCCTCGTGAGTGTACTCCTCGATATGAAGCGAGGTGTAAACGTCGTCACGAACAAGACGCTCGTTAAGAAGAACTGCGTCCTCGTAGTTGTATCCCTCCCAGGTCATGAAGCCGATAAGGGCGTTCTTACCAAGGGAGATTTCTCCGTTGGAGGTAGCGGGACCGTCGGCAATAACCTGACCCTTAGTTACGTAGTCGCCGCAGCTTACTACGGGGCGCTGGTTAAAGCAGGTTCCCTGGTTTGTCTTTTTAAACTTAATAAGCTCGTAGGTTTCCTTAACGGGAAGCTCGTCGCCACCCTCAACGCTTCTGTCGGTTACAACAACTATCTTAGTTGCGTCAACCTTTTCAACCGTACCTGCGTGCTTTGCGAGTATAACTACGCCGGAGTCAACAGCTGCCTGATACTCCATACCTGTACCAACGATAGGACTGTCGGTTACCATAAGCGGAACTGCCTGCTTCTGCATGTTAGATCCCATGAGCGCACGAGAGTTATCGTCGTTCTCAAGGAAGGGGATCATTGCGGTAGCAACAGAAACTACCATCTTAGGCGAAACGTCCATAAAGTCTACCTCAGAGGGGGTTCTCTCAACGAACTCGCCCTTATCTCTTGCGGTAACTCTATCGTGGATAAATGCACCGTTCTCATCGATAGGCTCGTTTGCGGGAACTATAACGTAATTATCCTCCTTGTCGGCAGTCATGTAAACAACCTCGTCGGTTACTCTGCCGGTTTCCTTATCTATTCTACGGAAGGGAGCCTCGATAAATCCGTAATCGTTGATCTTTGCGTAGGTAGTAAGGTAGGAGATAAGACCGATGTTAGGACCTTCGGGCGTTTCGATAGGACACATACGTCCGTAGTGGGTGTAGTGTACGTCACGAACGTCAAAGGACGCACGGTCTCTTGAAAGACCTCCGGGACCGAGAGCCGACAAACGGCGCTTGTGAGTAAGCTCTGCAAGCGGGTTGTTCTGGTCCATGAACTGTGAAAGCTGCGAGGAAGCAAAGAACTCTCTTACAACAGTAGTTACGGGCTTGATATTGATAAGCGCCGCGGGAGTAAGCTTCTCGCCGTCCTGAATAGTCATTCTCTCCTTTATAATTTTATCCATTCTGGTAAATCCTATGCGGAGCTGATTTTGAAGCTGCTCGCCAACAGAACGGATACGGCGGTTGCCAAGGTGGTCGATATCGTCCTTCTCGCCAACGCCACTCATAAAGTTAAGCAAATAGTTAATAGATGCAAATACGTCGTCGTAGGTCAAGCATCTGGGGCAAAGATCCGCAATTCTTTCCTTTGCGGCAGCCTTAAGAGCCTCTACGTCGTCGCCGTAGGCTTCACGAAGCTCGAGAAGAACGGGTATGCTTGCCTTTTCGTTTACACCGCAATCCTTGAGATCGTATCCGAGAATATGCTCGGGGTATATAGTATTATTGGAAAATACCTTGATAATCTTACCGTTGTCAAGCTCAAGCATTACGCAGTTAACAGCGGCATTTTCAACAACGTGCGCCTCCTCGTTGTTAAGTATAGCGCCCTTTTCAAAGAGAAGCTCGCCTGTGAGAGGGCTAATTACGTCCTCTGCAAGCTTGTGGCCTCTGATACGGCTGTGAATAGCCATCTTCTTGTTGAACTTATAACGTCCAACGGTTGCAATATCATATCTCTTGGGATCGAAGAAATAGTTGTGCAACTGGGTTTGAGCCGCCTCCTGTGTTGCGGGCTCGCCGGGACGAAGCTTTTTGTAGATTTCCTTAAGAGCCTCTACACCAAATGCTGCGCCTGAGTGAGATGAGAGCGCCTCGGTTTCATCCTTATCAAAGGTAAAGGTGAGAGCCTCCTCATCGCCAAAGAGTGCGTAAACGTCATCTCTTGTGTCCTTGCCGTTCATGCTTGTAAACATGAGCGCTCTGATAAATACCGTAAGGGGAAGCTTACGGGTTTTGTCTATACGTACGTAAATAACTCCGCTTGGGTCTACCTCATATTCAAGCCATGCACCTCTGTAGGGGATAACCTGAGCCGAGTAAATGTCCTTACCCGTTTTGTCGATCTCGGTAGCATAATACATACCGGGCGAACGAATTATCTGCGAAACGATAACTCTTTCCGCACCGTTGATAACGAATGTTCCCGTATCGGTCATTATCGGGAAGTCGCCCATAAATATTTCGGTTTCCTTAACCTCTCCCGTTGCTCTATTGGTAAGACGAACACCAACCTTTAAGGGAGATGCGTAGTTAGCGTCACGCTCCTTGCACTCCTCAACAGTGTACTTAGTCTTTTTGTCAATCGAATAGGAAACAAACTCAATTACAAGATTGTTTGCGTGATCGGTAATAGGAGATACGTCCTCAAGAACCTCTTTAAGACCCTCCTCCAAAAACCATTTAAAAGACTTTGTCTGTACCTCTACAAGACTCGGAAGCTCACACGGGAACTGGTTTCTTGCAAAACTCATTCTCGTATTCTGACCAAGTTTTTGTTCTTTTACTCTGATCATTGAAATAACCAACTCCTTCTATTTTTTATCCGCCGTTTTCCACGGAAAGCAGAAGCCTTGCCTCTTAGGCTCATTTTTGCGCCTCATACGTACGCATATATAAATAAAAAACGAAACAAACTCGATCTCAACTCGACGTTTATTGTGAATTTTACCATACATTTTGTAATATAAGGGTAAAAATAGGCATAATTAGCAATTATAATGCAGTTTAATATTTTAGCACAAATGTCAAGACTTGTCAAGTGATTTTCAAAAAAATCCGCAAAACATTTTCAAAAAAGCTACAAACAAGGAAAAAATGTCAAAAAAATAAATTGCAAAAAATATATTTTTTTCAAAAAACTATTGCAAAATAAGAAAAAGTGTGATATTATATGTAAGTGTATGGATGAATACGGCGCGTACCCTCTCATATGCGTCCGTGTATCTCTTTAATGTAAATATTAAAAATGGAGGAAATTGCAATGCCTAATATCAAAAGTGCTAAAAAGCGTGTTCTTGTTACTCAGACCAAGACCCTTCAGAACAAAATGTTCAAGACACAGTTGAAGACCGATATTAAGAAATATCAGGCACCTCTCGCTGCTGGCGATACCGCACTTGCACAGGAGACCTACAAGATCGCTGTTAAGAAGATCGACAAGGCTGCTGCTCGCGGAATTATTCACAAGAATGCGGCTGCTCGTAAGAAGAGTCAGTTCACAAAGGCTCTCAACAACATCTAAAATCAAAACAACAAATAGCCGTACATAGTTTCTCACCACTATGTACGGTTTTTTGCTATCATAGTTAAATTCTTGTCAATTGGCATAGATTTAGCTTAAACCGTAAAACCTTGTTTAAAGGAGCTAAAGTAATGGTTTATAACAGTATTTCAGAGCTTGTCGGCTCTACCCCTCTGCTATCGGTCAACCGATATTCAAGCCTTTTTGCAAACGGCGCAAAAATACTTTGCAAGCTTGAATATTTAAATCCTGCGGGAAGCGCAAAGGACAGAATTGCCCTTGCGATGATAAACGACGCCGAGGAAAAGGGACTTATCAGCAAAGAGAAAAATACCGTTATAATCGAGCCCACAAGCGGAAACACGGGAATCGGACTTGCCGCTATCTGCGCATCACGCGGATACAAGCTTATCCTTACGATGCCAAGCAGTATGAGCATTGAGCGAAGAAAGCTGCTTGCCGCATACGGCGCAAAAATCGTTCTCACCGATGCATCGCTTGGAATGAAGGGTGCAATTGAGGAGGCAGAGCGCATAGCCGCATCGGCAGAGTCTGCATTTATTCCCTCTCAATTTTCAAATCCTACAAATCCAATGGCTCATTACCTTACCACCGCTCCCGAAATATGGAGCGACACCAACGGAAATATAGATATTTTCGTTGCGGGAATAGGAACGGGCGGAACTATTTCTGGAATTGCAAAATTCCTTAAAGAGAAAAATCCGCAAATTACCGTAGTAGGCGTTGAGCCTGCGTCATCCCCCCTTATAACGCAAGGCAAGGCGGGTGCACACGGACTCCAAGGAATAGGCGCAAACTTTATTCCCGAAAATTACGACGCTTCTCTTATTGACAATGTAATAACGGTTACCGAAGGCGACGCATATATTACAGCTCAACGCTTGGCAAGGAACGAGGGTATTCTTTGCGGAATAAGCTCGGGAGCCGCACTGTTCGCCGCTACGCTTCTTGCGCAAAAAAAAGAAAACAAACAAAAAACGATAGTTGCTCTTCTTCCCGACACGGGGGATAGATATCTTTCCACCCCACTGTTTGAGGATATAGAGGAGTTAAAATAAAACTATAAAATCAAAAAAAGGAGTAAAATGTTATGAAAAAACAATTACTTTCCATCCTTGCGCTCATACTCTGCTTCTGCACAGTATTCGTTTTCGCATCCTGCGGAAAGAAGAATGACGACGATGCAAGCTCTGACAGTCTTGGCGAAAGCAACAATGAAAGCTTTGACGTAGAGGAAGGACTTGAGGACGTTGATGCGGACACCGCAGAAACCATTTTCGCACAGATGAAGGCAGATTACAACGCAACCATTGGCTATAAGGATGCTTATTCCTTAACCATTGACTGGGTTGAGGATCAGACCGACACCGAAAGTGGAGATGATTCCAGCAACGAAACCACAAAGAACAAAACCGTAGACAAGCAGACCGTTACTGCAGACCCTGCAAGCGGTAAAGCAGCAGCCGTTCTCAATGAGGATAGATACGAGAACGACAAAAAGATTTCCACCTCTGTAATGGAATCAAAGTATTTCAACCAGAATAGCAAGAATTACGTTTATTATTCAAGCAAGACCGACGATATCGTTGAATATGAGGATTACAACAGCCTCACAGATTACGGCTTTGCTAACGCAAAGAAGGATATCATCTTGTCCGAGAGCTTCAACGTTCACTTTGCAGAAAGCTTTGGTAATCCCTTTGCAGCATCCTCTGCAAGCGACCTTAAGAGCATCTACACCTCGGTTCTCAACGAGCTTAAGGCGGCAGACAAGGCTCGCTACGAGGCAGAGGGCTACACCGTTAAGTCGCTTACCGCAAAGGCAGACGTTATCTTTAACAAGGACGGAAGCACCAACATATTCAAGAGAACGATAACAATATCCAGCAACCTTCAGGACAACGGCGGTACCTACCAGAATAACCTTACGGTTGAGAGCCTTCTCAAGACCAAGGACGGCAAGATCCTCTCCTTCGTAAGCACAACCACACAGACCTCCACCGAAAAGGTTGGCGATACCTACAACCATCAGGCAGACCTCAGCTCCTCTCTTGCATACACCTTTGACTACAAGATGAGCGACTCGATTTACAACTCCGTAAAGACCGAGCTTCCCGCAGTAGGCGTTGTTGATGCACCTGACTCCTACGAGGCAGCATTGACCTTGGTTGTTAACGGTAACGAGATTCCTATGACCATTATGGGCGACGTAAGCGCAGAAAGCCCTGTTTCCGATACCCTTAATAGCGTTATCAACGAGGTGTTTGCAGACGCTAACATTGATTTTGACGGTAAGTGGTACACCGACTCGGCTTGCACCAAGGAGCTTGACGTAAGCTCTATTACCACTGTTGAAAAGCTTCAGAGCATTAAGAAGCTTTACACCAACTCTCTTAAGGTAAGCAACACTCACGCACTCTTTATCGACTCCGGTAAGATGACCGTTAACCTTCCCAAGAACTATACTGTAGTATTTGGAGAGCTTTACGAGGACACCACACTTGGAACAGATATTTTGGTTCGTGAATACGATGCCGAGAACAACTTGTACCGTATAAGCTATGCAGCAAACGATCCTACAAGCGTAACAATCAAGATCAACGGCACCGCAATTAAGTATGATACAGATCCCGATAAGAGCCAGATTCAGG
Organism: Eubacteriales bacterium; assembly: GCA_045634485.1. Classification (GTDB taxonomy): domain Bacteria; phylum Bacillota; class Clostridia; order Oscillospirales; family CAG-272; genus HGM12713. The sequence goes on along the minus strand of JAZRAJ010000118.1, from coordinate 6,631 downwards.
AGGAGTCCGCAGGCGAATTCTTCCACGAGTTTGCATTCGAGGGCGGTAAGATTTACTTCATCAGCCGTGCAGAAACCGTTGATAAGACAAACTTCTCTCTTGATACATTCTTCGTATATTTCTAATTTAACGAAATAATGAAATAAATTCAGAGGCTATCCCAAGCAAATTTGGGATAGCCTCTTTTTCTATATAAGGAAGAGGGCGTACCCTCGTCGGGGTTCGCCCTAATTACGGTATTTAATTCCTTGATACGTTTTACGCTCATACAAAAGCTTATCGATATCGTTGATAACCGAAACCTTCCTTCTGCTCCATTCGGGTGCTAAAAGATCGTCGGGGTGTCCGTCGCCCGTTATTCTCGCAACAACCGTGTCGGGTGGTAAAAGCTCAAGTGCTCTTACCGCAAGGTCAACGTACTCCTCCTTGGTAAGCGGTGTGTATTCCCCACGCTCGTAAATATCCGCCATTACCGTGCCCCGTATTACGTGTAAAAGATGAATTTTTACCTGCTCGGGCGCAAGGCTTGCAACGTCACGTACCGTCTGCATAATAAGCTCCTCATCCTCGCCCGGTAATCCTAAAATCATATGCACGCATATTTCTATTTTGCTTGAAGCCTCTCGCAAGCGTCTATAGCCCTCGCAAAATGTGGCAAAATCGTGTCCTCTGTTGATAAGCTCCGCCGTTTTATCCGACGAGCTTTGAAGCCCAATCTCAACCGTTAATGGAATTCTCTCGGCAAGGTCGGCAAGATATTCGCATATCTCGGGCTCAAGGCAATCGGCTCGCGTTGCAATGCTTATAGCCTCCAAGCCGTCAAAGGTCAGAGCCTCCTCAAAATTTTTCTTTAGAAATTCGAGTGGCGCATAGGTGTTCGTGTGCGCTTGAAAGTAAGCAATACAATGCTCTGTGCTCCATTTTGACGATAGCCTCTCCCTTGCTCGCTCATATTGCTCACGAAGCGGTAGCGTAGCGCTCTCTGCAAAATCTCCGCTTCCGCGCGAGGAGCAATATATACATCCGCCCACACCGCAACGACCGTCGATATTAGGACAGCTAAGCCCCATATCAAGCGGTATTCGCGCAAGCTTTTTGGCATATTTTTTTCTCAAATAATAATCGTATGTAAAATACCGCTTATTGCTATCGGTATTTTTATACGGATTCTCTGTTCTCTGCGTTTTTTTCATAATATCCTTATAATTAGTTTATTATCAAAATTTTTCGCTCCCTTTTTGAAAAAAGGTAGCACCAAAAACTTTCATGAAAAAGTTTTTTAAGTACATAGATATCTCAACCATTGTGCTTATTAAATTTGATGCAAGCGGGAGGCTAATAGCCTCCTCTACACTTGAACATCAACGCATATCGGTTGTAGGGGAGGATATCATCCTCCCGAAAAATAATAAGATTTTATTTTATTATCGTTGAGCAAATAAAATAAAAAACAATTCCGTATACACACGCTTCAAATTCTTTGAAATGGGTGCGGGGAAAAGCTTTCTTTTAAGAAAGTTTTCCCCGCATCTATTTATTATAAATTTTAAATTACTCAGCCAAAAGCTTTTCAATAGTAGCAATCTTTACGCAAACCACGAGAACGCCCATAGCCTGCTCCAAAGCATCGTTTGATGGGAATGTAGGAGCGATACGAATGTGAGAATCGCGAGGATCCTTGCCGTAAGGATAGGTTGCTCCAACGTTTGTAAGAACAACGCCTGCCTCCTTACAAAGCTGATAGGTACGCTTTGCGCATCCCTCCATAGTATAAAGACCTACGAAGTATCCGCCGCGAGGCTTAGTCCAATGAGCAGCGCCGTTAGAGGAGAAGCTCTCCGAGAAAATTCTTTCAACTATCTCAAACTTAGGACGGATAATATCAGCAAGCTTATCCATATGGTCAAGAATACCCTGTGCATTCTTAAAGAACTTAACGTGGCGAAGCTGATTTATCTTATCAAAGCCGATGGTTTGAATAGTCATTACAGACTTAATCTGCGCCATATTCTCCTCGGATACCGCAAAAATAGCAACACCTGCTCCGGGGAAGGATATTTTAGAGGTCGATGCAAAGTAGATTACACGGTTTACGTTACCGTATTTTTCGCAAGCCGCAAATATATCGGCAAGAACGTGTCTACCCTCGTCATAAAGCTCGTGAACCGCATACGCATTATCCCAGAAAATCCTGAAATCGGGAGCGGCGGTTTTCATTTTTGCGAGTCTGTCAACGGTTTCGTCGGAGTAGGTATATCCGTCGGGGTTAGAATACTTAGGATTGCACCACATACCCTTTATAGAGGGGTCGCTTGCAACGAGAGCCTCAACCATATCCATATCGGGACCTGTGGGGAGCATATCAACGTTTATCATCTCAATGCCAAGGCTTTCGGTTACTGCAAAGTGACGGTCATATCCGGGTGCGGGGCACAAGAATTTTATCTTATCATACTTGCCCCAAGGCTTATCACTGCCAACAACACCGTAAAGCATTGCTCTTGCAACCGAATCGTACATAAGATTAAGCGAGGAATTTCCGCCAACGAAAATTCTCTGCTCGGGAATATTAAAAAGCTCTGAGAAAAGCCTTTTAGCCTCGGGAATACCGTCAAGAATACCGTAATTGCGGTAGTCAAATCCGTTCTCGCCCTTGCACTCCTCATTTGTAGAAAGGCAGGTAAGCATACCCTCTGTTAAATCAAGCTGATCCTTGTTGGGCTTACCGCGCGAAAGGTCGAGTGAAAGATTTTGAGCCTTGAACGCATCGTACTGTGCGCGAAGCTCCACAAGCTCTGCCGAAAGCTCTTCTCTGTTCATATCTGTATAAAGCATAAAAACTCCTTTTGTAACCGAAAAAACGGTATAATATTACTTTTTTAAAATCATCCTTAACATTATAACACAGAAATTTCAAAAAAGCAAGAATTATTTTTATTTTTTGCAAAAAATATTAAAAAATATCTGATTATTGGTGTTTTTCCCAAAATCTTCGCATAATTTCTGCAAGTGAACTTGCATTTCCTGCATATTGAATACCCTTCCAATGCTCGGGAAAGAGCGAGCGGTACTTTGGAGTTGCGTATCTGTCGTCGGCAAGAACAACTATTCCCGTATCCTCAGCGCTTCGTATAACGCGCCCCGCCGCCTGTAGAACGTTATTCATCCCCGGGAAGGTGTACGCATAATCGTAGCCTACGCCCTCGTCGTTTTTAGAATCGTAATGCTCACGTATAATATTCTTCTCATTTGAAAGTGCAGGAAGCCCCACTCCAAATATTATCGAGCCGATAAGTCGGCTACCCGGTAGGTCCACGCCCTCCGAAAACGCCCCGCCAAGAACGCAAAATCCAACGCGAAGCTTGCCCGAATCGTCCTTGAACGCCGACAAAAATTCCTGACGCTCGCTTGCACTCATATTCTTCTTTTGCACTACGGTTACAACGTTCGGATATTTTCGTGAAAAGGCAAAATAGGTCTGCTCAAGGCATTTATAGGACGGAAAATACGCAATATAGTTCCCCGCCCTTGCCTTTACCGTGGCGGCAATAACCGTTGCAAAGCGCTTTGCGTTATCCTCCCTATCCTCAAATCGAGTGTTTACGTAGTCGGCAACCGCAACACAAAGGCGTTCGGTGTCAAATGGCGATGGGAGTGACAGACATTTAGCCTGCTTGCCTCCGCCAAGAACACTGCAAAAATACTCGGGAGGCGTAAGCGTTGCCGAGAAAAGCACGGCAGACTCTGCTCGCAAAAAGAGCGAATTGAGCAAATCCGATGGGTCAAGGCAATAGCATTTTGCCACTGTATCGCCCCCGAAAACGCTTACGTAAAATCTAAAATTCTCGTCAAAAAGCTCTACTATTTTTAAATATTTTTTAACCGAAAACAAAAGCTCGGATATTTCATAAGCAAGATAGTGATTGGGATTTTTAAACAAAAACTCGTTCGCCTTCGTCGTAAAGTGCTTAAGCTCCCTAGTAAGCTTATCGGGCACGCTATTACCTATATAAAAGCCTCGCTCGCCGTTATCGTCCTTAACCAAGGTATCCTTGCAAAGATTACGCAATTTCGCAAATGCTTGCTCAACAAAGGTAAATAAGCCCTCTGCTCCGCTTTTGTCAATTGGGTCTATCTGATTTTTAACGTTGCAAAAATCAAGATAGGAAAGCGATATTGAATATGACTCACGCACTCGATCAAGCAGATTATGCGCCTCATCCACCAAAAAGGTGTATTTTGCGCTTGGAGCGCCAACGCCAAAGTAGCGTCTAAAATAAACTACGGGGTCAAACGCATAGTTATAATCACAAATAATTACGTCGCAAAGCTCGGAAAGGTCGAGCGACAGCTCGTAGGGGCAAATCTGATATTTCTTTGCAATTTGACTTATAAGACCGCTTGAGTATCCCGTGTAATTTTCAAGCATCTCCGCAAGCGCTCCGTCAAGTCGCTCGTAATATCCGCTTGCATAAGCGCAAGACTCGGGCGAGCAGGCTCTGCGCCTCTTGCCCGTTAGCGCACCGAGGGGACATATCTGCTCCTTTGCGCTTATTATCACGGTTCTAAGCGGCGTACCGCTTGAATAAAGCTTTGACATAGCCGAAAAGGCTTCTCTGCGCGTGGAGGTCTTGGGCGTTAGATAAAATATCTTATCGCAATAGCCCTCGCCAAGCGCACGAACGGCGGGAAACAGCGCAGAAATGGTTTTTCCCGTACCCGTAGGCGCTTCAATAAAAATGCGTCTGCCCTTTTTCATCGCCGCAAAGCTTTCACGAATCATTATCTCCTGCCCCTCGCGAAGCTCTCCGTAGGGAAATCTTGCGTTGGGAAGATTTTGTCGCATCTCGGCTTGCCTGTATACCGCCTTGATGCGGTATTTTATTTTTTCAAGAGCCTCAAAATAAAAGGCTTGAAGCTCTTTGCGAGTATATTTATAGTTAAAATACTTAAGCCTTTTGCTATCGAGATTATAATACGTAACTCTTGCAAATACCGACTCAAGCCCCTCCCTCTCGCAATAAAGATAGCAAGAAGCCTTTAAGAGAGCAAGCGTCATTACGTCGGGAGGAGAGTAAGCACCCCTCCCCTTTACAACCTTGATTTTATCCACGATAGAATATCCGTCGTAGCGTATAATTCCGTCGGCTCTTGCATTAAGCGTAAAATATACGCCGTCGATATTAGAGGTATGCAAAAGCTCAACGTTTGGCGAATAATAAGCCCCCGCCTCGGATTGAATTTTATAATACATTCCGTCATCGGCAAGCTCTATCGGAAGATTTATAGGAGTATATACGCCACGGCTTCCGCTTCTTTGGCTAAGCGTGCAAAGCTCGTACGCATGGCACTCAACCGCACAAATATCAGAATTATATTTCATATTCGTATATCCTCCCTCGTAAAATTTTATTTTTGTCACATACGGACAAGAAAGCCGCTCATAAACTTAAACGGTTGCCTATTAATTATATCATATACAGAAAGATTAAGTCAAGGATTTTAAACAAAAGCCTTTGAATTTCCATTTTTAACGTGCTTTGCCATATTTTTAGGGGTAGCCATTTTGGCGTCTTTTGCTTATAATGTATAGTGTAAATACGCAAAACGAAGGGAGCACCCTATGGAATACATAATTATAAACGATGCAAAGCTTAAAATAATCTGCGAAAAGGAGGATCTTGCTCCACACGGTATAAACGCAGATCTGCTTGAATACGGAGATTTAACGTCGAGAAAATTTATCGAGGGGCTTTTAGAGGAGGCAAAAATAAAGCTCGGCTTCGTAACCGAAAGGCACAGAATACTTATTCAGCTTTTTCCCGACGGAAGTGGCGGATGCGAGATATTCGTAAGCAAGCTTGAGTTATTAAAAAGCAACGAGGAAAAGGCAGAGGCGAGCAAGCCGTGTAGCACCGAGCCTAACAAGGTCAAGCGTGAGCCCTTGCAGAAGGTATTTTTCTTTGAAAGGCTTAATTATTTGCTTGAAGCCTGCAAGCGACTTTCGTTTTTGCCCTTGACCTATAAAAGCTCTGCGTTTTACATTGCAAACGAGGGGTATTATCTTTATTTGGAGATAGCCGACAACGACGAGCTTGAGGAATATGGCGTAAGCAGCTTAAACGAATATTCCTTTTTGCTTGAATACAGCGAGCCGCAAAGCGTAAAGGAGAAATTGCCGTATCTTTTGGAATACGCAAAAAGCATATGTAAAAATGAAGCGGTCGAGCAGTTGGCGAGAATTTAAGAAAAATACAAAAACATAATCCACAATACCGCTTTTTCTTTGGCACAAGAGGCGCAAAGAAAAAGCTTGGCAAAAAGAAAGCGCCGTTTTATGGGCCTACTCGCCCCAAGCCCTCGCCACCTTTTAAAAAAGGTGGACGAAAACTTCCCACTCGGGTGCAGTGCTAACACACCACTCTAAACCGCCGAGCGCACTCATTACAACAAAAACAAAACCCTTTTCAGAAATTCTTTGAAAAGGGGTGGGGCTGCGTCATTTAGCGCAGAACAAAAACACACGAAATAAAACTAAATAAAAATCAGCTTTAACAGTGAAAAAAAGCATGGTTTAAGCTGTTTTTGTAGGAATTTTCGAGAAAAATCTCTCAAATTCCATTTTTATGTG
>JAZRAJ010000117.1:0-3020 GCA_045634485.1 Eubacteriales bacterium | reverse complement strand
TTTTTTGTAGGAATTTTCGAGAAAAATCTCTCAAATTCCATTTTTATGTGTGTTTTTTAGCCGCGCTTTGGCCCTCTGGCGTACCTTTGTACGCCGACGAGAACCAAATCACGACTTCTGCATCTGAATGACTCAGCCCCTTATTTTTTGGAGGTGATAATTTTGACTAAGCGTCAGCTGAAGAAAAAACGCATACAACGAAAATTAAATAAGGATATCGAGCCCGATTTTATCGGCTATATAAACGCAGAGCTTGCCTCGCTTGCTAAAAAAAGCGTTAAAACCGTTAAAAAAGCAAGCCTTGGCGCAAACGCTCTCTGCCGTTCGGTTCGTGAGGACGTAAACGCCGTTCGCGAGCGTGACCCCGCCGCAAGAAGTAACTTAGAGGTGCTTTTGCTCTATTCGGGCGTTCACGCACTCATAGCGCACAGAATTGCGCACGGACTTTACCTCCGCGAGCATTACTTCTCGGCTCGTGCAATAAGCCAAATCTCACGTGCTATTACGGGAATTGAAATTCACCCCGGAGCTACCATCGGTAAGGGCTTAATGATTGACCACGGTATGGGCGTGGTAATTGGAGAAACCGCAGAAATTGGCGATAACTGTACCATCTATCAGGGCGTGACTCTCGGCGGTACGGGTAAGGACGTTGGCAAGCGTCACCCCACCCTCGGCAACAACGTTATGGTCGGCGCAGGCGCTAAGGTTCTCGGTCCCTTTAAAATTGGCGATAACGTAAAAATTGCCGCTAACGCCGTTGTCTTAGAGGAAATTCCCGAGCAAAGCACCGCCGTTGGTATTCCCGCTAAGGTCGTTCGCCGTCAGGGCGTTAAGGTCGTTAACGACCTCGACCAAATCCACATTCCCGACCCCGTGGCTCAGGAAATTAAGCGTCTTGAAGCCAAGCTCTCCGAGCTTCAGGCAGAGTTGGATGAATTGAAAAACAAATAAAGCTTTTTTCGTGGGAGAAGAAAACTTTTTGAAAAAGGTCGGCAGTGCCGACAGCCTAACGTCGGATTTATAATAGCGAATTTTAAACTTATAATTTACTTATTCATTATTACTTCTTACTTTTTACTTTAAGTTTCCCCCACACCCCCAACTTTCAAAAACTTTAAAACGGAATATTGTTTTTGATTTACATAGTGCGTTCGATTTTTATATTTCTATGGTCGAGCTGTCTATGTGCGCAAAAACCTTTCGTTTGAAAGTTTTTTGCGTCGCTTTTTTTCAAAAAAGCGACAAAAACATTTGGCTATAAACTAACTAAATCCAAAAAGGAGAAAAAATATGCAGATATATAATTCATTAACGAGGAAGAAAGAGGAATTTGTGCCAAACGAGGCAGGAAAGGTAAGCATGTATACGTGCGGACCGACGGTATATCATTTTGCGCACATAGGAAATTTAAGAAGCTATATAATGGAGGACGTGCTTGAGAAGTACCTAAGATATAGCGGACTTGACGTAAAGAGAGTAATGAACATAACCGACGTAGGACATCTTTCGAGCGATGCCGACACAGGCGAGGACAAGATGCTCAAGGGCGCAAAGAGAGAGAACAAGACGGTTCTTGAAATTGCAAAATTCTATACCGATGCATTCTTTGCAGATTGCGAAAAGCTCAATATAAAGACACCCGAGGTAGTAGCACCTGCAACTCAGTGCATTCCCGAGTTTATTTCAACAATTGAGGGACTTATTGAAAAGGGCTACGCTTATGAGGCAGGCGGAAACATCTATTTTGACACCTCAAAGCTTGAGCAATATTACGTATTCAACGATTTCAAGGAGGAGGACCTCGAGGTAGGCGTTCGTGAGGGCGTTGAGGAGGACACCAACAAGAAAAACAAGGCAGACTTTGTTTTGTGGTTTACCAAGTCAAAGTTCGATTCCCAGGAATTAAAATGGGATAGCCCTTGGGGTATAGGCTATCCGGGATGGCATATTGAATGCTCGTGCATTAGCATGAAGCACCTTGGCGAGTACCTTGATTTGCACTGTGGCGGAATAGACAACGCATTCCCCCACCACACCAACGAGATAGCGCAGAGTGAAGCGTTCGTTGGTCATAAGTGGTGCAACTATTGGTTCCACGTTCATCATCTTAATACAAATTCGGGCAAGATGAGTAAATCCAAGGGCGAGTTTTTAACGGTTTCACTCCTTGAAAGCAAGGGCTACGATCCGCTCGTTTACCGCTTCTTCTGCTTGCAGTCGCATTACCGCAAGTCGCTCGTGTTCAGCTATGAAAATCTTGATAATGCGGCTATCGCTTACAACAAGCTCGTTACAAGAATTGCAGCTCTTATGAACGGCGATAAGGGAGAAATTGACTCTGCGGCGTTCGATTCGCTTAAGGCAGGATTTGTTTCGGCTCTTGATAATGACCTTAACACATCTCTTGCGGTTACCGCACTTTACGATGTTCTTAAGGCAGACACCACACCCGCAACAAAGCTTGCTCTTATTGCAGACTTCGACAGAGTTCTCTGCGTTGGTCTTATTGCCGCAGCTGAGAAGGTAAATTCTGCAAACGATAGCGCAGAGCCCGACGTTGACTCCGAGCTTATCGCCTACATTAACGATATGATAGCACAGCGTGTTGCCGCTAAGAAGGAAAAGAACTTCGCTCGTGCCGACGAAATCCGTGCAGAGCTTCTCTCTAAGGGCATTACTCTTATCGATACTCGCGAGGGTACTAAGTTTGAGATAAATAAATGATTGATTGATTTAATTAAATGAAAATTTCTGTGGAGGAAAGAAAACTTCTTGAAAGATGCTTTTCTTTCCCCCACACCCCCTATCTTTCAAGAACCTTGAAAAATAGGGACTTATTTTTTTGGCGTAATTAGTGCGCTCGACGGTTTAGAATGGTATGTTCGCACCGCACCCAAGTGGAAAGTTTTCGTCCACCTTTTTCAAAAGGTGGCGAGGGTTTGGGGCGAGTAGCCCCATTCTTATCGTTCTAAAAACGCAGGAAAGAGGGAGAACCCTCGTCGGGGGTTCTCCCTATA
>JAZRAJ010000116.1:0-36979 GCA_045634485.1 Eubacteriales bacterium | reverse complement strand
GATTTTGGAAGCCTGCATATCTTTACCTTTAGAGGAATAGTTGCGTTTTTCGTGATATTCGGCTGGGTGGGAATAGTTATGCAATCCTTTGAGGTAAATCTTCCTATAACTATTTTGGTTTCCACAGTGTGCGGGTTTGCTATGATGTTAGCCATAGCGCTTTTGCTTAAAATGGTTATGCGTCTTAGAAATAGCGGAACTGCAGATAACCGAAATGCAATAGGCGTTGCGGGCAAGGTTTATCTTACCATACCTCCGTCAAGAACGGGCGAGGGAAAGGTAAATATTATGCTTCAAGGAGCATACGTTGAAAGAAATGCCGTTACCGATGAGGCTGAGAGTATCCCTACCGGCTGCGAGATAATCGTTGTTGGAACAAGTGGACAGACCAGCTTAGTCGTTAAACGCAAATAAATTATTTTAAACGGAGGAAAATTAAATGAATCCAACAATCATCTTTTTAGTTTGTGCCGTAGTTCTCGTTGTAGTATCCTTTATTGTATGGATATGCTCGAGATACAAAAAGTGTCCTTCTGATAAGATTATGGTAATTTACGGTTCAATCGGTAAAAACACCGACGGCTCAAACCGTAGCGCAAAGTGTATTCACGGTGGCGCGGAATTTGTAATTCCCGTTTTCCAGTCATATGCATATTTGGATCTTACACCTATGTCTATTCAGGTTGACCTTAAGAATGCGCTTTCTAAGCAGAATATCCGTATAGACGTTCCCTCAAGATTTACCGTAGGTATTTCAACAGAGCCGGGAATTATGCAGAATGCGGCAGAGCGACTTTTGGGACTTCAGCTTTCCGAAATTCAGGAGCTTTCCAAGGATATTATCTTTGGACAGTTAAGACTTATTATTGCTACAATGGATATTGAGGAAATCAATACCAACCGTGATAAGTTCCTTGCGGCAGTTAGCGAAAACGTTGAGAGTGAGCTTAGAAAGATAGGACTTCGTCTTATCAACGTTAACGTAACCGATATCAGTGACGAGTCGGGATACATAGCGGCTCTTGGTAAGGAGGCAGCTGCAAAGGCTATCAACGATGCTAAAAAGAGCGTTGCGGAGCAGGATAGAGAAGGTTCTATCGGTGAGGCGAACGCAAAGAAGGAGCAGAGAATTGAGGTATCTAAGGCGGATTCGCTTGCAATAGAGGGCGAAAACGAGGCTAAGATGAAGATTGCTATGTCTAATGCGGCTCTTAAGGAAAAAGAGGCAGAGGCTCGCAAGATTGCAACCACCGCAGAAAAAACTCAGGAGGCTAAGGCGCTCGAGGAATCCTATGCGGCAGAGCAGGCGGCGGAAAGAGCAAGACGTGATAAGGAGCAGGCAACCTTGGAGGCGGATATCATCGTTCGCGCCGAGGCAAGAAAGAAGGAGCTGGAGCTTGCTGCAGAGGCAGAGGCAGAGCAGATTCGTAGAAAAGCAAAGGGTGAAGCAGACGCTATCTACGCTAAAATGGAGGCTCAGGCTCGAGGTGCTGAGGAGATACTTAGAAAGCAAGCGGCGGGCTTTGCGGAAATCGTTAAGTCTGCGGGCGGAGATCCCGATGCGGCTCTTAAGCTTCTTATAGCCGATAAGCTTGAGGATCTTATGCGTGTTCAGGTTGATGCGGTTAAGAATATTAAGATTGACAAGGTTACTGTTTGGGATGGCGGTCAAAACGGCGAAGGTAAGACCTCCACGGCTAACTTTATTTCTGGTATGATGAAGTCGGTTCCTCCTCTTGATGAGGTTTTTGCCCTTGCGGGTATGCAATTGCCCTCAATGCTCGGCAAAAAGATAGATGAGCCTACAAGTACAATTGAAGCAGTATCTGAAAAGGCTGAGGACTCTGCTGAGTAATTAAAAACAAATAAAAGCATCCGAGTTAACGGTACGAAAAAATCGTATTTATTAACTCGGATTTTTTTATTTTATCTTATTTTGATAAGATATCCTCAGCCCTTTTAAACACCTCGTCACGGTCGGACTGGTCGGCTATTGCAAAAACAACGTATTCTCCAAGCAATCTCGCCTCTGCCGAATTAAGCTTTGCAAGCTCGGCGGGGGAGTAGCTTCGCAAAAATTCTCGCTTTTGCTCCTGCGTTGATTTGATATAATTTTTTGCCTCCTCGTAGATTAGCTGCGCGTTTTCCTTGCTTGATGCGTGGAGTACGCCAAGCTCGCAGACGTCGGTGCTATCGCTTGAATAAATAATATAGATGTCGTCGTATAATTTGGGCGTTGAAAATAAAAAATCAAGCTCGTCCTCTGTATATTCCTCAAAAGCGCCCTCGGGGACCGAAATTTCTCGTTTTAGGCTTGTTGCAAGCTCTTTGCAAGTAATTGAAGCGTTAAACTCCTTTTGCGAGCAGGATTGAAAAAACAGTGTGATAGTCAACAACACAGACATCAATAAAATAAGTTTTTTCATTTTTAGTTCTCCTTATTTTTTAGTTCGTTATCTAAATATTTTAATATTAATTCGTACGCTCTTTCATTTAAATGATATCCGTCCTCGGCTTGAAGCTCGGGGGCAAGAAATCCTTCGGCATCCTTAAGTGCCGATGCGCTGTCGGTATACCGCAAATTGTTTTCTCTCGCTAAATTCTGTGCCCAAAGATTTATATTATTTATATATAAATTTAAGCCTCTTGCATCAACGGAGTATCGGCTCATATCCATGCTTTTTGCCACGGGAAAGCAGGAATTTATTATTATTTCGGTGTCGGGCGATGCATCCTTAACGGTATCTAAAAGCTTTTGGTAGCAAAGCTTAAAGTATTTCTCGCCACGCTTATTAAAATCGGTAGCGCCGTTTAGTCCAAAGGTAAAAAGCATTGCACTTGGCTTTTTTCTTTTAATAGCCTCGTCAAGTGAAAGCTCCTCGCCCGTTTCGGGGTAGACGATTCTACATTCGCTTATAGATGCGTCAAGCATAAGAGTACCGCTTTTAGGCGCCCAAACCTGCGTAGTTTCCTTTCCTCCCGAAAGCACGCCACGGCTTTTTAGATGATAGGTTGTGGACTCTCCGAGAAATATTATATCGTCAATAGTTATTTTACCGTTCTCCAAGGCCCTTGACTCGCTTGCGCTTAGGTCAGTGGCAATAACGGCTATATTGGAGTCGGCTATGCTTTGTACGCCACAGCTAAAAAGGCTTACACAAATTATTATCGGTATAGATAAGCGCAGTATATATCTTAGCATAAAAAAAATCTCCGTTTGTAAAGCTTTTCTTTTGGAAAATAGCCTTATAAACGGAGCCTTTATTTAAAATATTACGTTTTATTTGTTTTTTGTTGAAAATTGCTTTTCGTACTTTTTTTCGGGCTTTTGTGCCTTTCTTAAGCGACGTGAGAAGATTCCCACTATTGCCATAACAATGATATATGCTATCGAAAAAATTACTATTCCAACGAGCGTGCGTGAGGAATTCATTTTGTTTGGCAAGCAAAAGCAGGTCCAAAATCCAAAGGTTAAAATTACGTAGTGAATAACGTAGCGTAACGCCAAATGTATTTTTTCAATAGTAAAAAGAGCGTTTGCAATAGAAAGCAAAAGAGAAAAAACAAAAAACAGTAAAACTCTACCTGCCTCAACCGCCGCATCTGAGTCGGTAATATTTACAAGCTGTAAAGCAAGCATATATACCGCAGTAACAACGGTAAACACTATGCAGGTTGAGTTAAGCAATTTTTTAAACAGTTTTTTTAGTTCCATTATAAAGCCTTGTCCTTTCGATTAGTATGCTCATAAATTATACTATAAATACATCACTTAAATGTAATATAAAGGCTATTCCGCAAATAAAGGGAATAGCCTAAGCATTATTTTTTAGAGCCTTTTTTGCTTTTCTTAGTTGCTTTTGAATTTCTTTGCTTGATTTTTACCTTAGAGTCCTTAGATGCCTTTTTGTTATTTTTATCGTCTTTTTCGGTCCTTTTAGCATCCTCAATTACTACGTCCTCGGATAAGAATTCCTCCTCGGTAAGTGGCTTCGGGTCGGCTGGGATGTGTATTGAGCTCTGCCTGCAAAGCTTTTTCTCCTTTAATCGCTTTAATATCCATCTGTGAAGAAGGGTATAAGCAACGCTGCAAAGAGGAACGCTTATAATTATGCCCGCAATTCCAAAGAATTCTCCACCCAAAATTACCGAAACGAGAACCCAAAGGCTTGGGAGTCCTATTTGCTGGCCCATTATTCTCGGATAGATAATATTGGATTCGATTTGCTGAAGAATTATAATAAATATCAAGAACCAAAGTGCTTGAATGGGATCTACCAAGAGAATGAGGAAGGCACCGATGATAGCACCGATTATTGCTCCGAATATCGGAACGAATGCGGTAGCCGCAACTATGCAGGAAATCATAAGTGCATTGGGGAAACGGAATATGCTCATACCGATAAAGGTAAGCGTTCCGATAAGAAGCACCTCAATGCATTGTCCTGCAATAAAGCCCTCAAATGCGTTTTTGGTAAGCCTGCAAATCTCAATTGTATTATCGGCTTTCTCGCCTGACATTATAGAGAACAAAAATCCTTTAATGAGCTTTAATAGCGATTCCTTGGTTGCAACGATATATATTGCCAAAATAAAGCCGAGTATTACATTCCACACAGAGGTAAATACCGTCATTGCGGTGGTTAGCGTGTTGTGGAATATATCAATGGAATTATCTCCAAGCGATGAAGCAAGCCATGAGCTTACTACGTTATACGTAAGGTCTATCGATTCGGGTTCAATGGGTAAATCAAAATTGATGATAATTTCACGCAAGGTGCTTGTTAGATTGTCTAAATATTTAGGTGCTTTTTCAACAAATCCTTGACAGGTTCTAAAGAATTCCGGAAGAATATAGGAGAGAAGAAGGGTTGTTAAAAGAAAGAAGCAGATAACGCTTAACGATATCGAAACGGCACGCTTGATTTTGGACCAAATTTTACCGTTTCTTTCAGTAAGCCTCCTAAAAGCCTTATTCTCAAAAGCCTTCACCGGAATATTTAATATTATCGCTATGAATACGCCTATAAATATAGGGGAAAGTATCTTCATTATAAGCGATAACACCGATAAAGATTTATCAAAATTATTTATTATCCCAAACAGAACTATAGAAACAACGGCAATTCCAAGCCATTTTAAATAGTGCCAATTCGGGTCCTTGGGTATTTTTTTCATTTGTAAGCCTCAAAATAAAATTTATTATTCTGCTTTGCTCTCGTTGTCGTTATCGTCCTCGGGAAGCTTTATGCTAACGGTTGCGCGATCGATACGGTGGTCCTTGATTTCCTCGATAACGATATTAAGGTTATCGGTTGTTAATTCAAAGTTCGAGCCGTCGTCGGGAACAGAGCCGTAAAGTCCAAGCGCATATCCGCTAAAGGTATCGGAATCGGTGTCCTCAAGCTTTATGCCAAGAGCGTCCTCAACCTCGTCGATGGATGCGCTACCAAGTATTCTCCAGGAGTTTTCGGCTATAAGCTCAACAGGGGGGAGATCCTCCTCGCCATCCTCGTTTTCACTGTTTATGTCGCCCACGATACATTCTATAAGGTCGGTCATGGTTATAACGCCGAATAAGCCGCCGTATTCATCAAGAACAACCGCCAAGGATTCCTTGTGGTCACGCATATTCTTAAAAAGAACGTCTGCCTTAACCGCCTCGGGAACAAAATAGGGTGCGGATACGATGTTATTCATAACGTTGTCACGGCTCTTGTCGTCAAGACGAAGATAAAGTCTTGCATCAAGAATTCCTATAACGTTGTCAATTCCGTCCTTGCAAATGGGGTAACGTGAGAAACGGCTGTTGTTAATAACGTTGTCCCATTCCTCCATAGTGTCGGAAAAATCAAGGAAGGTGAGATCTGTACGGTGAGTTGCTATTTCGCCCGCCGAAAGATCGTCAAAATCAAATATGTTCTCAATAAGCTCCTTGTTGTATTCGTCTATGCTACCGTCCTCGTGAGCCTCGTCGATAAGCGTAAGAACCTCGCCCTCGGTAACGGTGTCAATGGTTTTAGCCTTGAATATCTTGGTAAGAAGCTTTTTCCAAAGCATAAAAATTAGATTTATTGGGGTAAGTATTATAACGAAAAAGCGAAGAATAGGTGCCACCGCCATGGAAAAGCCCTCGGCGTGATCCTTTGCAAGGCTTTTAGGCGATATTTCACCAAATATGAGAACCACAACGGTTACCGATGCTGTTGCTATAGCGGTTGCAAAGGCGGCAACGTTGGGATGAGTTATTGCGTTTATAAACCAAACGGTTGAAATAGATGAAAGGGCAATGTTAACGATATTGTTTCCAACCAAAATAGTGGAAAGAACCTTGTCATAGGATTCTGCTAATTTTAGTGCGGATGCCGCACGCTTGTTTCCCTCCGACGCAAGATTTTTCATTTTGGTTCTGTTAAAGGATGTGTAAGCGGTTTCGGTTGCAGAGAAAAATGCAGAAAACGAAACCAAGATAAACATTAAAACAAACGTTAAGCTACTCCCATCGGGCAATGTCATGATAAAATTTACTCCTTAAATTAGTATTAATTAAATTTTGCTAAAATACTTGAGAAAGATACTTCCAAAAGCATATATTTTTTATTATATATACATTTAAATATAATAATATATTTTATTATATCATAAAAAGAAAATTTGTCAAGTGCTAAGCACAAAATAAGACGATAATGGCATAATATAACAAAAAAAACAAGAGCCATAGCGAGGTACAGCTCTTGCTTTGAAAAAATATTCGATTTGTTTTAATTTTGCTCCGTGTATTCCTTAAGAGCCGTTGCAAGCTGATCGGGGCAGGAGGTTGCCTTAAATCCGCATCTAATGCCCGAAAGGCGGTTGATAGCCTCGTCAACGCTCATTCCTGCAACGAGTGCCGCAACGCCCTGAGTGTTTCCTGCGCAACCACCGGTATATTTAACCGATATGATTACTCCGTCCTCTATTTCAATATCTATCTTGCGGGAGCAAACTCCGCGGGGAATATATGTGATTTTTTCCATAATTAGTTCTCCTTAGTTTGTTTCTTTATAAAAACCTATAGGCGTGTAGGTTTGATGCTTTAGCGCCACAAATAATCTAAACGCAAGCGCACTTTGGCTTGGCAACGAAAAGCTAAAAAAGAATTTTTGCGTGTCGGGGGTATACTCGACGGGGAGCGAATCGATGGAGGAAAGCTTTGCTCCAAGCCTGTTTGCCGCCTCAAGAAGTGGAGCAAAAAATTCCGTACCCTCGCTTATAAGTGAAAACTCAAATATATATCGTTGAGCCCTTTGCGCCCTATGGCGTTGCTCCTTGCAGGAGCGCCCGATAAGAGCGTGCTTAAAGCTAATTGATGAGTCATCCTTGTCGATATCCACCGTTGCGCATATCTTAAGCTCGTATCTGTCAAGCAGAGAGTAAAAGCTCATAAGCCTTCCGTCACTTGAATTCATTATCGGTAGAATACAGTATTCACATCGACCGTCGAATACGCTTTCACAGCACTCGGCAAAGCTTGATGCGTAATCGGGCTTTGCATTGGCAACCGTGTGAGAAAAATGCTCGAATGCGATATCGTTATATCTGTTTTTCAGATAAGATATTTTTGAGTGTGTACCCGCCGATGTCGGCTCGGAGGAGCCTATAAAAAGCGATGCCTTAATTTGCTCTGCAAGGCTTGAGCGGCATATTTCGGATAAAAACACTATCTCGTCGTTAACCGAAAAATCCGAGCTAAGCGCATTTGGTATATCATAAATATTTATAGCGTCGGTGTGCTGCTCACAGTAAAGCTGTGCAAGCTCAAGCGCCGTAAACGCCTTTTGTTGATCTGCTAAATCACGCCTTTTTTCAAACTCACGCAGATTTTGGTTTAAAATGCTCTGCTTTTCCTCTGGTGTCATACTAAAACCCATATCAAAGCTTCATAAGAAGTCTATAGCTGCTATCCATAAACTCCTTCATTTCCTCTGCGCTAAGCTTCTTTTGTGAAAGGAGCGCAAGCTTGTATATATGCTCCGCAAGCTCGGTTGCAAGCTCCTTATTGCTCTCGCAAAGTCCCTCAAGCTTTAAAATAAGAGGCGATGCGGTGTTCAATATAAGCTTTTTGTCGGGAGGTGTGGGCTGAGCGATTCCGTACATGCGCATCATCTCCTCCATTCTGCGAATCTCCTCGTCAACGCTTAGGAGCGCAGGAACAGATTCATCTGAGAGCGAACCAAATTCAACGGTAATATGCTCGTCGGTAACGCTCGAGAATATATCCTTAAGCGCTTCGCTTTCCTTAGCCTCGCCGTCTGCGAGAACGTCATTAATGTTAGAGTCAACTCGTAAAAATTTAACCTTACCCTCGCTATATCCCTCTGCAAAGGAGGCAAACTGAACGTCAATTGCTCTTTCAAAAAGTGCAACCTTAATATCCTTGCCCTCAAACATTGAGATATACTGAGCCTGAAGCGCACGGTCGCTTGAATAATATATCTTACCCTCGTGCTTGCCCTCGGCATCCTTTAAATACTCATCAACCGTAACGGATGAGCCGTCCACTAAATCAAGCAATATAGATTGCTTAACACGGTCGTAGAATTTTCTGTCCTTTATAGATGCATATTCAATAAAGGGAGCGATGTCCTTCCAAATCTTAGCATATTCCTCACGCTCGTTAAGAGCAAGCGAGTTAAGCTTGTCGGCAACCTTTTTAACTATGTGAGCCGAAAGCTTTGAAACGTAGGTGTTGGTTTGCAAATAGCTTCTTGATACGTTAAGCGGAAGCTCGGGACAGTCAAGCACACCCTTAAGCATAAGCAGATATTCGTGAATTACCTCCTTGATGTTGTCGGCAACGAATACCTGATTGTAGTAAAGCTTTACCTCGCCCTCAAGCGTTTCATATTCGTTTGCAATTGGAGGGAAGTAGAGAATACCCTTGAAGTTAAGGGGATAGTCTGCGTTTATATGAATATAGAACAACGGGTCACGGTAGTCGCCAAACACCTTGTGGTAAAACTCAAGATATTCCTCCTTGGTACATTCCGAGGGAAGCTTTTGCCAAAGCGGAGTAGTATCGTTTATAGGCTCCTCCTGCTTTTCGTCGCCATCCTCAAAATATATTTCAACAGGCATAAATGCACAGTATTTGTTAAGAATATCAAGTATTTTGGATTTATTAAGATATTCCGATTCCTCGTCGCTTATATGCATTATAACCGACGTTCCGTGCTCGGTGCGAGTGCCCTCGCTCATCTCATATTCGCCCGCCTCGTTGCAGGTCCAGTGAATTGCGGGAGCATCGGTGTAGGACTTTGTTTCAAGCTCAACGGTGGAGCTTACCATAAACGCCGAGTAGAAGCCAAGACCAAAGTGACCTATAATTCCGTTTAACGAGCCCTCCTCGGATTCATTCTCGTACTTCTTTATAAAATCAACTGCGCCCGAAAGAGCAATGCTGCAAATATATTTTTCAACCTCCTCGGCGCTCATACCAATTCCGTTATCGCTAACGGTAAGCGTGCCCTCGTCGGTATCAAGCTTAACGGTTATTGCGTATTTTTCGTTACCGGACTCACGCAAGCCGAGGGATTCAAGTCTTTTAAGCTTTGTTATAGCGTCGGATGCGTTGGAAACTATCTCACGCAAAAATATATCCTTTTCGGAATAAAGCCATTTTTTTATAATGGGGAAGATATGCTCGGTGTCAACCGAAATTCCGCCCTTGTTTATTTTTTCTGCCATAATAAATATCCTTTCGTCAAGTATTAACTATATTTTATAACGAATTTATATTTTCGTCAATAGACTTTAAATTAAAACTTTGTAAATTTTAAAATAATAAGACTCGACCTACAGTAAACGCAAGCCGAGTCTTACTTTAAAATTCAATTTATTTCTTGGGATTTATCAATATATCCTTAAGCTGCTTAACCGCATCGTCGTAGTTATCAAAGCTGATAATGTAGTCGCAAAGTGCAGAGTTCTTGTCTGCGTATTCAATAGCGCTTAAGCGGTTTACCTTGTCCTGAATAGAGCAGTTCTTCTTAAGAATATTCGTCATCAACGCCTTCTTATCACGCTTGATGTAGATGGTTGTAACGTTCTTAAAGTGTGTTTTAAGCGACATCGCACCGCAAATATCCATAGTGGTAATTACGCGCTTACCGCTTGCCAAAATCTGCTCGATATCCGACTTCTTAGAGCCGTAGCCGTGACCCGAGTACATCGTGGATTGGAAGATTTCTCCGCTATCGCACATTTCTCTGAATTCCTCAAGAGAAATATAGTTGTACCATTTGTTCTTCTCAACCGCTGTGTGGTCGATTGTGGTGTAGCTTGGGAGCTTCTCAAAGTTCTTGGTTTGAGATAAGAAGTGGTTTGCAATCTTCGACTTACCGCTTCCCGATGTACCAACCAAAACAACGATATCCGCGTTGTCTGCGGTGGGAGTTTCGGAGGTTACCGAGTAGCTTTCGGCAATAAGCTCAACTATCTTTAAAAATTCATCATAGTGATTTACGGCAAGCATACCTGTTGAATCCTGATTCCAGGGACGGCGCATAAGGATGGGGTACTTTGCATTAGAGGTAAGAATGTTGTGCATAGCGTCGTCAAAGAGGATATCTGTGTGGATGTTATCCTTGCGAGCGCCCATGTAAATGTGGTCTGCGGGAATTTCGGGGAACTCCTCCATAATTCTCTGTGCACGAATTCCCATAAACTGAGGGGGCACTGCGGTGCAGATAAACACCTCGGTCATTTGAGAGAGCTTGCGAACAAACTCCTTTGCCCCCTCGTAAACAGGCTGAGTGCGGTAAAAGTCGGGGTCGCTAAAATAGGGGTAGATGCAGTCTATTCGAGTTCCAACCTCGCCCCAGCGGTCCTTCTCGTAAATAGTTAAGGGCGGATCGAAGTTGTATTTTTCATTTGCTAATTTAATTGCATATCCGGTGCATTCCATTAAAAGGTCGTCTATATCTAACGCCGTAGATAATCTGTACTTCTTGTTCATAGTTATTTACTCACTTTCTTTAGTATTTTTTGTTTTAATCCTGTGTAGTATTTTCAAAATATTTGCGAAGCTTAAGACCGTCTGTAAAGACGAATATCTTAGAGTAGAG
The DNA here is from genome assembly GCA_045634485.1 of Eubacteriales bacterium. GTDB lineage: Bacteria > Bacillota > Clostridia > Oscillospirales > CAG-272 > HGM12713. The sequence goes on along the minus strand of JAZRAJ010000116.1, from coordinate 25,874 downwards.
CTTTTGGAAGAGTCCGATAATAGGTCCGTTGATAAATGCGCAGGCAACGGTTCCAATGCTTATTCCGCACGCCATAAAGTTGTTAATTACTCCGATAAAGCTATCAGCCTTAAATGGTGCTAAAAGTATCGTGCAAAGCAAAAGCGCAATAACGAGGCTTGAGCAATCGTAGATAACCTTTACAGCGGGTATTGGCTTTTTGAATTTTGCCGCAAATTCCTTAACGAACATCTCGTAAGCCTCGGGAGGGAGGTATGCCGAAAAGAGAAGGGCAACCGACGCACAAATTATTACTACGCCAATGAGATATACGGATATTCTCAACGCAAGTAATTGCGGGAGGAATGCCGTTAATTTCGTTGAAAGGTCGAGCGCTAAGCCGTAAAGTATTGCCGCCGCAAAGGAAAGGAGATAGGACCACTTTGCCTTGCGTAAAATTAACGATAAAATGATAAGAATAATCGCTTGAAGCGTGTATTCAGCCATTCCAAAGCTAAAAAACGGTAAAAATTGCGATACGAATAAATGTAATATATAAGCGGGCGCTACAACCATGGAAATTCCAAAGCCACCGTAAACGGTGAGTGCGGTTCCAAACGCCAAAAAGAATAATCCTATAAAATAGGCGATTTCAGTATAAAACGTAAGCTTTTTTGTTTTCATTATAGATATATGTCCTCCGAGTCAAAAAAACAGCTCTTCGTGTTTGATACAGAAACACGGAAAGCTGCGTGTAATTATTATACAACAAATTTTGGAAAAAATCAATAGCTTTTATTAAAATAATATAATTTTGTGCAAAAGGGAGAAAAAGGACGGAGGTTTTTATCTGCATAGTGCCTTGCGGTGTTAGATAATTGTATAATACGGCAATTATTTTATGATTATATATAAAAATGTGGATATTTTCAAGTTAAAAGGCACTTTATATTCAAATGCAATTGTTATTATGCAGTTTTTTAAAATCGGCAAATTGCCAATAAACTTTTTTGCCGAAAAATCTTGATTTTTTTGCGTTCATACTGTATAATATATTAGAGTAATTGTACGCATATAGAGCAAAGGGAGGTGGATCGAGTGTACGATTTTCAAAAGGCTAATTTCTGGAAGCGTATTTCAGCTGCACTTTGCGATTTGATTTTGCTTGCGATAGTTGTGGTTGGCTTTGCTTTCTTGTTAGCGTCGATTTTAGGTATAGACGGCTACGTTACTCGATTTGACGACCTTCAAACCTCTTATAAAAAGCAATACGGCATAGTTTCTCAGGAGGATTACGATGCTTTGTCGCTTGAGGAACGTCCTAACTATACTGTTGAAAAGGATTATGCATCTCTTACCGAGGAGGAGCGCGCTAAGTACGATGAGGCGGACAAGGCGTTTTCTCAGGACAACGAGGCAAACTTCCTTTACGGCATGATAATGAACAATGCTCTTATCACGATAATCTTTAGCATACTGCTTGGATATATTTTGCTTGAGTTCGTCGTTCCGTTGATATTTAAAAACGGACAGACTCTGGGTAAAAAGATTTTTGGTGTTGCGGTTATGAGAGAGGACGGAGTAAGACTTTCTCCGTTATTACTCTTCGTTCGCACGGTTTTAGGTAAATATACCGTTGAAACGATGATACCCGTTTTAATAATAGTTATGATATTCTTCGGAGTAATGGGAATCGTTGGAACGGTTGTTATCGTTGCTATGCTTATAGCGCAGATAGTTATGGTAGCCGCAACTAAGGCACGCACACCTCTGCACGATAAGCTTGCTCACACCGTAGCGGTTGATTACGCAAGCCAAATGATTTTTGACACGCCCGAGGCGTTGATTGCCTATAAGCAGAAAATTCACGCCGAGCAGGTCGAGGCAGAGAAGAGCTAATTATTATAAAATTTAAAAAAGTTAATAAAGCTGAAAAGCTGGATATAAAGAAAGGAAGACAATATGAAAGTTGAGTTGCGAAATTTGACTAAAATTTTCCCCAGCCGCAATAAAAAGTCCAATGAGGAAGTAATAGCGGTTAACGATTTTACCTTCACTATTCCTGACGGTAAGTTAATGGGACTTCTCGGACCCTCCGGTTGTGGAAAGAGTACTACGCTGTATATGATCAGCGGATTACAAAAGCCCACAAGCGGGCAGATCTTTTTCGGTGAGGAGGATGTTACTGAGTTAACTCCTGAGAACCGTGGCATAGGCTTGGTATTCCAGAACTATGCGCTTTATCCTCATATGACGGTTAAGCAGAACATTATGTTCCCGTTGCAGAACTTGCGCGGTGAGGACCGTATGACCAAGGAGGAAATGGTTGAAAAGGCGTACTGGGCGGCAAAGCTCGTACAGATTGACAACCTTATGGACCGTAAGCCCAGTGAGCTTTCGGGCGGTCAGCAGCAGCGTGTTGCTATTGCTCGTGCACTCGTTAAGGTTCCCAAGGTTCTCTTGCTTGATGAGCCTCTTTCAAACCTCGACGCTCGTTTGCGCTTGCAGACTCGTGAGGAAATTCGCCGTATCCAGAAGGAAACGGGCATCACAACTATCTTCGTTACTCACGACCAGGAGGAGGCTATGTCCATCTCCGATATGATCGTTGTAATGAAGCTTGGCGTATTGCAGCAGATTGGTAAGCCCCAGGAGGTTTATGACGATCCTGCAAACTTGTTTGTTGCTAAGTTCTTGGGTACTCCTCCTATCAACGTATTCAGTGGCTCGGTTAAGGCTGAAAAGCTTTACATAGGCGATGAGTGTGTTTTGGACGTTCCCGGTGTTGCAGATCAGGCAGTAACCGTTGGTATCCGTCCCGAGGGCTTCATCCCCGATGAAAACGGTGCGCTTACCTGTAGCCTTTCTAACGTTGAGGTTATGGGACGTGACGTTAGCGTTGTTTCCACAAACGATGCATCTCTCAATCCCACCATCCGCTCTATCATCGATGCGGACTACAAGGTAGGACTTACAGAAAAGGTTCGCTACAACCTTAAGCCCCACAAGGTATTCTTGTTTAATGCCGACGATGAAACACGTATTCGCTTCGAGGTGAAATAATTATGGTAGATAGTAAGCAATCTTGGAAGGCGTGGTTATATTTGTCACCTGCCATCGTGCTGTTGTTGATCTTTACGGTTTGGCCTATTATCAACACCGTTCGCATGTCATTGCTCGACAACTACAGTAACTTGGGTGCCGCAGGCGGTATAGCTTACAACTTCGGTGTAAAAAATTTCGTAGACGTATTGCAATACAAGGACTTCTTGAAGTGCCTTGGTAACACAATGTTGCTTTGCGTTCTTACAGTTCCGATCTCTACGCTTCTTGCGTTGTTGATCGCAGTTTGCTTGAATGCAATCAAGCCCTTGCAGCGTTTGTTGCAAACAATATTCTTCTTACCTTACGTTACAAACTCTATCGCAATCGGTATGGTATTCGCAGCTATGTTTAACATGGTTGGTACCGCATTCGGTGGCGAAAACGAGGTTATTATGACGGCAGGTATTATAAACAACGTAATTGAGTTCTTTGGCGGAAAGTCTGTAAACTGGATTAACGCAGGATCTCCTTATTGGGCTAATATCTTCGTTATGGTGGTTTACATCGTATGGAACGCATTGCCCTTTAAGATATTGATTCTCTTGGGCGGTCTTCAGAGCGTTAACAAGCAGTATTACGATGCTGCTAAGGTTGACGGAACAAGCCGTGCGCGTGTGTTCACACGTATAACCGTGCCGCTTCTTTCTCCCATGCTCGCATACGTAGTTATTACCGGATTTATCGGCGGATTTAAGGAGTACTCCAGCATCGTAGGTATCTTCGGTGACGATATGGGACCTGCAGGTGACCCCGGCAGACTCAACACAATGGTTGGATTTATTTACGACGCGCTCGGAACCAAGGAAGGTCGTGCGAGTGCAGCCGCAATCATTCTTTTCGGTATTATCTTTGTGGTGACTATGATTAACCTCTATGTCAGCAAGAAGAAAACACACTATTAAGGAGGTAACCGTATGTCAGCTACAAAAACTATGCAAGAGCGTGATATGCAAAAGGTCACCTCTAAACAGAGAGTCGTTAAGGTTCTCGTACAGGCTATAATTTACGCCTTCTTGATTATTATGGCAATCATAATAATCTTCCCCTTCTATTGGATGCTTATCTCCTCGGTTAAGTCCTTGGAGGAGTACAAGCTCGCAGTACCCACACTTTTCCCGAAGCAGATTTTGTTCTCTAACTATGCAGAGGCATTCACAACTGCAAGCCTCGGACGCTTGTTCTTAAATACCGCATTCGTTGGTATCGTATCAACACTCTTGTCCTTGGTAATCACAGTTCTTTCGGCATTTGCCTTTGCAAGACTTGAGTTCAAGGGTAAGAACGCAATGTTCGCAGCGCTCTTGGCAACAATGATGATTCCCGGCGAGTTGTTTACAATTACCAACTACGTAACAGTTTACAACTTCAGATGGATGAACACCTTTACCGCGCTCATCATTCCGTTCTTGGTAAGTGTTTTCTACATTTATTTGTTACGTCAGAACTTCTTGCAGATACCCAACGAGCTTTACCTTGCCGCTAAGGTTGACGGTACGAGCGACATTAAGTATTTGTGGAAGGTTATGATTCCTTTGTGACTTCCTACGTTGATTTCCATTACCATCTTGAAGATGATGGGTGCATGGAACTCCTACGTATGGCCTCGACTCGTTGCAAACGATGATGCACACCGCTTGATTACAAACGGATTGCGTAATGCATTTACCGAGTCCACCGGCGACGTTAATATCCCCGTACAGATGGCAGCGGTTGCTATCGTATCATTCCCGCTCTTCCTCGTATTCGTATTCTTGCGTAAGTACATTATGAAGGGCGTATCGCGCAGCGGTATCAAGGGTTAATAAGTCGGCTTTGCCGCTTGTTATAAAAAATCTATATTTAAGAAAGGAATTTTGCTGTGAAAAAGATTATTATTTCAGTCATCCTTTTACTCGCGCTTTGCCTCAATCTTTTTGCTATGGCTTCCTGTACTAAGGAAGAAAAGAGCACTGACTTTGTGGTTCCCGAGGAAGGCTTTGACACCAGCACACCCGTAACTATCACGTTCTATCACACCATGGGACAGAATCTCCGTGAAGTACTCGACCGTTATATCGTTGAGTTCAACAAGATTTACCCCAACATCACCGTTAACCACGAGCAGGTTGGTGGCTACGATGACGTTCGTGACCAGATCAAGACTGAGATCGCTGTTGGCGCTCAGCCTAACATCGCATACTGCTATCCCGACCACGTAGCACTTTACAACCTTGCAAAGGCTACATTGCCCTTGGATAGCTTGATTGCAAGCGATATCAAGGTAACAGGTGCAAACGGCACTGAGGAAACTCTTGGTCTTACCCAGGATCAGATTGACAACTTCATTCAGGGCTACTACAATGAAGGTAAGGCATTCGGAGATGACAAGATGTATACACTTCCTCTCTCCAAGTCCACCGAGGTTCTTTACTACAACAAGACCTTCTTTGACAAGCACAACTTGACAGTTCCCACCACTTGGGACGAGCTTGAGGCTACATGCAAGAAGATTAAGGAAATCGACCCCGATTGTATTCCTCTCGGCTACGTCTCCGAGAGCAACTGGTTCATCACTATGTGTGAGCAGTTGAAATCTCCTTACACCAGCGCAAGCGAGGATCACTTCCTCTTTGACAACGAAACCAACCGTAACTTCGTTAAGAAATTCCGTGATTGGTATCAGAAGGGTTATGTAACAACTCAGGAGATCTCCGGTGGTTACACATCCTCTCTCTTCACAAAGGCAGAGTCCGAGGCAGGTAACAGCTACATGTCCATCGGTTCCTCCGCAGGTGCAACGCACCAGCGTCCTACCAAGGTTAACGGCGAATATCCCTTTGAGGTTGGTATAGCTACCGTTCCTCAGGAGGATACAGCTAACCCCAAGGTAATTTCTCAAGGTCCTTCGCTCTGTATCTTCAACAAGAGCAATCCTCAGGAGGTTTTGGCTTCTTGGTTGTTCGTTAAGTTCCTTACAACTAACGTTGACTTCCAGGCTGAGTTCTCCATCGCTTCCGGTTATATTCCCGTAATCAAGTCCGTAAACGATCACCCCGTTTACACCTCTGAGTTCTTGGATAAGGCAGATGGTGGCGATAACATCACCGCTCTCTCCGCTAAGGTAGGACTTGCACAGGAAAAGGCTTACTACGTTTCTCCCGCATTCAACGGTTCTTCCGCTGCACGTGACGAGGTTGGTCGCTTGATGCAGAAGTGTCTTACCGATACATCTGTTGATGTTGACGGCGTTATTAAGAAGGCATTTGAGGATGCCATAGCAGAGTGTAAGTACCAGGCAGGTTAATGTTTATGAAGCAGACTGTATTTACACGTTTGCTTGCAGTGTTGTTGTTAGCGGCAATGTTGCTTTGCAGCCTTGTCGCTTGCAACAATGGCAACGACGAAGAAACGGATGAGCTTAAGCACGTTGACTACGTGAGCGAGCTTAAGCTTGATATGACCTCTGATTCAGTAAAGAAAGAGGTTACTATTAAAAATCTCATCGATGGCGATACAACTCACTTCCATTTTCCTGCATCCGAGCATCCTAATGGCGAGAATGTAATAAAGGCAAGATATATCGCTATCAATACTCCCGAGTCAACAGGTCGTGTTGAGCCGTGGGGTAAGGCAGCGTCCGACTTTACCAAGAGTAAGCTTAGCGGCGCTACCTCCATTATTATCGAGTCTGATAACGGCACATGGAACGCAGACTCCACAGGTAATCGTTTCTTAGTTTGGGTTTGGTATAAAACCGACGATTCAAGCGATTATCGCAATCTCAATCTTGAAATTTTGCAGAACGGCTTAGCTATTGCATCTAACTCCGCACAGAACCGCTACGGCGAAATCTGTATGAAGGCAATAGAGCAGGCTAAGGCAGAAAAGCTTTACGTTTACTCTACCGATAGCGACCCCAACTTCCACTACGGTGAGGCTTTGGAGATGACGCTTAAGGAGTTGCGCCTCAATACCGCTACCTATGATAGAACCAAGGTTGCGTTTGAGGGTGTTATCACTGCTATTTCGGCAGGCTCCTTCTACGTTGAGGAGTACGATGAGGAGACCGGAATGTGCTACGGCATTTCCGCTTATTACGAGAATGCAGGTCTTCCCGGTAAGGCTCTTGAGCAGATTGTAATCGGCAACCGTGTTCGCGTTGTTGGTACCGTTGGTGCTTTCAACGATAGCTGGCAGGTTAGCGGACTTACATATCAGATGATGAAGCCCGACGACCCCTCAAACTTCAAGCTTATAAGCACAGGTAACACACCCGCATATACGCTTACCACTCCCGCAGACTTCGCATCCAAGAAGGTTACAGTTACTGTTATCGAGGATGATAAGGAGGTTGAAAAGGTAATGGATTACGCTGCATTGGCAATCGATACCTCTATTTCAATGAAGGATTTAACCGTTTCCAAGACAAAGGCTAACGCTAACGGAGAGGTTACTCTTTATTGTACCGCAGGCGGAGTAGAGGTTACATTGTTCCTTAGCAAGCTTGTTGATGCTAACGGCAACGTAATTACCGCAGATACCTATAAGGGTAAGGTTATTGACGTAAAGGGATTGGTTGATCAGTATTACGAGAATTATCAGATTCGCGTAATCGATGCAAACGATATAACCGTTCACTAAAATTTTTATCTTGTATAAGGCAAGATACAAAAAATCATTTAGTTTCCTAAAAATTTTTATATAAGGAGATTTAAACAAATGAAAAAGTTTTTAGCACTTTTACTTGCTCTTCTTATGTGTGTAAGCGTTCTCGCTTCTTGTGGCGGCAACAATGACGAAACTGCCGGCGCAACTCTTGACGAGGCTAAGGAATTGCTTAACAGCATGATGAAGGACAAGAATGGTAAGGCTACTCCCAGTGACTACGACGTAGTTGCTAAGCTTACTGTTGGCACAACTGTTTTCGAGGTAACCTGGAAGACAGACAACGAGAACATCAAGGTTAAGGAAAGCTCTAAGGCTGGCTTCTGGACCATCGACGTTCCCGAGGTTGTTGAGGCAGAGGTTGAGTATAAGCTCACCGCTACCATTAAGGCTGCGGACGGTTCTACCGTTGACGTAACCTTTACCCCCAAGCTTCCCGTTGTTAACAATGCGGGAGTTGCAACCGAGTTTGAGGCAGGTACCGCTTACGTAATGTTTATGAAGCAGGTTAACCTCGGCTACACTGTATATGCTCTCAATACCACTCAGAATGGCGAGAACAAGTACATTGAAACAACAATGGACCCCAAGGCAGCAGCTGTTTACTATGTAGAGGTTGTTGACGGCGGTTACAAGATTTACACCGAGATTGACGGCGTAAAGAACTACCTCCATGCAGAGCTTAAGACTACTGGAGAAGGTGCTACTGCTAAGACCTCTAAGTATATTGGTCTTAAGGCTGATAGTACTTGCGTATTCACCTACGATAAGGAGCTTGGAGTATTCAAGATTACATTGAATGGCGGCGAGTACGGCGTAGGTACATACAATGCATTCGAAACCATTTCTCTCTCTGATGCTACCTACTTTAAGAAGGATAACATCAACGTTGAAGGCGGTCAGTTCCCCGTAGGTCTTATGACTAAGGCGTATGCTGACACTCTCGATCCCAGTCAGAAGCCCATTAACAACGACCCCAAGGCAGATAGCACACTTTCTATCGCAGATGCAATTGCACTTGGTAATTCCAAGGCAAAGGGTATGTATACCGAGGGTAAGTACTACGTTGAGGGTACTGTTAAGGAAATTCAGAATGACCAGTACGGTAACCTTGTAATTACCGACGGTACTAATGACCTTCTTATCTACGGTACTTACAGTGAAGATGGTAAGACCAGATTCGATAAGTTGGCAACTAAGCCCGCAGTTGGCGATAAGATTAAGGTTTACGGCGTTATCGGTAAGTACAATGACGCACAGATGAAGGATGGTTGGATTATCGGTGCAGCTGCAGGCGAGGGCTCTGGCGATAACACAGGCGACGATACCGGCAGTGATTTCACTGATATCATCGGAACTAACGTTGTAACCGACCTTAAGGCAGAGGTTGCATACAAGATTTTCTTCAAGCAGATTAATAAGGGCGCTACATACTTTGCTCTTAACTCCACTCAGGAGAACAAGAATAAGTTTATAAACGCTACTACCGATGCTACTGCAGCTGCAACATTCTACGTAGAGGTTGTTACCGGTGGATATAAGTTCTATACAATGATTAATGACGTTAAGAACTACGTTCACGCTACCGCAGTTCCTAAGGCTGACGGAAAGGGCTTCACTAAGTCTATCGGCTTCGCAACCGAAACTAATACAGTATTCACATATGATAGCGCTATTGGCGTATACAAGGTTACCATAGATGGAACAGAGTTTGGTGTTGGTACTTACGGCACTTATGAAACCATCTCTCTCTCCGAGGCTACCTACTTTAAGGCTGATAACATCAACGTAAAGGATGGTCAGTTCGCAATCGGATTTGTAACCGCTGAGTTTGCAAATACTCTTGGCGGTACAACCGACACTCCTGACACTCCTGACGTTCCTGCTTGCACAGAGCATGCAGACGCTAACGGCGACTATAAGTGTGATACCGAAAATTGCGGTGTGCTTACAGGCGTTCCCGCATCCGGTTCTACACTTACTATTCCTCAGGCTAATGCACTTGGTGCAGCTCATGGTCACAACACTTACACCGAGGGAACATACTCTGTAAGCGGTGAGATAGTTGAAGTATCTAAGCCTCAGTACGGCGAAATGACGATTAAGGATGCTGATGGTAACGAGTTCTTCGTTTATAATTCCAAGGGTGCAGATGGTACTGATTACAATAATTTGGCAATTAAATATATTGTAGGCGATAAGGTTACTGTGGTAGGTACAATCGGTCAGTATAACGGAAATGCGCAGATGAAGGGCGGTTTGGTAACTGTTACTGAGCAGCACGATCATGCTTTTGAGAATGGCGAATGCGCTTGCGGTGAATCTGATCCCAACTTTGTTCCTTCCCACACCTGCGTAGATGAAGACGGCGATTTCATTTGTGACAATACAGATTGTACTAACGTAGTTGCTCCCGCAGCTGATTCCGTTCTTACTGTAAAGCAGGCTCTCGCTCTTGCTGCACTTCTCGGCGAGAATGAGTACACCGAGGTTAAGTATTATGTAACCGGTGTTGTTGCTTCTACACCTAATGCAACCAAGGGACACCTTGATTTGACAGCTGACGGAAGCACAATGTATATCTACACTGTATTTGATGCAACCGGTGAGAATCAGTACAACGCAATGGCTGCAAAGCCTGTTAAGGGTGACACCATTACAGTTTATACTGTAATCGGTAACTACAACGGTTCTGCTCAGATGAAGAACGCTTGGGTAACCGAGCTTGTTGCTCACGGTGACAATCACACCTACGTAGACGGTACTTGCTCTGTATGTGGAGCTACTGAGCCCGTTGCAGGTCAGACTGACATCTTCTGTGATTTCAGTACATATCCTACCGGAACACAGTATGCTGATGAAACTATTACCGTAGATGATGTTGTTAGTGTATCTACTCACAATGGTGGATGCCATATTAACACTCAGCTTAGACTTTACGATAGTGCTTCTAACAATGGTTATGCTACAATAACCTCGACTAAGACTATTGCAGGCTTTACTGTTAACGCAGGTAATAAGGCAGCAACTCTTGAGGTTTATGGCTCTAAGGACGGTGGCGAAACTTGGACACTTATCGAGGGTGTTGCTACCACCGCGGCTTACGCTGACCATGTTGTAGAGGTTGATTCTGCACTTGGTTACACAATGCTTAAGATTGATGCAGTTGGCGCTCAGATTAGAGTTGCAAACTTCACTCTTACAGTAGTTGACTAATTCAATAAATTTGAACCGCACCCTCGGGTGCGGTTCTTTTTCATATTAAAAAAAATCAAAGTTTTTGAAAGATGGGGTGTGGGGAAGAAAAGCTTTTTTAAAAAGTTTTCTTTCCCGCATATTATTTAACCTTGACAAATCGATGGAAAAAGAGTATAATATATATACTAAAAAGACGGTATAAGAGGAAATAAAAATGCAAAAAAGACTACTATCAATCATTAGTATATTAGTGCTTTTAGCGGTGCTTATCGGATGCACGTCCGTAAGCGGTCCGCAGAGCATAACTATAAAAGGTGATGACCGCATAGAAATGGCGGTTGGCGACACTCTTAAATTGGAAATTCAAGAGGATGGTGCATCGGTTACCTGGACGGCTTCAAACGATTCGGTTTACGTCGATAAAACGGGACTCGTTACCGCTTGTCGTGAGGGTAAGGCAACAGTTACCGCAAGCTTCGGGGAGCTTTCCGACCTCGTAATGATAGAGGTTAGTGCAGAGGGCGCTAAAAATCCTGCAATAGACGATGGCTCGCATACATATGCATCAAACTACGCCGAGGCGTTGGAGCGCTCGGGAAAGGGAATACCCTCGGGCTCGCTTACTGTCCCAGATCAAGCACCTGTGCTTTCGGAATACAGACCTCAAAAGAACGGTCAGTATATATTAAATACTAAATCGAATTTTATTGATGAAAACACCTATTCGGTTGTTGATGCTTACGGTAAAGAGGTTTTCCGTATCTACCGAGGCGGCGGATATATCACGCTCGAGGAGGTTGCCGCTTACGTTTATGCGTTTGGCGACGTTCCCGCAAACTATATTAAGGGTAAAAATATGGAGCCCGAAAATAGTATCTGGGGCGAGTATCTCCGCTTAAATCATTCAAAGTTTAGCGGTAATACCGAGAAATATCCGTACGAGCCTAAGCTTCCTAACATAAGCGGATGCGGTGGCGAGCTTTACTACTATGAAATAGACATTGGAACAACGGGAACCGATTGCGACGATGCTTATTCGGTAAAGATATATAACGATGGTCAGAACATAACAAGAGGTGCGGCTCGCATAGTTTACGGTAAGTATGACCTTAACAAAAATGGCGTTTACGAGGAAGGCGAGCTTCACGTATTTTATACCTATAATCACTATAATGATTTCCAAGAATATTTAAATTATTACGGCGGTTGGGGCGAGATGTTTGGTAATATAACCGGTGGTGGAAAGCTTTCAAGTAAAAAGGATTTTAACCCCACAGCTTACGTTGTGGTTGTAAGAGAGGAGCTTCCCACGGTACAATCCGAGGCAGTTGCTTACTACTATTTCTACGATCCCAAGCAGTATTGGCTTAACGTTGCATAATAACAAAAAATCCCGACTCACGTCGGGATTTTTTGTTAAATAAAGGACATAAAATAGCGCTTCAATAGTGGGGAGTATTGAAAAGTAAATAATAAAAATTCAATCGGAATAAAATGAGATGGAGTTTCAAAGTACACGCAGGCTCCTTCCGTCAACCTCATCACTCGCGTAGCTCGCTCGGGTTGCCACCTTCCTCTCGGAGGAAGGCTATTAGTATCATAATTGCCCACAATGTAGCGGGTGTCTAAAGAGGCTCCCTCCGGGATGGAGCTGGCGCCGCAGGCGACTGAGGGAGCCCGCGCAAATATTGGAGAAAAGCTATTGCAAGCTGTTTTTTACAACTAAATCTATATATTTACAAACTTCATAAAAATTTGTATCTATTTGATGATTTGTAAAACGTATGACCTTTAAATCATAGCCTTCTAATATTTCAGTTCGAAATATATCTTTTTGTATTCCTTTTTCAGAGTAATGCTGTGAACCGTCGATTTCTATTACGAGCTTTGCTTTATGACAATAAAAATCAGCAATAAAGTTATCTATCGATTTTTGACGTTGAAATCTTATTTCATATCTTGATAAAAAATCATACCATAGGTGTTTCTCTTGCTTGGTTGACTTTTTTCGGAGATTTTTTGCTAAGGTAATATTATTTTTGTTATAATCAAGTGACATATCTACTCCTTTAAAATTTTACAGAAATCGGCAGAGAAGTATCTCTGCCGATAATATTATAAATCCTTCAATTTCTCAAAAACAGACATTTCGGTTCTTGATGCAATCAAGGGGCAAACCGAGATTTTGCTTTGACGAACGGTGTTAATGTCGGTTGACATATCGTTTCCGCAATCCTTAAGAATTTCGCCGGTTTGAACGTACAATACGCCTTCGTGATGCACAAAGTTATCGTGGAAGAACATTCCGCCTTGCTTTGTAATTCTAAAGCCCGAGGGCTCGGGAGGGATATTTACGTTGTAAAGGTCGTTGTAATCGTAAAGATTGTTCTTTTGAATATATTCCCAAACCTCGTCTAAAGATTTGGTAGCCTCCAAAAGATTTTCGGGGTCGGTTGAAAGCGCTAAGCCCTTAATGCCAAGTCGAGAGCCCTCAAAAATAGCTCCGCAGGTTCCCGAGTAAACAATATCGTCGCCAAGATTATATCCGCGGTTTATGCCCGATAAAATGAGGTCGTATTTTTGATTAAGTCCAAGCACTCCAAAGCGAACGCAATCTGCGGGTGTGGAATCCACCGCATAAGCGGTTACACCGTCAACAAGGTCAACAGTGGTTATTTCCACAGGGTGCAAAAAGTTTATCGCTTGGCTCTTTCCGCTTTGCTCAACCTTTGGTGCGGCAACCGTTACGTTGCCAAGCTTTTTAGCCCATTCTGCAAGTAAGGGAAGAACGGGGGATTGGATTCCGTCGTCGTTAGTAATAAGAATTTTCATTATAACCAACCCTCATTTGCTTTTTTGTACTCGCAAAGAAGCGCATCAGCTTCAAGCAAAAGCTCTTTCATTTGTTTTTTACTGTGAACGGTTGCGCCCGCCGCACAAGCGTGTCCGCCACCCTCATAGCGAGAGGCAAGATCGTTTATAGTTACGAAGCGAGAACGCAAGCGTACGCGGATATCTCCGCTACCCGTATCGATAAACGCTACCCAAATAAGACTGTTCTTAATTGAATCCATATAGGAAACGCAAGCCGACGCCTGCTCAAAGGAAAGTCCGTACTTTTCCATTGTAGCGCTATCAATATAAAGATAAGCCACACCGTTTTCGGTAATTTTAATGTGATTAAGAACATAGCCGTGGAATTTAAACTCTGCAAATTCCTTCATATAAAGGTTTGCGTAAAGACGGTCGGTATCAACACCTTGGTCAAGCAAAAGTCCTGCAAGACGCAAGGAATCGCCTGAAACAGAGCGGAACCTAAATCTGCCCGAATCGGTTACCATACCTGCATAAAGATACGTTGCCGCCTCAGTGTCAATCTTAAGCTCGTCCTTAAGCGCATCGTAGAATGAGGTAATAAGCTCGCAAGCCGAGCAACGCTCGTCCTCAACCCAGTTGATATTTCCGTAATCCTCCACGGGAATATGGTGGTCAATCTTAATTAAATATTTGCAAAGCTTGTATTTTTGATTTGAGATGCGATTGCTGGTAGCGGTGTCAACCACGATTCCCAATGCATCTGCGTAGTAGTCGTCATCCTTTATCTCGGGCTCTCCGCCAAGAAAGGCTAAATAGTCCGAGAAATCACAGTTTTGAAGAATTATCTCCTTTTCGGGGAAGGTAAGCGACAAAATGCGATGAAGTCCCTTGGAGGAGCCTACGCAATCTCCGTCGGGTCTAAAATGACGGAAAATGATGATTTTATCGTATTGCTTTATTGTATCAAGCACCTCGCGTGCCATTTTTACGTTATTCATACGTTTTCCTCCGCAAGAGAATTTAGGTCGGCGAGAAGAGCCATAGCCTCATCCTTGTCCTTGAGTGTAGCACCGCTTGCCTTTTGATGACCTCCGCCGCCGTACTTTACGGCGATGGGGTTGATGTTGTAGCGGTTGGAGCGAATTTCGCACAATACGCTATTTTCGGTTTCGGTAAAGTTTACCCAAGTGTCAATTCCACGAATTTCCGACATCGTGTTAACCATTCCGCGTGAAAGCGTGAAATTGTCAACGCCGTAGCTCTGCGCCTCCTCAAAGGGGGTGTAAATGTAAGCCACGCGATGGGGGGTGGTTTGAATTTTAAGGGTAAATTTTGCACGAAGCTGAATAGAGGAAAGCTCGTCCGCATAAAGGTTTTGATAAATATCGTTTGTACTGAACTTACGCTCCATTAAAAATGATGCCAAGCGGAAGGTCTGTGCCGAGGTGGAATCGTATCTAAATCTTCCCGAGTCGGTGATCATACCCGTGTAGAGCGACTTTGCGGCTTCGGGAGATACCGTATAGCCACATTCCATAGCCATAGCCGCAATCATAGAGCAGCAGCTTTCAAACGAGGTGTCTGTTATCTCAACCTGGGTAATTTCCTCGCAAAAAATATGGTGGTCGATTCTTGCCGTAGCGGTTGCAGTTGCGTAGCGCTCGTCGCTTATAAGCGCCTTTGCAGAGGTGTCAAGCACTATAGCAAGTGCCCCCTCGTACGCAGAATCGTCAATTTCATCCAAAGGAGAGGTTGCCATAAAAGCATAGCGCGGAGTCATATCTCCTACGGCAAGTATTTCCTTGTCGGGGAATGTGTCCGTTAAGATCTGCTTAAGTCCGAACTGTGAGCCTAACGCATCGCCGTCGGGATTTTTGTGACGGTGAATTATTATGCGCGGATATTGCAGAATCAGTTCTTGTATTGCTTCAAACATTGTCGATGTTTGTTCCTTTCTTTTGTGTTGGTGGGGCAAAATTAAAGAGAAAATCTGTGGGGGAGCATATCGTCTAAGGTGAATACACTGTCGGTTTTACCGTCACTGAGGATGATATTAAAATCCCCCTTGCAAAATTCGCTCATAACCTGACGGCAAACGCCGCAGGGCGTGCAAATAGTACTGATTTCAGAGCCCTTGGGACCGCCTACGATAGCGATAGCGGTAAAATCAAGGTGTCCGTTATGTACGGCTTGGAAAAACGCAACTCTCTCTGCGCATATGGTGGGAGTATAGGATGCGTTTTCAATATTTGCGCCGGTATAAATAGTGCCATCGGAGCAGAGCAACGCCGCCCCTACCGCGAATCCGGAGTAGGGGCAATAGCTTTTTGCTCTTGCTTCATTTGCTTTTTTTACAAGCATTGAAACAGTTTCGTTGTTCATATGCTTACCTCAATTGTTTTCCAACAAATCGCAAACCGTGCGATTGATGTAATCAAAGCCCGAGATTGTGCCGAGGTTCTTTGCGGGAATAGATTTTCCGTACATCAAGAAGGGCACGTACTCTCTGGTGTGGTCGGTGCTTTCGTCGGTGGGGTCACAGCCGTGGTCTGCGGTAACTATAAGCACGTCATCCTCCTTAAGGAGGGGGAGCGCCTTAGTAAGCCAAGAGTCAAACTCGTTAAGAGCATTTGCGTAGCCGTTTGCATCCTGACGGTGACCGTACTTCATATCAAAGTCAACGAGGTTTACAAAGCAAAGACCGTTGAAGTCCTTATCAATAAGCTCAAGTGCCTTAGCCATACCCTCGGTATTGTTATGAGTGGGATGAGTTTCGGTTAAGCCCGACATAGCGAAGATATCGCCAATCTTGCCAACGCCGATAACGTCATAGCCCTTCTTTGAAAGGTCGTTAAGCATAGTATCCTTGGGAGGAACGAGAGAGAAGTCCTTGCGGTTCTCACTGCGCTTGTAGTCGGGGTAGGTTCCAACGAAGGGACGAGCGATAACACGTCCAACGCCGTACTCTCCGCTAAGCATCTCACGTGCGGTGCGGCAGATTTCGTACAGCTCCTCAACCGATACAACGTCCTCGTGAGCGGCAATCTGGAATACGCTATCCGCAGAGGTATAAACGATAAGCGCTCCGGTTTCAACCTGCTCCTTACCGTAATCACGGATTACGTCAGTTCCCGAGTAGGGAAGGTTGCAAAGAGCTTTTCTGCCAACCTTCTTTTCGAATGCTTCAATTAATTCCTTTGGGAAGCCGTTGGGGAAGGTGGGCATGGGGGATTCCGAAATAATTCCCGCCATTTCCCAGTGACCTGTGGTTGTGTCCTTACCCATGCTACGCTCCTGAAGACGAGCAACGGTGGCGGTGGGAGCCTCGGGCTTATCAAGACAGTCAACGCCATCAATAGTTCCAAGACCCATAGCGGTCATATTGGGAATATTTAAAATGCCGGTTTTGTTAACACCTGCCAAGGTGTTAGCGCCTGCGTCGCCAAAGCTTGCGGCATCGGGAGCGGCGCCGATTCCAAAGGAATCAAGTACGATTACAAATACACGGCGCGTCATGACATTGCTACCCCCACGTTGAGAGCTATGTTCATCATATCGGTAAAGGAATTCTGACGAGCGTCAGCATCCAATGCCTCGCCACGCAAAATGTGGTCGGAAACAGTGCAGATAGCAAGTGCGCGCTTGCCTGCAACGGCAGCGTTCATATAAAGAGCGGCAGCCTCCATCTCAATACCTAATACGCCCATCCTTCTCCAACCGTCGTTGAAGTCGGGGTCTGCGTGATAGAAGATGTCGGAAGAAAGGAGGTTACCAACGTGATAGTTTACGCCAACCTTTTTTGCCTCCTCAACTGCGTGAGAGAGAAGCTCAAAGTCTGCAATAGGAGCGTAGTTACCGTTAAGGTTGTACTGGCTCTGGTAGCAGGAGTTTGTGCAAGCGCCCATACCGATGATTACGTCACGAAGGTTAACGTTCTCGGAAATTGAACCTGCAGAGCCAATTCTTATAATATTTTCAACTCCGAAGAAGTTGTAAAGCTCGTAGGAGTAAATGCCTATGGAGGGCATACCCATTCCACTCGCCATAACGGTTATCGGGACTCCCTTGTAGGTACCTGTGTAGCCCTGAATACCGCGTACGTTGTTAACGAGCTTAGGGTTCTCCAAAAAGGTTTCAGCTATAAACTTAGAGCGGAGAGGATCTCCGGGCATCAATACTGTTTTTGCGAAATCAGTAGGATTTGCCTTGATGTGAGCTGTATTAGCCATAATTTTATCTCCTTTTAGTTATGTTAGTTTTGGTTGATTTGGGTAAATTAATACGCAGAATTGCTTTCTTCGTTTTTAGCAATTTTTACGATACGGCTTGTTCCAAGACGGGTAGCGCCGAGGTTAATAAAGTCCTCTGCATCTGCCAAGGAGGAAATACCGCCCGCTGCCTTAATCTGTACTCCCTTGCCGATGTGCTTTGCAAAGAGAGCAACGTCCTCGCGGGTAGCACCTGCGGTGGAGAAGCCTGTGGAGGTCTTAATAAAGTCTGCGCCCGAAGCGGTTACGATTTCGCACATTTTAATCTTCTCGTCATCTGTAAGTAAGCAGGTTTCAATGATAACCTTTAATATCTTTTCGCCGCAAGCCTCCTTCAAAGCCTTAAGCTCGTCGAGAATTTCATCGTACTTTTTATCCTTTAAGTGACCTATGTTAATAACTGTATCAATTTCATCAGCGCCGTTTGCCAAAGCGTCCTTGCACTCAAAAACCTTTGTAGCGGCGGTGGAGTAGCCGTTGGGGAAGCCGATAACGGTGCAGATAGCAAGCTTGTCGCCAACGTATTCCTTAGCCTGCTTTACGTGAGAAGCGGGGATACATACAGATGCAGTACCGTATTTGATACCGTCATCGCAAACTGCCTTAATTTCTGCCCAAGTAGCACCCTGTGCCAAAAGAGTATGATCGCATTTTGAAAGAATTTCAGTGATTTTCATAATGTTTCTCCTTTAAAATTTATATAATTTTTATTTTTTACTTAATTATTTAGTACCGAAAAGACGGTCGCCTGCATCTCCAAGACCGGGGAGAATGTAGCCGTTTTCGTTTAAGCATCTGTCAACTGTTGAAACGTAAATATCTACGTCGGGATGAGCCTCTGCAACGCGGGAGATACCCTCGGGTGCACCGATTATTGCCATGAACTTAATGTGCTTGCAGCCCTTTTCCTTTAAAAGCTGAATAGCATCACTAACGCTACCGCCCGTTGCGAGCATAGGGTCAACGATAACGACAAGCTTTTCCTCAATTCCAACGGGAAGCTTGCAGTAGTAGGTTTCGGGCTCTAAGGTTTCCTCATTACGGTACATACCGATGTGTCCAACCTTTGCGGAGGGGAATAGAACGTGTACTCCGTTTACCATACCAAGTCCTGCGCGAAGAATCGGAACGATAACGATAGAATTGTCGGCAACAACTCTCTGCGTACAAACCTCAAGAGGGGTTTTAACCTCGATTTCGGTGGTGGGAACACCATCCTTCAAGCTTTCGTAGGTCATAAGAGTTGTGATTTCCTCAACAAGCTCACGGAATTCCTTCATACTCGTTTTTTCATCACGAAGAAGGGCTATCTTGTGTCGGATAAGCGGATGGTCGAAGATAATAACGTTCTTGTAGTCTTTCATAATAATTCTCCCTTGATTTTTTAAGTAACGTTTTTTAACATATTTTATTGACAGTGATTTTCACTACTAATAATTATACCATAAATTAAATATAAAGTCAATTAATAGTTATTATATTATATATAAAAATATTTTTAATTTTTTCAATATTATTGCACCTTGCCGACATAAAGATTCTTGATATTTTCATTGCTTTATGCTATAATTAATATATAATTTGACTTTGAGGTTATCTATGCTTATATTAAAGAAAATCGGATGCAGAGCCTTTCAATTTGCATTTCGCTTGGCGACTCCGTTCTTGCCGTATCGAGAGCCGAATATTTTATCCTCCTGCGAGGCGGTGGGAGATGCACTTGCTAAGGAGAATATCCGCTCCGTGCTAATTGTTTCAAGGCGACTTCCAGATAGTGTTCGGGCATCGTTAGAGCAAAAAGAAATATCCTACGTAATTTATGATAAAACCAAGCCAAATCCAACAGTTGATAACGTTGAGGAGGGCTTGATGCTTTACAACGAAAATCATTGTAGCGCTATAATAGCCATTGGCGGTGGCTCGCCTATTGATTGCGCAAAGGCAATCGGAGCAAGAGTGGCGTACCCTAAAAAAAGCGTAGACCGACTTGGCGGTGTATTAAAAATTACAAAAAAGCTTCCCACGCTCGTGGCTATTCCTACAACTGCGGGAACAGGAAGCGAGGTAACGCTTGCCGCGGTTATATCCGAGCCTCAAAGGCATAAAAAGTACGCTTTGATGAGTTTTCCACTTATACCGAATTATGCGGTGCTTGATGCAAGGCTTACCTATTCCTTGCCACCGCATCTAACCGCAACCACGGGAATGGATGCGTTAACTCATGCGGTTGAGGCGTATATAGGGCACTCGACTACACAAAAAAGCCGACGCCTTGCCCTAAAGGCTACCCAAATGATATTTGAAAATATCGAAAAGGCGTATACTAACGGCAACGACCATACGGCAAGAGAGAATATGCTGCTCGCCTCATATAATGCGGGAATAGCCTTTTCGATATCCTATGTAGGCTACATTCACGCAATTGCACATTCGCTTGGTGGCAGATACGATACTCCGCACGGACTTGCAAATGCGGTAATTATGCCGTACGTTTTGGAGGCCTACGGCAGTAGCGCACATAAAAGCCTTCACGAGCTTGCCGTTGCAGTTGGTGTAGCAAAGGAGAGTGACACGCATGAGGCAGGGGCGAGAGCGTTTATTCAAGCAATTAAGGATATGAATGCTCGAATGAATATCCCAAGCAAGCTTGAATTTATCAACAAGGCGGATATAAACGAACTGGCACGACACGCCGAGCGAGAGGCAAATCCGCTCTATCCCGTCCCAAGGCTTATGAGCGCTGCCGAGCTTGAAAAAATTTATTATATGATAAAACAGTAATAATGCTTTAAAATAATGCAATAATGCTTTGAAAGGAATTTTTTAAAAAATGCGTAAAAATTTTGGTGTAAAAAATTGGCTTTATCCAATGCCTGTGCTTATTGTTGGCACATATGACGAAAACGGAGCGCCCAACGCAATGAATGCGGCTTGGGGTGGGATTTACGATACTAATCAGGTTATGGTTTGTCTTGCCGACGATCATAAAACAACCGAGAATATAAAAAAGACTAAAGCCTTTACCGTAAGCTTTGCAACGGTAGATACGGTTGCCGCTTGCGACTTGTTGGTATAGTGTCGGCAAACGACGAGCCGAATAAATTCTCTAAGGCAGGCTTTCACGCAACTAAAAGTGAGCTTGTAAACGCACCGATAATCAATGAGCTTCCGATGACGGTTGAGTGTAGGCTTATTAAATTTAATGAGGATGGAATTTGCATTGGCGAGATAGTAAACGTTAGCGCCGACGAGGGCGTGCTTGACGAAAACGGTAAGATAGATGCAAAAAAGCTTCAACCGATAATTTACGATAGCGCAACACACGTATATTGGAGCTTTGGTGAAAGGGTTGGTAAGGCATTTTCTGACGGAAGAAAAATTAAATAAATAAAATCGGCCGATGGGAGGTAAAGCTCTCATCGGCTGATTTTATATACCGTATTGATTTGTTATCGGATCCTTAAAAATGTCTATTTCGGGTGTTGCAAAGGTAAAAATGATAAAGAGCAGGGCGATGAGACAAAGAATTGCAAGGCTTCGTTTCGGTGCTTTACAGAGGATGCGATTGCTATTAAAAAGTTGAATCTCGTAAAGATAGGCAGCTGCGGCGCAGATAAAGTAAATAGTGATATTTAGCCAATCGGGAGATTTGCCGATAACACCGTTGTAAGTGTAAAAAATGATTGGGATTAATATGAGCCCCAAAAGAATACCACGTAGCTTAACGCACCAAAAATCCTTTCGCTCCTTAAATAAAATTCCTTGCACTATCGCAAAAATAAACGTTGGCCAAAATAAAAGCTTCATATGCTCCCAGGTTGATTCGTTAACGCTTGAAAAGGGAGCAATCAAGATAGACTCCGAAAGCCAATCGTATAAAAAGTGCAGTAGCGTACCCACAATTGCGGTAAAAATAAAGCCGATAATTTGCCAATGCTTTAATGAACGTTTCATAATTTCTCCTAAAAATAACGCTTATAAAAAGTATATTGGAAAAAGATAAAATTTATACGGTGCTTTTGCCTTGACAAGGTATTTTTACAGTGATATAATATAGAAAATAATTAAAATTAAGGATATTATATGAATCGCTATCTTAAAAATTTAAGTAAAATAGAGTTCGTAATAACCAACGCCTGCACGGGCAGATGCAAGCATTGCTCCGAGGGCGAGCATAGCGGCTGCGGAGAGAGCATTGATGCAAAAATTGCCGTCGAGGCGGTTCAAAAAATTGCTTCTGAATACGATATAAAAACCTTAATGACCTTTGGTGGAGAGCCGCTTTTATATCCCGAAACGGTATATGCCATTATGAGTATGGCAAGTCTGCTAAATATCCCCAAGCGACAGGTTATAACCAACGGATATTTTTCAAGGAGTGTCGAGAAGATGCACGAGGTTGCGCATCAACTCTATGAGTGTGGTGTAACCGACCTTAGATTATCGGTTGATGCCTTTCATCAGGAAACTATTCCGCTTGATATCGTAAGACGCTTTGCGATTGAGGCAAAGGAGTGCGGTCTTACCGTCACGCTTCAGCCCGCTTGGCTTGTAAGCCGCTCGGATGATAATATATATAATAGAAAAACTCGTGAAATTCTCTATAGCCTTTCGGATTTAGGACTTCCAATAGGAGAGGGCAACGTTATTTTCCCCGAGGGTAATGCGCTTAAATATCTCTCGGAATATTTTGCCGAGAGTATGCCGATAAACCCATATGTGGATGACGAGTGCGACGTTCGTTGTGCATCCTTTTCGCCAAACGGCGATGTCCTCGGAGGCAACGTGTACGAGAGTGATATTCTTGAAATTATAAAAAATTACGAGCCTAAATTAAGTTAATTTAAGTACTCAAAAATGATTGAATCCCCCATAAGAATGAGGTAAAAATGAAAAGAATTATGGTTATAGGCTGTCCCGGTAGCGGAAAAAGTACCTTTTCAAGGGATCTGCACAATAAAACGAATATACCGCTATATCATCTTGATATGCTATTTTGGAACGCAGATAAAACTACGGTCGAAAAAAGTATTTTTCTTGAACGCTTAAACGAGGTATTAGCAAAGGATGAATGGATAGTAGACGGTAATTTTAGTTCGACGATGGAGCTTCGTATGTCAAAGTGTGACACAGTGATATTCCTTGATTATCCCGCCGACGTCTGCCTTAGCGGAATAAGAGCAAGGCGTGGAAAGCAAAGAACCGATATACCTTGGATAGAAACCGAGGAGGACCCCGAGTTTATGCAGTTTGCGGCAACCTTTAACGATAATCGAAGACCGCAGATTTTAATGCTTTTGGAAAGGTACAACGATAAAAATATAGTGATTTTTAAAAGCAGGGAAGAGACGGCAGAGTTTTTGAGAGGATTAGAAAATTAATGTCAAATTTGAATTTTAAAACAACCAAGCTTGCGTGCTACACGGCGTATTTTACAATGTCGTCGATATTTTGCGTACCACCGATTCTGTTTGTAACCTTTAGGGAGCTGTACGGAATTTCTTACACCCTACTTGGCACGTTGGTTTTGGTAAACTTCTTTACTCAGCTTGGTGTCGACCTTTTGTTTACGGCGTTTTCAAAGCATTTTAATGCAAAAATAACGGTTAGAATAATGCCGATAGCAACGGCACTCGGATTGATTACATACGCTTTAATCCCCACGTTTTTTCCAAATATAGCATATATAGGCTTGCTCATTGGAACGGTTATATTTTCAATCTCTGCAGGACTTTCGGAGGTTCTCTTAAGTCCCGTAATAGCTGCAATTCCATCAGACAATCCGCAAAGGGATATGAGCCTCCTGCATTCGCTATACGCATTTGGAACCTTTACGATGATTATTTTAAGCACGGCGTTTTTAAAAATATTCGGCGCTAATAATTGGATGTATTTAATAATATTCTTAGCGCTTTTACCTCTTGTTGCCGCCGTAATGTTTATGCTGTCGCCAATGCCGAGCCTAAATAATGATGCCGAAAAATCAAATTCCTACGGCGATACTAAGCGCAGAGCGATTGGGCTTGCGCTTTGCGTTGCTTGCATATTCTTTGGCAGCTGCTCGGAAAACGCTATGAGCAATTGGATATCCACATATATGGAAAACGCTCTCGGGATAAGCAAGGTAATAGGCGATGTTTTAGGTGCGGCTATGTTTGCGATACTCCTTGGAATTGCAAGAATTTCCTACGCAAAATTCGGCAAAAATATAATTCGCACGCTACTTATAAGCATGATTTGCGCCGCAATTTGTTATATAACGGCAGGGCTTTCGCAAAGCGTTGTTATTTCGTTTATAGCGTGTATAATGACAGGCCTTTGCACCTCGATGCTATGGCCCGGAACCCTTATAATGATGGAGGAAAATATACCAAATGCAGGAGTTGCCGCCTTTGCTTTAATGGCGTCAGGAGGCGATTTTGGTGCGTCACTATCTCCGCAATTGCTTGGAATAGTCGTTGATAAGGTGTCAGCAACAAGCTTTGCTACAGACCTCGGTAGAACCTTAAACATTACCGCCGAGCAGGTGGGACTAAAGGTCGGTATGCTCGTAACCGCAATCTTCCCAATCCTTGGAATAATCGTAGTGCTTGTCATAAAAAGATTTTTCAAAAAAGCAAAGTAATTAATAATTAGTTGAACTTAAATAGATAATGAAATCGTGCGTTGCACGATGAAATCCCCACATTGTTCGGATGAAATCTTCAGCCTGCGGCTTCAGATGAAATTAAATCCGCCTCTTTTTAACCTTGCGAAGCAAGATTTCATCACAAAGTGATTTTATCCACCGCAGGTGGATTTATTGCGACGAGGCGGATTTAGTTAAAAAAAACGACAGGTCGAAACCTGTCGTTTTTTGTGTAAGGGCTATAAAAAAGATATTTTCGGCGGAGTGCTTACGGGATTTGAACTCTACGCCTTTGGCATTCTAACAATCTTCAATTCTTGAACCGAGCCTTCATAGAACATCGTTCCACTTATTTCTGTACTGATAAATGTGTTTTTATCTGTGATTTCCCCACTTGCAGTAAGAATATAGCGATTTGTATTTACATCTTCTGAAACATCGTAGATATAAAGTGTAATCTTTTGTGGAGTTATTCCTTTGAATTCCATTCGGATAGGAACCACCTTGTCATTCACGATCCACTCTCCCTTTTGTGTTTCAAAATCATACCAAAAGTTTTGAGATTCTTCTTTGTAAATATTATTATCCGTGTTGAAAAAATCAAGATAGATTTGAGATACCCAACTGAAATAAAAATTCACGTTCTTATCAATAGAAAACGTAATCGGAATTTTTTCTTCGGTTTTGGGATTGATAAGATAGGACGAATTCATAGCGCCTTTCTCAAAGCTGTACGTGTGGTTGCAGGAGCTTGAATGAATATGTTCTTTTTCAGTTGGATCAAATATTTCAATATCACAAACAAGTCCACCGTCGCCACCTGTCGATGGTTTAACGTAGTGCTCCAAATAAACCGCGTCTGTTCTATCTCCCTTTACCCATTCGCCGTAGTGATTAAATTCAGAATCACTATTACATAGAATACGAATATATTCGTTTTCAGATATGGTGTAGATCATTACGCAATCCTCGCTGGGTAATTCCCAATCTTCAGCAGGCGTTTGGTGGCAAGATGTAAAGGCACAAACAAGCAATATTAGAGATATTATAAGGCACAACAATTTAAAATGTTTCATTGTCTATTCTCCTTTGCGGTTTTGCAAGATGCAATTAGCATAACACGAATCGAAGCACACTTATCAGAAAGAAGTTTATATTGCTTATCATCGATGTAATTCGTTCTATGTAAAAGTTCAAGCCAATAGCCAGTTTCGCTTGATTCTTTGAGTGCTATT
>JAZRAJ010000115.1:0-11144 GCA_045634485.1 Eubacteriales bacterium | reverse complement strand
TGCCGCATAATTTCTAAAATTATCGCAAAACTCCTCAAGCGTTACGTTTTGCTTATAGCTTGAATGTCCGTACTCGTTGCGCTTTCTGTCTATTGCGCTTAGCATACAAAAGCGCTCGGTTACTACGTCATCATTCTTTTTTGATGTACTGCCTTGGTCTATTACCACAACATCATCCGAGCTCTCAAGCGAAGCACCCTCTGCCGAGGTGTTATCCTTTTTACGCGCCAAAACCACCGCTACGACTAAAACGGAAATTATAGCAAGAATAACAAAGACATATATTATTATTGCCGACTCGGAGGCAAAGAACGCCAAAATATCCTCATACGACAGCTGTAACGCCAAAACGCCAAAGCGGCGAACCATGTCTAACATCTGTTGTCTTCTCCTTATTTACCGTTATTTTTTAAAGCACAGTCGTGCCGGAGGCTCTGATTGCGGCGTGCGAAGCCTCAATATTATCCTCGCCAAAGATATTTTCAAGCTTTTCGGAAAGGTTCTTATTATCGGTATTTTCAACTCCGTTAAGAGCAACCACCGCCGAGGGAATAACTCTTGCGCTCAACGCTCTGTCAAGTGCATTATTCACATCTCCGCCGCAAGCGTTGAACACCGCATAAAATCTTTCGATAGCAATGCAAACTCTGTTGCTCAAGGTATAGGGTGTGCTTAGCTTTATAAAATCTGTAAGCGCATCTATCTTCTTCCAATTATCCTCTGCGATACCGTTGTTAAGCTTTATCTTATCGAGTATAAAGTCGAACTGATAGTAGTTAAACTGCTCAACCGAGGTGGAAAGTCTTACGGGAACCGTTCCGCTATAATCCATCTTAATAACCGATGCAAGCTCGGAGATATAAGAAGGAATGTTCTTAAGGCTCTCGCCCATACGAAGATTTAGGAAGAACCAAATGTTCTCGGAGGGCTTAAGCTTAACGCTCTCTCCGCTCTCGTTAACGGCTTCTATAACCGTTGCGTTTCTCGGGTTGCGAATATATCTTGAAAACGGTACGAAATAGTTTGACATCTCGGCAAGAGTAACCTCGCTAAGCGCCGCAATATGTACCTTCTCCTTAGCCTCGCTTGAACGCTCGATAACGCTTGTAAGGGCGGTTTTTTGCTTTGCTCCCGCAACCGTTTTATAAAGAGCAGCGTTATCGTTGGTATAAGAATAATCAACAACGTCGATAACCGCATTCGTTCCGAAATACTCTGCAATAACTCTGATAGCTGCGGCAAAGGCATCGCTTGACATACCCTTGGTTATAACGAGTCTTGAAGCGGACATAGCCGCAAATATCTCTCTTGCGGAGTTCTCCTCAAACTTATATCCACGTGAAGCGGCAAAGGCAATAAACTGCTCTGCGGCATCCTTAAAGGTAAGATGTTGATTTACATATTCAAGATAATTATCTGCCTTAGCTTGAACGGGAGCCTGCGCCTTCTTTTGAGCAACGCCAACCTTATCAAACTCATCTGCAAAAACCTTAGCCGCAGAGAACTCGGAAATTTCCTCTGCATCCTTAAAGGCTTCCTTGTTTGCGTTATTTATCCTTTCTCGCTCACTCTTGTGAAGCTTGCTTCTGTCAAAGCCCTCAAGAATAAAGAAGGAAACGCCTGCAATTGCAAGAATAGACGCAATTACGATAAGGAATATTCCTACGCTTCCCGACAAAATCGAGAACAAAAACATCGCAATAGACAAGCACAATGAGCCAATACCAAAAATTATATTTCTTGCATTTCTTTTCATAAGCTTATAATCTGCCTCCAATGTAAATCCATCTGAAATAATATTAGTTTCGGACTGTAAATAATCCGATGCACGCTCCTCCTGCGCTTCAAGAGCCGCGTTGCCAAGCGTAACCTTAGCGCAAAGCTTTATATCGCTTACAGAGGTTCCAACGTAAAGCAGGTATTCGCCCTGCTCTAAGCACCATTTATCGCTTACGCCGTCAAATCTTTCCAAATTATCAAGCGGAATCGAAAGTGTTATTGAGGAATTCGGCTGAAGCGTTATCCGCTGAAATCCGATAAGCTCCTTCTTTGGTCTTAATCTCTTGGATTTATTTAATCCGATATAAAGCTGAACTATCTCTGCGGCAACGATTTTACCCTTGTTTTTAACGGTAAAGACTACATTATTGCCCTGCACCGAAAGGCTTGAATAATGGAATTTAGCGTAGGAAATACCAAATCCAAAGGGATACGCCGCCTCATAGCCTGCGGTATCGTAATATCTGTAGCCTAAAAACGTGCCAACACGCGCGTTGGGTAAATTAAGATAATAGCGTTGCTTTTTATCTATCAATTCGGTTTCACGGTAAAGCGTGCTTGCAAGCTTTCCTATTGGTGCGGACTTACCCAAAATAATATCGATAGCCGCCTGTGCGCCGTAGGTTGTATTTAACGGAGCAACGAGCAACGCATCCACAAGACCGTCAAAGGTAACGTCAAACGAAATGTCGCTTGAAACCACGGCAATTACCTTTTTGCCCATAGCCCTTATTCTGCTAAGCGCGGCAAGCTGATTTGCAGGAAGATAAAGATTTTGAGCCTTTATCATACGCTCCTCCTTCTGAGGATTGGTACCCATAAATACCAAAACAGCCTCAACGCTTGCAAGAGCCGTGCCAAGCTCGGGCAATAGGCTTTCGCTTCTATCCTCACACATCGAGTAGCCTCGGCAGAAGCCCATATAAGAGCCGCCTTGATTACGTACGTAATTTTCTATAGCGTTTATCTTGGAGGAATTATCGCCCTCGTTACCGCTATAATTTATAAGAATATCGCCAACTATTCCAATAGTAGCGCCCGCTCTTAGAGGCAAAACGCCTCTATCGTTTTTCAAAAGCACTGTGGATTCGTAAGCGGCATTCTTTGCAATTGTCGGGCTTGGCGTATATGACACAAGCTTACCCTTATACCCTCTCGTGCATTCGCAGGCGAACTCAATAACCTTATCAACCGCCTCGTCGATTTTTTCGGGAGGAAATGCGTTTCCACTTTCTATCTCCGCTTCAAGCTCGCAAACGCTTACCTTGCCCTTAGCGATATCATTTTTCAAGCGTCGATATTTATCAATTGCCGCCTTTAGTGCCAATTCCGAGCCGTCAAGGCAGATATGTCCCCTAACTATTCTCGCAACGGTATCCTCGGGAATAATGTTTTTACAAAGAACGTAGGGTGCGTTCTCTGCTGCGGTAAGCTTATCCACGATATCGCTGTTAACGCTTTCATAATATCTAACGTCGATATCCGAGCTTGCCGTAATTCCGTTGCATTTGCCATTTTCGCTAACCCTTTGAATAGGTCTTACGATAAATTCATTAATAAGCCTCGAATCGGGCTTCTTATCTAATTTTGAAGCGTCATCCTCGTCAAGATACGCACCGTCGATTATTATACCCGCACCGGTATTGCCTATAGCACTTGCATATTGGGCGCTAACCTTTGAAGCAATATATGGGTCCTCGGATATTGCTTTATCCGAAAGATTTAGCTTTGCTATCGGGCTTGGAACGGATACTGTGCTTGCGCCCTCTGTGGAGAGTCCAACCGCCATATCTGCGGCGACCTCCGAAATAACGCTTAAATTCCAAGAATTCGCCAATGCTCTCGGGCTTGGGTAATTCTCCTTGCCGTAGCCTTCAACGCTTAAAAGCTTAAAGGAAGGAGCGCCAAGCTTTGCATATTCATCATTTGAAAGACATCTTACGTCGGTAAGTATCTTTATTTTTTGGGCTTCACTAAGCCTATCAATTATGCTCTTATGCTTTAACATACTACTCTCCTAATGTTTTAAGCTTTACCGCCAAAAAGCTCTGCAAATACATCGCCCATCATATTTAAAAAGCTATCCCATGCTCTTTTCAATATTTCCCAGCCGATTTTCAAGGCATTTATAACGAATGGCAAAACTCCTTCTGTAAAGAACGGCCATATAATTGCCATAGCAATAAGGAACACCGCTAAGAAAAGTATTAATCCCATTCGCTTAGCCTTTTTATTAAGCTTTGTGCGCTGTATGCAATAGGGCTTTCTTTTAACCACTATAGTTTTATTTAAATCGATTGGATATCCCACGATTCCTTCGCCGTTTACCGCCCTATACTCGTACTCTCCTGACAACGCCGAGACCATCTCGACCTCAAAATCAACACATTCCTCATCAAGGAAAAAGCAATTTGAGGGAGCAAAGAAGGCTTTGGAGAGTGCATAAATTCCATCGAGCGTAAGCTTTTTCTTACGAATTTCCACGCCGTAGGAATTTTTTTGTATCAACCAAAAGGTTAACGAGGTAACGTTTATTTCCGATGTATTAAAAAATCTTAAGAGCAAGCATTTCTTGCCATTCTCACGTGCAAGAACGTACTCCTTGACCTCAATTGGAAACGCCTTTTCGTTAACGCCCTTATAGGTTCCCTTTGAAATTATCTGCAAGCTACTCATCTGTTTACCACCTTTTTACAATGTCTACGGTAAGCGAGAACCGTAAGTCCCGCAACGAGAAGGGATATAACAAATATCGCCACTAACATATTAAACGCACCTGCAAGCTGAATTTTTAATCTAAGTCCGTTTAAAAGAATATCCGCAGTCAATACGTACATAAGCAACGCCTCAATTGCCGTTGCAATAGCAACCACAATTGCGCATACTACGTAGCGTGACGGAGAATAATCAAGCAAAATTTGATTTGAATAATATTTATCGTCCGCCTTACGTAAAACGAATCTTACGTAGGAGGTATCGGGCGGAAGCGGTACCGACTCGGTATAATCGTCCGCACCGAGAACCTCGCTTATAGCGATAACGTCTATAAGCTTATTTCTTACGTCAAACGCATATATATCGTAGCGAAGAACGCTTACGCCATTAACCGCCTTGCACTTAATGTACTTATAGCCGTCCTCGGTGTATAAGGCGTAGCTGCTAATATATTTTCTAATAGTTAATTCAGTTTCGTAAAGCACACATCTTCCGTTTGGATATCTAAGCTTTTTTAAGCCTCTATCACGAGTATTTTCATTTTTAAGTCTAAGCTTCATAATGAAATTCGGGATAACCGCAGAAAAAAGATAGATGTATAAAATTATGCTTATAAGAAGTGTTAAGCCCTTTGCTATGTAGGCAATTAATAATTCTATATTCATTCCTGCCACCAAATCATTTAATTTTTTACTGATTTACACTAAAGCATTTAGATGCTTAATAATAATATGGGTCGTTCGTGGTCGGGTCACCGTATTGCTCGCCACCTATATCCTCCCACTCGTCGCCCGTTAAGTCATCTCCCTCGGGATATTCCTCGTAGCTTGGATCGTCGACGTTAGGATTGTCGATATCGGGATTTTCAACCGGAGCATCAACGTCGACATCGGGCTCGACCGTTGGAGTATTAAAGTCGATATCCTCATCAATAGACGGAATACTTGGTGTAGACGAGCTATTGTTACTGCTATTACCGCTATTACTACTATTGCTCGACGAGCTATTATTGCTCTTAACCGAATACTTATCCCAGAATTCCTTAATTTGGTCGATGGTAACCGTGGATTTATTATCAAGAACCTCGTCAATAAGTCTTTCGGCTATCTCATCAACAATATCATCGCCGATATCAATACCGTACTTATTGATATAATCCTTAGCCAAATTCGATACGTAATCGAGCTGCTCCTGATCGTTAAGCTTCGCCGCATTGTTAAGAATATCGGTCATATTACCCATAAGCGATTCATAATTTTCAAAGTTGAAGGTCTGAATAGCCGTTGCAATAGACTTCATTCCCATTGTATCGATATCGCCCGAAATACTTGCCATACGCGGATTTTTGTTTAATTCCTTTTTAATTAAATCAAATGCTCCCGTGGATTTCGCCCTTTCTATCATTTCCTTATAATTCTCGGAAACGAGTATTCCGTTTTCGTGCGCTATAAGATAAACGTTGAGCAGCGTTGAAAGATCTGCTCCAACGGTGTCGGGAGTGCTTGACTTGCAAACGTAAAGCATCTTATCGAATATAGACTCCGAAACCTTGTTTACCTTAGGCTTCTTAAAGCCCTCGTAATCCTCATCATTAAGCCATTTTTTAGAAATAGCGGGAAGCATATCCGCCGTTGCCGCCTTAAGCGTTTCCGCCTCGTTAACGTCCGAGCCCAAATTTTTAAGCATTTGGCGCTCCTCCTCTGTTGAGGCGTCAAGGTTATTAAGAATTCTATTCATCGAAAGAAGATTTCCCACCGTTTTAAAGGTGTTGTCAATCTCTCGCTCAAGTCCAAAATAATTATCGTTTAGCTTGGACGTAGCGGACGCCTTATATATGGCAACTCCACCCGAATAGTAAAGAATACTTCCTACAAAATCATTTGAGCATTTGTCAAAATAATTAACTGCGCTTTCCTTTATTTTAATACTGAAAAGTCCCTTGGATTCATTTAGGCTCTTAAAGGCTCCCGTGGCAACCTTTAAGGTTCCCATTATAGGAGATAAGCAGATTACCATTACCAAAAATCCGCAAAGCGCACCGAGCAATCCGTTTGTGAGTCTTGGATTTCTCTTGTATTTAGGAGCGTCCTCGCTCTCGTAGCGTCTATTATCACGCTTTTTTTCATTAGCCTTGTAAACGATTTTAACAACGATTGCTATTATAATTCTCATTAACAGGAAAACAAAGAAAAAGAGTAACGGCGAAATTATAGCATCGGAGAATGCGTATAAAATATTTGCCATGCTCGGTATCTTCTCAGAAATCTTTGAAAAATCAAACATTAGCTGCACAAGTTTTACGATATATCCCGCAACCAAATTCGATATAAGTGTTGTTGCTATTATCGAAAGAAATACAGCCAAAACGAGCGATGCAAGAGTTACTAAGGTTTTGTTTCGCCCTCTTTTTATCGCCCTTACGACTTCTATTAAAATTACAAGCGCCGTTACGCACAACACGGCGACGGAAATTAAATTGAAAGTCATTTTTTATCTCCTAACAAAATCATTTTTTCGTCTTATAATATCCTATATTATCCCACCGTTATCCTGCATTTGCAAGCATCGTCATCTTTTATTATCTCGTCAACAGAGGGAACAGATATCTCTCCCGACAAGGGATTTTTTATGCTTACGATAGGTGCCGTTAGGCTTGCGTTAACCTCTGAAAGCTCAAACGCAAGGTCGGCATCGTGCATCTCACAGTTAATAAGCCTTAAGCCCTTACAATAGCAGAGTGGCTGAGTGCCGTATATTACGCAATTTTCAAAGGTAATATTTTCGCTATACCAAGCAAGGTACTCTCCCCTTACCACGCAATTTCTTACGGTTACGTTTTTTCCATGCCAAAACGCATCCTTTGTTTCTAAAACGCAATTTTCAAACACTGCGTTATTTATGTACTGAAAGGAATATTTCCCCTTAAAATTCACGTTGCGAAAATCAAGGTTTTCCGCCTTGAACATAAAATATTCGCCCTCTGCAACCAAGGAAATAGCCTTTACATTTTTGGAAAACCAACCAAACTCGGTGGAGGATATATCAACTCCGTCAAGCACTACGTTTTCGCACTCACGCAAGGCTTTTATTCCGTGCATCAAGGAATCTTTAACATTTATATCCCTTGAATACCACAACGCCGCACGGCAAAGAGGTGTCATTTCACAATTATTTAAGGTAACCGACGCATCGTGCCAAAATGGATAACGCAAATTAAAATAGCATCCCTCAGCTTCAATGTCTGCGCTCTCCTTGAAAGCACTTTCGCCGTCCGCCTCTCCGTCAAATTTACAGTTTATCATTTTAACGCCTCGACTACCGTAAAACGCTCTTTCGGCATCAAAGCTTTTATTTTCAACTATTTGCATATAAAACACCTAATTTATCTTATTTTAAACTATCGGCAAAGGCCGTTGCAAGAGCGTCACAGCGCTCGTTGTATGGATGCCCCATATGACCGTGTACCCAAACAAAAGTAACCTTATGAACATTTATCAGTGTATCTATCCTCTGCCAAAGTTCAACATTGAGCACGGCAGACTTATCGGCTTTTTTCCAACCGCGTGCCTTCCAAGATTTAAGCCACCCCTTGTTTATAGCATCGGTTAGATACTTGGAGTCAGATGTGAGAACTATCTCGCAAGGCTCCTTAAGCGCCTCCATAGCCGCAATTGCCGCCATAAGCTCCATTCTGTTATTTGTGGTTTCCGCTTCGCCTCCGCTAAGCTCCTTTTCAACACCCGCATAGACGAGTATTGCGCCCCATCCGCCAACACCCGGATTCCCACGGCAAGCTCCGTCGGTATATATTTCAACCTTTTTCATCATTAAATCCTTTTACAATTATTCACAATAATTGTACCACAAATTACAAAAATATACAATAGATTTGGTAAAAAAAATCGGGGCTAACCTAAAAAAGTTAGCCCCTATCCAATCTATCTCAAGCGAAGCACAACTTCGCTGTTTTTTACCTGAATGGTTTTATATGAAATATCTATGGATAAACATCTTTAAGATGAATTTTGTGCGGTTATACCGCTATTATTTTGCGTAATCTACCGCGCGACTTTCTCTGATCAAATTGATCTTTATCTGTCCCGGGTATTTTACCTCTTCCTGAATCTTTACTGCCATCTCTCTGGCAATAAGCTTCATTCCATCGTCATTTACCTCCTCAGGCTTAACCATTACGCGAATTTCACGTCCTGCCTGAACTGCAAATGCCTTATCAACGCCCGAAAAGCTCTTAGCGATCTCCTCGATCTTCTCAAGACGCTTAATATAATTTTCAAGATCCTCTCTACGTGCACCGGGTCTTGCCGCAGAAATTGCATCCGCCGCCTGAACGATGACTGCCGTAATCGTTTGAGGTTCTACGTCGCCGTGGTGAGCTTCAATTGCATGAATTACCTCACGGCTCTCCTTGTATCTCTTTGCGAGATTTACGCCAAGCTCAACGTGTGAGCCTTCCATTTCATGTGTTTGCGCCTTACCAATATCGTGCAAAAGACCTGCACGCTTAGCAACCGAGCTATCAATTCCAAGCTCGTCCGCTATCATTCCCGAGATAAGCGCTACCTCGATAGAATGCTTAAGTACGTTTTGACCGTAGCTGGTTCTGTAACGGAGTCTACCGAGCATTCTTACAAGGTCGGTATTAATTCCGTGAATACCTACGTCAAAGGTTGCTCTCTCACCTGCCTGCTTTATGCCGGTTTCAACCTCGCGAGTTGCCTTTTCAACCATTTCCTCTATACGTGACGGATGAATTCTTCCGTCGGAAATAAGCTTTTCAAGAGTAATACGCGCGATCTCTCTGCGAACCGGATCAAAGCCGGAAAGTGTTATAGCCTCCGGAGTATCGTCGATTATAAGCTCAACACCGGTAAGCTTTTCAAGCATCTGGATATTTCTACCCTCACGTCCGATTATGCGTCCCTTCATATCCTCACTGGGAAGCGACACTACCGAAACTGTTGTTTCTGCTACGTGATCCGCAGCACATCTTTGAATTGCAAGTGAAATTATGTTCTTTGCCTTTGCGTCCGCATCCTCCTTAAACTGAGTTTCAAGCGCATCAAGCTTTTGTGCAAGCTCGTGCTTTATCTCAGATTCAACACGGGAGATAAGCTCATCCTTAGCCTCCTGCGCGGAAAGACCCGAAATTCTCTCAAGCACGTCAAGCTCCTTGGAGCGAAGCTCGTTAATCTGCTCCTTAAGAACGTCATTTTCCTTTATCTTTCGATCAAGAACCTCATTCTTGTTTTCAAGAGTTTCTGCCTTTTTGTCCAAATTTTCTTCCTTTTGAACCAAGCGGCGCTCTGTTCTCGAAATATCGGCTCTGCGTTCCTTAAGCTCTTTCTCTGCCTCATTTCTCTGCTTAAGAATTTCTTCCTTTGCGCTAAGCAAAGCTTCCTTCTTCATGGTTTCGGCTTGCTTTGCGCCATCCTCTCGAATTCTCTTTGCCTCTTCCTCCGCAGAGCCAATTTCAGCCTCGGCTACACGCTTACGAGCGTCATAACCAACCTTGCGGAAAACGATTGCAAAAATGACCGAGCCTGCGGCAAAAGCGCCTACTGCCAACAAAATTGCATAAATCAATTCCAAATCCATACACCTCCTTTGTCTTTATTCATTTGTCAAAGATTATAAAATATATCATAAACGATCAATTATCGCAATTATGACACATATATACTATATAATTATACTATTTTTATACTCTTTTGTCAAGTCTTTTTATGCTAAAACAACACATATAAAGCAAAAAAAGAGAGCAGAAACTGCTCTCTTTTTTTATAATTAGCCAAGCTTTGCCTGGTTAACCTTGATTCCGGGGCCCATAGTGCTTGCAACTACACAGCTCTTGATGTACTGACCCTTTGCAGCAGCAGGCTTTGCCTTAATAACTGCGCCAACGAGAGTATCAAAGTTCTCTGTGAGCTTCTCAACACCAAAGGATGCCTTACCGATAGGACAGTGAATGATGTTTGTCTTATCAAGACGGTACTCAATCTTACCTGCCTTAGCCTCGGTTACAGCCTTTGCAACGTCGGGAGTAACGGTTCCTGCCTTAGGAGAAGGCATAAGTCCCTTAGGACCGAGAACCTTACCGAGCTTACCGATAACGCCCATCATATCAGGACTAGCGATAACTACGTCGAAATCAAACCAGTTTTCCTGAACTATCTTATCTGCATACTCTGCACCACCTGCATATTCTGCACCTGCATCAAGAGCAGCCTGAACCTTATCACCCTTTGCAAATACGAGAACCTTAACGCTCTTACCTGTTCCGTTAGGAAGAACAACAGCTCCTCTTACCTGCTGGTCAGCATGACGGGAGTCAACGCCAAGACGAATGTGAATTTCGATAGTTTCATCAAATTTTGCTTTAGAAGTTTTGCACACAAGAGCCAATGCCTCAGAGGGATCATAGGTCTTAGACTTATCAATAAGCTTTGCGCTGGCAATATATTTCTTTGCCATTTTCAATACCCTCCTTAATTAGTCTTCAATAACAACGCCCATGCTACGTGCAGTACCTTCAACCATGCTCATAGCGGTTTCGATACTTGCTGCGTTAAGATCGGGCATCTTTGTTTCTGCGATCTTGCGAACCTGCTCTTTAGTGAGCTTTGCAACCT
>JAZRAJ010000114.1:0-1875 GCA_045634485.1 Eubacteriales bacterium | reverse complement strand
AAAAATTCGCCGAGTAGACAGATAGAACCGCCTATAAGAAAGGCAAAAGCGCAGTTCTTAAAAAGAGGGGATTTTTTTCTGTGAGAGGCAACGTATTTTTGGTATTCCGTTTTGTTCATTTTCATAATAATAGTCTCCAATATTTCAATTCGTTTTTAAGTAGTTTTCGCCAAAGATAAAAAATTATGCTTTTCGCTTTACTTTTGAGCAGTTTTGGTGTATAATAATATAAGAATAATATATTGGAGGCAGTTTATGTCTGATTTTAACGATATTTATAAGAAAGTGAAAAACGTTGCGGATAAAGCGGTGAAAAAGACCGAGGAGCTTGCAGATATTGCGGCGAAGCACGTAATACTTCATAGAATAGAATCTAAGCTTGAAGAAAGATATGAAAATCTTGGTAAGCTCACCTATAAGCAGTTAAAAACGGGAGAGTCTCAGGCAGAGCGTATTGCGGCGCATATAGAGTCGATAGACAAGCTTCGCGCAGAGAGAAAAGCACTTCAGGCTGAAATAGACGCCGATCATGCAAGACGCGAGGCTGAAAAGGCTACAAGGGAAGCAGAAGAGGCGCTTGAGGAATTGGACTGCGAAGATTGAGACAGGTTTTGGAAGGTTTGTTTTTAAGGAGATTAAAATTATGAAGATAGCATTGATAGCGCACGATAAGAAAAAGGATGAAATAATAGAGCTCGCAAAAAAATATAAGGACGTTCTTGCAGGATACGAGCTTTACGCTACGGGCACTACGGGAACGCTCATAATGGGTGAGACGGCTCTTTCTATACATAGGATGAAGAGCGGACCTCTCGGTGGAGACCAGCAGATAGGAGCTATGCTTGCAAACGGAGAGCTCGGACTTATAATCTTCCTTCGCGACCCCTTGACGGCACAGCCTCATGAGCCCGACGTTTCGGCGCTTCTTCGTCTTTGTGACGTACAGAAGATACCGCTTGCAACGAACGTAAGCTCGGCAACTATTATGCTCGAAGCGCTTAAGAACGGAACGTTTTGAATTTTAATATAATAAAAAAGCTGTCGTGCAGACAGCTTTTTTACGTTGCATTAATGAGGCGCGTTTAAAAATCATGCGTATTTTTCATATAAATTTGCATTATAGCCTTGAATTTTTTTAGAAGAAGTAGTATAATGTCGATGTATTGTTGAATGCCTAGTTATCTTGCGTTGAATGGTAGATGTGCTGTAAAATGCAAATAATTAGGGATGTTAGTAAGTACAAATATAAATTAGGGAGGATAGATTTTATGAGACCTGAATTGATTGTGGGCTTGGTTGTGGCAGCGGTATTAGCTTTTATCCCTGCAACCATTGCTAAAAATAAAGGTCGTAGCTTCGGTCTTTGGTGGTTCTACGGATGGATGATTCTTATTGTTGCTCTTATTCATTCTTTGCTTATCAAAAAGAGAAAGTAACTGGTACGGTTAGAATACATAAAAATAATCAGTAAAACGGTTTTGGGTTAAAATTTGTTTTGCTGATTTTTTTATTTAATATTAAATTGATTGCAAAAGTTCCGCATACGCGAAGTTGATGCTAAACGCGAGTAGCAAAAAAGAAACACACACCTTTTGGTGTGTGTAAATAATGGAGAATTTCGCCTATGGCGAATATTTTTGCTCGTGGCTCTCGTGAGCGAACTCCCATCGCCTTACTCGCAAAATGCGAACTCCTGCGCATGCGTTGCATATGCGGAGGCGATTCTTGTCGGAGCGGCAAAAAAAGCAGAGCACACAAAGTGTGCGGATATGTATATCGGAGAATTTCGCCTATGGCGAATATTTTTGCTCGTGGCTCTCGTGAGCGAGCTCCCATCGCCTTACTCGCAAAATGCGAACTCCTGCGCATGCGTTG
>JAZRAJ010000113.1:0-7157 GCA_045634485.1 Eubacteriales bacterium | reverse complement strand
CAGAACAAAAACACACGAAATAAAACTAAATAAAAATCAGCTTTAACAGTGAAAAAAAGCATGGTTTAAGCTGTTTTTGTAGGAATTTTCGAGAAAAATCTCTCAAATTCCATTTTTATGTGTGTTTTTTAGCCGCGCTTTCGGGCTGTCTCAAATGTAAATTTGGGGAAGCCCGATTTAGGGGCTAGGCAAATTTAGGCAAGAAGCGTCGTTCTTGGGGGCGTGAGGCGTATTTACATACGTCGAGCCCCCAAAACGGCGGTAAAAAAAGTCCGATTAAAATGAAATCCGTAAGGATTTCTACCTTATAACTGTCTCATTTATAGTTTTTCACTATGTGAGATTGTTATTTTTATTATTTCACGGACTTTTTTGGTCTTGCCAAATATGACAGCCCCAAATCACGACTTCTGCATCTGAATGACTCAGCCCCCATAAAAATACAATCCATCAAGGAGAACGATATGAACGATTCAAACAACGAAAGCATAGGCTATCTTGTTATAAGAGTATCAACAGCGAGAGGAGCGATACCGCTTGAAAATGCAACGGTAAGCGTTCGAGGAGCGCAGAAGGATGCATCCGATATAATATACTCGCTTGAAACCGACGAAAGCGGACTTACTCCAAGGCTACCGCTACCAACTCCGCCGAGGGCAAATTCACTCTCCCCCGACCAAAGCACACCATATTCGCTATGGAGCATAGACGTTTTTAAAAAGGGCTTCGTTAGCGCAAGATACGAGGGTGTTCCGGTTTATCCCGAGATAACATCAGTTCAAAGCGCAGAGCTTGTTCCTCTTTCCGAGGGCTTTGAGCCATACGAGCGGATAAACGAGAGCAAAACGCCCAATCTTTAATAATAATCAAGGAGAAGAATATGAACGCATCTCTTCCTTATATTCCAGAAACCGTAACGGTACATCTCGGCGCACCCGACGAGGATGCCGAAAATCTAACGCTCCCCTTCCTTGAATACATAACCAACGTTGCCTCAAGTGAAATTTACCCCACCTGGCCCGAGAACGCTATTCGTGCAAACATCTATGCGCAGATATCCTTTGCGCTAAACCGCATTTACACCGAATATTACCGCTCAC
Organism: Eubacteriales bacterium; assembly: GCA_045634485.1. Classification (GTDB taxonomy): domain Bacteria; phylum Bacillota; class Clostridia; order Oscillospirales; family CAG-272; genus HGM12713. The sequence continues at coordinate 6,057 of JAZRAJ010000113.1, read as the reverse complement.
GAGGGTATGATTTTGACATCACAAGCTCAACGGCGTTCGACCAATCCTTTGTTAAGGGTCGCGATTATTTTGAAAACGTTGGCGAGATAGCCGCAGAGCTTTTTAACAGCTACGTTGTGCGCCAAGGAAGCGTTGAGCCTCTTTTTACCGCATATTGCGACGGACGTGAGGTCGATTGCGAGGGGCTCTCACAGTGGGGAACGGTTACGCTTGCAAATCAAGGCTACACTCCGTACGAGATACTTCAGTATTATTACGGCAACGATATAAATATAGTAAACGACGTTCCCGTGGATACTCCAAATCAAAGCCTACCGCCCCGCCCTCTCCGCCTTGGCAGCGGTGGCGACGAGGTGCGCACGCTTCAGCTTAGGCTCAACAGAATTTCCGACAACTACCCTGCCATACCGAAAATTGCCATAGCCGACGGAGTTTTCTCATTTGACACCGAGGATGCCGTTAAAAAATTTCAAGAAATATTCGGTCTTACACCCGACGGAATCGTAGGTAGCGCAACGTGGTACAAAATTCTCTTTTTATACAACGCAGTAAAGCGACTAAACGAGCTTAACTCCGAGGGAATAACCCTATCCGAGGTAACAAAGCAATACCAAAATGAAAGCAAATTGGGGGACAGTGGCGTTGAAATCCGAAATATTCAATATTTTCTTAATTATTTAGCCGAATTTTACAGCGAAATCCCACAAATCAACATCGACGGTGTGTTTGGCGCTCAAACCGAAAATGCAGTAAAGGCATTTCAACGGCTTTTTGAATTACCCATAACAGGCACGGTTGACCTTGTTACCTACGATACGCTTTACCGAACCTATCTCGGCTTTATAGAGAGTCTGCCGTTCAAATATTTTGACGGTCAAATATATCCCTACCCAGGTATACCCCTAAGGCTTGGCGCACAGAGCGAGGTCGTTCGCCTGCTTCAGGAATATCTTAATTATATATCGCAATTCTACCCTCAAATACCAAGCGTAACGCCCACCGGCTACTTTGGAGAGCGAACAGAGGAGGCGGTTATAGCCCTCCAACGCTTTAGCGGGATAGAGCCAAACGGCGTCGTCGGTGCGGCTACGTGGGGTACGGTAACCTCGCTTTACAACGATTTATTTAGCGGAAATCGCCTAAACGAGGGACAGTTCCCCGGCTACACGATAGGCATTAACGGTTGATACGGAGGATAAATATTTTATGCAACAGCCTCTTAATTTGCAGGATGCAATTTTTAATCTTCAAAAATATCTGCGAGCAATCTCATTTGCCGACGCACGCATTTCAAGACCACCGCTTGACGGAATATTCGATAGCGCAACCGAGGATGCCGTGCGCTCCTTTCAAGCAAGCCGAGAACTTAATGCAAGCGGACTCGTTGATAAGGCAACGTGGGATGCGATATACGAGGAATACAAGGCGCTATCGCTTGCCGAGGAGCTTCCCTTTTTTCCGTCAACGCCCGCCGATTACACGGCAAAATTAGGCGAGGAAAGCTCGTTTATTTCAATAATTCAAATTCTTTTGCAGGAGCTTTCCTCGGTTTACGATACCCTTGAAGGCGTTAAAATAACGGGGATATATGACACCGCCACCGAGCAAGCAATAAAGGAGCTTCAACGAGCCTCGGGTTTACCCGTAACGGGCGAGCTTGACCGAAATACTTACAGAAGATTGCTTTACGATCTTTCATCACATTCAGCATTTTAATCCTTATATTATAAATTCCCCACTTCCGCCTCCGTTAAGCCTTTGGACCGTTTCTTAGCGTCACTATATAAATTTAAGCAAGGTATTTTAGCTTCATCGAATAAAGCTTTGACTTTAACGTAATAATCACTAAAAAGAAAACAAAATAAAAATCAAGAAAGGCATTTAAGTTAACAATGGTTAACAGATTTACACAAAGAGCCCAATCCTCGCTAAATCTTGCTTTGCGTGAAGCGCGAGAGCTTGGGCACAGCTACGTAGGAACCGAGCATTTGCTCCTTGGACTTCTTTGTGAAAAGGAATCTATTGCGCACAAAATACTAACCGCGCACGGCGCAAGGCTTAAGGATATTCGCCAAGCGCTTATAGATTACGTGGGGCTCGGCTCTGCAAAAAGCGTATCCTCCTCGGATATGAGCCCTCGCCTTGCAAGAACAATAGAAAACGCAAGTGGGGAGGCTCTGCGCACAGGCTCAAGGCTTATCGGAAGCGAGCATCTTTTGCTTGCCTTAATAAACCAAAGGGATTCCGTTGGCGCTCGTCTGCTTGAATGTGAGGGCATAGCGCTTAGCGAAATTCGCGCAGAGCTTTCAAGCTATATATCTCCCCATAGCGACAAGCAGGGTCACCGTGGCGACGAGGATGCTAAAAAAAGCAGGCTTCGTGCGCTCAACGCCTACGGAAAGGATTTAACCTCAAGCGCACGGCTAAGCTTTATCGATCCACTTATCGGCAGAGAGGCAGAGCTTTCACGACTCGTTCGTATACTTTGTAGGCGTCAAAAAAACAACCCCTGCCTTATAGGCGAGGCGGGAGTTGGCAAAACCGCACTCGCAGAGGGGCTTGCCTCGCTTATTGCAAGCGGTAGAGTGCCCGAATCTCTTAAGGATAAGCGAATAATCTCACTTGATCTTCCCTCAATGCTTGCAGGCGCAAAATACCGTGGCGAGTTTGAGGATAGAATGAAAAGCATAATCGAGGAGGTCAAGCGAGCGGGCGACGTTATACTGTTTATAGACGAAATTCACGTTATAACGGGCGCAGGTGCGGCAGAGGGTGCAATTGATGCGGCAAACATTCTAAAGCCACCGCTCTCACGTGGGGAAATACGTGTTATCGGCGCTACGACTATTGATGAATACCGAGCAAAAATTGAGAAGGACCCCGCACTTGAGCGACGCTTTCAGCCTATTATGCTAAACGAGCCAAGTGCCGAGGAGGCAATAAGCATCCTCTTAGGAATCCGTTCAAGATACGAGCTTCATCACTCGGTTAAAATAAGCGACGAGGCAATACGAGCGGCGGTTAAGCTTTCCACGCTCTATATCCCCGACCGATTTTTGCCCGACAAGGCAATCGACCTAATAGACGAGGCGGCGGCAAAGCTTAGCCTTACTGCGGAGCGCTATGACGGCGCAGAGCTTCAGTCGACGCTATCCTATGAAAAGGAGCAAGCCGTAATTGAGGGTCGATTTAACGATGCGGCGGCTATAAGCGGAAAGGAGCGTGCGCTTTGCAAAATTGCTCCAACCGTAATTTTTGAGGAGGACGTTGACGAGGCTAAAGTCAAGCCCTCGGCAGAGCCACCAACGCTAAGCGCAGAGGATATTGCTCTGCTTATCTCCGAGCAAACGGGAATTCCCTGCTCCTCAATGCTTAAGGAGGAAAACGATGGACTTATTACGCTTGAAAAAACACTTTCTCAAAGCATAATCGGTCAGGATGAGGCTATTAAAAAAATCGCCGACACCGTTCGGCGTTCTCGAACAGGCATACGACAAAGAAATCGACCGTGTGGCTCATTTCTCTTTCTCGGTAGCACGGGCGTTGGAAAAACCGAGCTTTGCTACGCACTCTGCTCTGCTCTTTTCAAAACTACATTGTCATTTATAAGGCTTGATATGTCGGAATATATGGAGAAGCACAGCGTTTCAAAGCTTATCGGCGCACCGCCCGGATACGTTGGCTACGGCGAGGGAGGAATTCTTTGCGAAAGAGTTCGCCGCAATCCCTACTCGCTCATTCTTCTTGACGAGATAGAAAAGGCACACCCCGACGTGCTAAACATTCTTCTTCAAATTTTGGAGGACGGAATGCTTACCGATTCAGCGGGTAAGCGTATCAATTTTAAAAATACGATACTCATTATGACCTCAAATCTAACGAATGCGCACAGCAAGGGCTCGCACAGAATACTCGGATTTGGCGAGGATAACACGCAAATAACAGAGCCTCGGAGCATCGATGCGCTTAAGGGCTTCTTTAGTCCCGAGCTTTTAAACCGAATAGACGAAATAATCGTATTTAACGATTTAAATAAGGAGCATCTTACCTTGATTGCCGCAAAGCTACTTTCCGAGCTTTCAAATAGAGCAAGAGAGAACGAAATAGTGCTAAAAATATCAGACTCGGTAGCCCCTCTGCTTGCAAGCCACGCCGCAAAGCAAGGACTCGGCGCTCGACCGCTTAGACGTGAGATAATCGCCTCCATCGAATCGCCCCTCGCCGAATTTATATTAAAAAATTCGCCAATCGAACGCCCAATTAGCATCTGCGTTGAGGACGGTAAAATAATTATTAAAGAGGCAAATGACACCGATTAAGGTGTGCGGTTAAGGCAGAATAATGATAATATGCAGTAATGGAGGGGCTTGCTCCTCCCGAAATACAATAAAAATCAAAATTCCACATTAAATATAATTTCATATAAAAACAAAAAACGCACCTGCGATGCAGATGCGTTTTTATGTTTTTCAAATAGGTAGGGTGTGAAATTACTTAATTTCAACAGTTGCGCCAGCCTCTTCGAGCTGCTTCTTAAGAGCCTCAGCCTCGTCCTTGGTTGCGCCTTCCTTAAGAGTCTTGGGAGCGCCGTCAACGAGATCCTTAGCGTCCTTAAGTCCAAGTCCGAGAGCTTCCTTAACAACCTTAACAACGTTAAGCTTCTTGTCGCCGCCGGAAACGAGAACTACGTCAAACTCGGTCTTCTCCTCTGCTGCGGGTGCTGCTGCGCCTGCTACTGCAACTACGCCTACGGGAGCTGCTGCGGATACGCCGAATTCATCCTCAACTGCCTTTACAAGGTCAGCGAGTTCAATAATAGTAAGAGTCTTAATCTCTTCGAGAATGTTTGTGATCTTTTCAGATGCCATTTTCGTATTCCTCCTTAAATCGGATATAATTTAAATTTTTTGTTTTGCGCTTTTTGCGCTACGTGTTTTGCCGACTATGCGGCGATTTGTGAAGCGAGATTACTCTGCCGCTTCTGCAGGTGCTGCGTCCTCTGCAGGTGCTCCGTCCTTGTCAACGATAGCCTGAATAGCATAAGCGAAGCCGTAAAGGGGCGATCTGATGCTACCAAGGAACTTAGCGATAAGAACTTCCTTAGAGGGAATGTCAGCGAGTTTTTCAACGGTTGCCTTGTCTACAACCGCACCGTCAAGGTAACCTGCGAGAATCTGGAAAGACTCGATCTTTTCAGCGTACTCTTTGAGAACCTTAGCGGGAGCAACGGGATCGTCGGTAGCAATAGCGATAGCAGTCATACCTGTAAGGTACTGCTTCATATCGCCCATTCCAACCTCTTCGCATGCTCTGCCTGTCAAGGAATTCTTCATTACCATGTACTTAACGCCTGCCTCACGAAGAGCTTTACGCATCTTTGTGTCAGCGTCAACGGTGATACCCTGGTAGTTTACAACAACACCTGCGGGTGAATTCTTTAACTGCTCGGCAAGATCAGCTACGATCGCCTGCTTTTGTGCAAGAATTGAATTGCTGGGCACTTTAGTTTACCTCCTATTTGAGAATGAGCAGGCATAAAAAAATAATCTTTTTTCCAAAAAGCACAGACTGCCCCAAGGAAAAAAGATTATGAAAAATATACACAATCAATATCTCCTCGGCAGGGAAGACTACGCTTTTACAGAAACCTGCTGTCTTTGGATAACAGATGTATTATACCACAAAAGATTTATTTGTCAATAGTTTTTTGAAAAAAACTTAATATTTTTTAAAATTATTCTGCAATTTCTTCGTTATTACCCGTTTCGGCGTCTTCTTTTTGAAGTTGTTCACTCTTTTTATCAGAAACCGAAAGCGTTATAATTCTTACTACCGCATACACTAAAAGCGCCGTGAAGAAAAGGTCTTCTTCAAGAGTGGAATAGACTTCAAATTTGTTGGTAGTATATCCTACTATTGCGGGGATTGCGCTTGATGCGAGCGTGAGTATTGCTGTAAAGATGGAAAAATAATAAAATTTAGGCTTTACAGCACCGTAAATTGCGCACATTTCGTTGAATATAGAGAGCATAGCTCCCGCACAGGAGACGTAGAACA
>JAZRAJ010000112.1:0-2191 GCA_045634485.1 Eubacteriales bacterium | reverse complement strand
ATGGACGGAATAGATTATTTGCTCAACACCTTAGATAAATACACGCTCTCACCGATTTACAGCGAGGATTATTTCGGCGCAAAAATTTATAAAATATCGCGCGCAGGCAATTCACGTTTAACCTATATGAAGATAACGAGCGGAGCCTTGAACGTGCGTGATGAGATAAGCTATCTTTCGGCAGACGGTACGCGCATCACCGAAAAGGTGAGCCAAATAAGGCTCTACTCGGGAGATAAATTTGAGCAGGTTGACACAGTCTGCGCAGGCGAGATTTGCGCAGTTATCGGTCTTTCCTCTACCTACGTAGGACTTGGATTAGGACTTGAGCAAGACACTCAAAAGCCCTTGCTTGAGCCTGTATTATCATACGCTATTCAGCTCCCCGACGGATGCGACACAAGATTATATTTTCCAAAGCTCAAGGAGCTTGAAGAGGAGGAGCCGTCTTTACATCTTATGTGGAACGAGGAGCTTTCACAAATTGAAGCTCGCCTTATGGGAGAGGTACAAACCGAGCTTATAAAACGGCTTATAAAAGACCGATTCTCTATCGATTGCACTCTTAGCGCAGGCAAAATCCTCTATAAAGAAAAGGCATCGGGCAAAGCTATCGGAGTTGGACATTTTGAACCGTTACGCCACTATGCAGAGGTACAGTTGCTTATCGAGCCACAACCAAAAGGTACAGGGTTGATATTTGAAGCTGCGCTTCCCGAGAACACTCTTGATATTAATTGGCAAAGGCTTATTTTAACGCATCTTTACGAAAAAGACCACCGCGGAACGCTTATCGGCGCTATGCTCACCGACACGAAGATAACTCTTATTGCAGGCAAGGCACATCTGAAGCACACCGAGGGTGGCGATTTCCGTGAAGCAACCTATCGCGCCGTAAGACACGGACTTATGAAATCGGGATGCACTTTGCTTGAGCCATACTATAAATTCCGACTTGAAATTCCCTCTGCTTGCGTTGGAAAAGCTATGTCGGATTTGCAATTAAGATTTGCAGAATTTGAATTGGAGCACTCGGACACAGAGCGCACGACAATATGCGGACGAGCACCCGTTTCCACGCTCTTTGACTACACAAAAGAGGTCATTTCCTATACACGCGGAGAGGGACGGCTTTTCTGCACCTCTGACGGATACAAGCCTTGCCATAATCAAGACGAGATTGTGCAAAACATAGGATACGATCCCGAAGCCGACCTTTATAATACTCCCCACTCTGTATTTTGCGCTCACGGCGCAGGCTTTACAGTTCATTGGAGCGAGGTTGACCAATACAAGCATCTTGACGTAGAACTAAAGGATGATTTGATATGCTCGTCTATTATTCCTAAGGCATCTACGCTTGCGAGAAAATACAAAATAAGCGACGATGAGCTTGAAACAATTATGCTTCGTCTTTTTGGACCTATCAGAAGAAAACAGTATAGTGAGCCAAAAACGATTATCGGAAACAAGCAAGAAAAGCCACGCAAGGCGAAAACCATTCGTTCGCAACGAAATATGGTGATAATCGACGGATATAATCTTATTCACGCCGACGAGCATCTAAAAAGCACCTCGCTTTACTCGCTTGAAAAGGCACGCGAGGAGCTTATGGATATGCTTAGCAATTATGTTTCCTATACCAAAACCGAGCTGGTACTTGTTTTCGATGCCTATCTGGTTAAGGATAGCGAAGGAAAAGAATTTATGCGTGACGGATATAAGGTCGTATTTACACAAGCCGAGCAAACTGCCGACGCTTACATTGAAAAAGCGATGTATGAATTGGGCCCCGATTACAGCATTAGAATGGTAACCGACGATAGACTTTTGCAATTCTCCGCTATTCATTCGGGCATTTCTCGTATGACGTCGAGAGAATTTTTAGAGAAACTAACTCGCATCGGAAACGAAATAACCGAGTTTATACGAAAGTTATCGGAGAGTAAGATGTAATTAAACAAAAAAATCGCACCTTAAGATGCGTACTCTAAAGGACAGTTTTACCTATCGGCAGAAAAAACAGAAACCGCAGATTGATTTTCTGCGGTTTTTGTGTTATAATAAAAACAATAATTTTAAAGAGGAAAAGGGAGATGCTTATGAGAGACGTGATTGAACATTATAATAAGTTAATTGACGAAAACAATGACCCTGCTCGTGATCCTAAACCTTTGAGAGATTATATGGA
>JAZRAJ010000111.1:0-47237 GCA_045634485.1 Eubacteriales bacterium | reverse complement strand
GGGCTCAACCAAGGAAAACGCATTGTTTATCTCATCCTCGGTTACCTCAAGCGAGGCAAGCTCAACCTTATCAAATCTCTTGGAATATTCAAGCAAAGCGGCGTCCCCCTCTGCTCTAACCGTCTTAATTATCTCGGTTACCGCATCGGCGACGTTAAAAACGTTCTCCTTACGGTCGAGTATCTCCGACGGATCTATATCCTTGTAATTTATTATCTTAATCATAATTTCCTCCTCGGCAAATTAGGAATTCTTTGCCAAAAGTAACTCCTCAAGACGAGCGCTTATTTCCGCTATTTCCTTGTTTTTAAACTTATAGCTTACCTTATTTGATACAAGTCTTGCGCTAATATCAACGATATCGGCTTTAGGCTCAAGATCGTTTTCGTACAAGGTCTTTCCTGTTTCCACTATATCAACGATAACGTCGGAAAGTCCAAGTATCGGGGCAAGCTCAATAGAGCCGTTTAAGTGTATAATATCTATCTCTCTGCTCTGCTTGTTATAATAGCTTCTTGCAATATTCGGGAATTTTGTTGCAACGCGAAGAGTTCTGTCACGGCGGTCTACGAAGTCCTTTTTGCCCGCAACAGCCATTCTGCATTTGCCCATTCCCAAATCTAAAAGCTCGTAAATATCGGGAGAGTATTCAAGAATAATATCCTTACCCGCAATACCGATATCTGCCGCACCTCTCTCTACGTAAATAACTACGTCGGAGGGCTTTATCCAGAAATATCTAACTCCCTTTTCGGGATTTTCAAATATAAGCTTTCTGCTTTCCTCACGAATAGAGGGACACTCGTATCCTGCCGCCTCAAACATCGCATATGCTTTTTCTCCAAGTCTTCCCTTAGGAAGCGCTATATTAATCATTTTCTTCAAGGCTTTCAATACCGTCCTTTCCAAAGCCAAAAAGCTTTTTATAGCTTACGCTCTTATCAAGCGTATTAGTTGCTCTAACTGTTTTTCCGTCCGCACGGAATCTGTTTACTGCGCTTATAACCTTTGATACGGGAGTTTCATCGTTATACAAAAGCATAACGTCAACGTCGTATCCATCGTCGCTTGCGCCAAAGCGCTCGAGCTGGTCTAAGTAAACCGCAAATCCGATAGCGCCCATCTTCTTGCCAAGCTTTTCCATAAGTCTATCGTATCTACCGCCCGAAAGCACGCTATCAAAAATTCCGTTAATGAATCCCTTAAAGATAATTCCGTCGTAATAATTCATATCGTTAACAATTGAAAAATCAACGTAAAGCTTATCGGTTAAGCCGTAAGACGAAAGTATCAAATAAAGCTCATAAAGCTCATCGTAAGCCGCCTGCATCTTTTCGCCGTCAAGCAAGGGCTTTATCTCGTCAAGCGCCGACTTTATCGGCAAATACATTGAGGAAGCCTTGCAAATTCTCTCGGTGCCCTCAGCGCTAATTCCGCATTTTGCGCAAAGCATTTTAATTGCGGGAACGTTTTTGCTTCCAATAAGTGAAAGGAAATCCGACATAACGGTGCCGTCAACTCCTGCGCTTTCAAGCAAGCCCTCAAGAAAGCTCATATTAGAGATATCAAGCAGGTAGTCCTCGCTAATGCCCTCAAGACTCTTCATAGCAAGCATTACTACCTCGCTTTGAGCAAAGGCATCTATGTTACCGATTGACTCAAGACCGGTTTGCATTATCTCTCCAAAGCCGTCGCCGCTTGACGTGGTGCGGTAAACTCGCTCATCGTAATATACCTTATAGCTTGCCTTCTCGTTTGCAACTACGTTTTTGATTATAGAAAGCGTAACGTCGGGCTTAAGCGCCATAAGCTTACCGTTTGTATCGGTAAAGGTTAAAAGCTTGTCACTTACGAGAAAGCTCTTATTCTTTGCGTAAAGATCGTATTCCTCAAATTTACTTACCTTGTACTGAAGGTAACCGTACGAGCCGTAAAGCTCACGCATTTTATATACTGCGCGCTCCTCTGCTCTTAACACCTTTTCTGAAAGTATCATTATTTATCTTCCTCCTCAACGATTGCGTTTAATGCCCTTTTATATCCACCCGTGCCGTAGGTATACGCCCTATTTACACGGCTTATCGTGGTGGTACTTGCTCCCGTTTCCTCAACGATTTTATTATAAACCGTCTGCTCGGAAAGAAGCTTTGCAACAAGCATTCTCTGCGCCATATCATTAATTTCCTTAATAGTCATCAAATCCTCGATGAGCGCTGCGCACTCATCCTCATTTTCTACAGACAAAATAGCCTTGACCAAAAGCTCGTAGCCTTTAATTTCAGTTAAATTCATAAAATTCCTCCTGATAAAGCTTTATTCGCTTTAACGCTTTACTATGATAACACAATAAAGTGAAACTGTCAATAGCTTTTTGAAATTTTCTGCTAAATTATTTGATTTTTTTATTATTTCTCTGCCTTCTCTATTGCCGTAGCCTTATCATCCTCAAAAAGGTTCTCGGCAAGGCTTGTAGGCATTTTTATAAATACGATAATAAAGTATACCGAAACGATTACCGCAAGAGATGCGGTAAAGACGATTTCCGCAACAGTCCACTGTGTACCGCTACCGTATCGCTCGATAAGTCCTCCACAAAAATTATAGGATGCGTGCAGAAATACGCAGAGCCATATGTTTCTTGTAAGCAGCAAAACCATACTGCAAAGCGCACCGATTAATGCCGAGTAGCCTATTTGCAACAAAACCGAGAACGGCGATGCGCCAAAGAAAACGTTTAAAAAATGAATTAATCCAAACACAACCGAGGATAAAAATATCGATAAAAATATTTTCCCCTTGCTTTGTGTGCGAGATTTTAAAATAAGCATAAACGCACATCCGCGGAAAGCCATTTCCTCAAAAAATCCAACGCTTAGGCAAAGCATTGCAAAAAAGAGTATCGAGCCTATCTCTGCGCTAATAGCGCAATCCCCCGCAAGGAATGATACGAACGGAAAGTTATTAACGGCAATAATAAAGCCCGGTATAGTTAAAAGCCAAAGCAAAGCCCTTTTGTTTCCAATTGGCGAAAAGACCTTAACAAAGGAAAATTCAAGCATAAAGGCAATACACGCGCCACCGCCCGCAAATCTGCTAAGCATCAAATATAGGTCCTCGTCAAGGTCCAAAAGCGCATTTGCCGCCTCGATTGCCAAAAGAATTATCAAAAAAGTAACGAATAGCGCTTTAATTATCAGATTCTTCCTGCTTTTCATCCTCCGCATCCTCCTTTTTATCAGATATAACGGATATATCGGAAGCCTTTGCCCATTTTTTCTCTATTCTTCGCTCGCCGACAAATAGCGCTATCGAGCCAATTATCATAAGCATTGCGATAAGCTGTGAGGGAGTTAAAAAGCTTACAACCGTTGCGCCTCTATCGTCGCCTCTGAAAAATTCAACGACAAATCTCCAAGCGCCGTAAAGCATCATATAAAGCGGCAGATTGCAGGATTTTTTTGTAATAATTCTATAGCAGAAAAATCCAAACAAAGAGAAAAGGAATATCGACTCAAAAAGCTGTATCGGCACTGCCCTTACCTTATAGGAAACGAAATAAACTCCGTACCATGCATCGGTAGGCGCTCCGTGACAGCATCCCGCCATTAAGCATCCAAGACGTCCGAAGCCGTGAGCCACTGTGATAGAAGCCGCCGCAATATCGGTTACGTCAAAAAAGCTTTTTATATGTATTTTATCCTTAAACAAAAATGCTCCCACGCAAAAATATATAAGCAAAAAGGTTACAACACCGCCGATAAGACCGCCATAAAAGGTTGAGCCTGTTCTGTTATTAAGAACAAAGCCCTTTGAGGTGTCGGCAAGGAAGTTATAAAATCCTTGAAAAAGCACCGCAGAGCCGTAGCCCCCCGTTATTGCCAAAACTGCGGTTATAACCGAGAAGTTTTGAAGCTTCCAAAACATTTTTTTGCAGTCGGAAAAAATTCTAAAGGTCAACAATGCCGCAATAATGCCAACGCACAAAAATATAGTATAAAGGTCAATTTCCCAAATTATAGAATATGGATACATTTCTATCCTCCTATTTTATAAAGAAATTTAAATTAGCAAATTAACAAAGAAAATACCGCACACGCCTAAAAAAGCTATATGCGGTATGTTACTTAACTCTAAATTAAAAGAGATCTATGTTTTCAACTACGTACTTTAACATTCTGCTTTGCATATACTTCTTGTTTCTGACAAGATAATCTCTTATCATAGGCATATTCAAGGGCTTATCAGCCATCATCTTGCCAAAGTTATTTGAAAATTCAAAATCCGAATTTGCATTCAACGCCTCGCAAATAAATACGATGGTTTTGCTTGAAGCGTTCTCAAGGCAAGCCCAGCCTGCATCAACGTCCTTATCAGCGATGCTAAACAAAAGCTTATATGCAACGAGAGGCTTAAACTCGGGGTCTATCTCTGCACTGTCAAGCACTCTGTCATTCCAAATCTTACCCTCGGATGCCGCAAAGCTCGAAAGGTAGCGACCTGTTCTTGCATTTACAACACCGAAATTAAGCTTTTGAACCGAAACGTTTTTCTTGGTTGCGGGGTCATAAAGGAAGTAGTTTGCAGCTGCATCCTTGTTGAGCAAGAAGAAATATCCGATTTCAATTGAAAGCACGAAGCTCAAGCCCGCAACTATTCCAAGCATTACAGATGCCGGAGCCTCAAGTCCTGCAAAGAGAACCACGCAAAGCAATGCGATTGCTATTACGAACGCGGCAATTGCAGCCACGCCTACTATAATTTTAGCCTTTTTTCTATCCATAATTTCACACTCCTCTATTATATAACAAATACATATAATATTATATCATAGGCATATTTTTTTGTCAATCTTTTTATGATAATTTTTACAACAAAAAGGAGCAAAATTTGCCCCTTTTTTATTATTGTTTATTTTACGTTTATTTTACAGAGAACTTATACTCGGTTACGTAATCGTAAACCTCTTCCGGACGAAGAATACCGTTTGTAAAGCCCTCGTGATTCATACTGTCGGGCATGCACTGGGTTTCAAGGCAGAAAAAGGTTTGAACGCTCTGATTATATCCGCCCTTGAAGGGATGAGCCTCATCGTTAAGGAAGTTACCCGTGTAAAGCTGAACGCAGGGCTGATTTGTATACATTTCCATAACTCTTCCGCTCTTTGCATCGTAAGCCTCTGCACGCTTAACAGACTCGCGAGTTACGTTGCTAAAGTTAAAGCAATGGTCGTAGCCGTTAAATACGTTGGTAGCCTTCAAGAGGTCCTCATTCTCCTCGTTGATATCTCTACCGATTGCCTTAGCGGTTCTAAAGTCGAAGGGTGTTCCCTCTACGCTCTTTATCTCGCCCGTGGGCAAAAGGTTGCAATCGGTGCGAAGATAGGTATCTGCATCAATCATAAGCTCGGTATCAAGTATCGTTCCACCCGCATAGCCCTTTAAGTTAAAGTATGCGTGCTGAGTGAGATTGATTATCGTAGGCTCGTCGGTGGTAGCCACGTATCTTATATACCAAGAATTTTCGTTTGTAAGCTTATAAGTTACGGTAACGGTAAGATTACCTGGGAAATCCTGATCTCCGTCGGGAGAGAAAAGATGAAGTGCTATCTCGGGCTCATCCTCGTTGATAACCTCAACCGTCCAAATTCTCTTGTTAAATCCAACGGGACCGCCGTGACAGTGGTTACCCGTGCTTGCGGTAACGCCAACCTGATACTTCTTGCCGTCGATTTCAAACTGACCCTTGCCTATACGGTTTGCCCATCTTCCTATAAGCGCACCCTGACAGCTTCCGGGAGCGTCTATATAATTTTGAAGATTATCAAATCCGCCGATGATGTCGGTAAAATTACCATTTCTATCGGGAACCCAAAGCTCGGTAACAGTACCGCCGTAGGTCATAACCTTCATTTTCATTCCGTTTTTATTTTTAAGTGTATAGCGGTACACCTCTGTACCGTCGGCAAGCTTGCCGAAAAGCTTTTTGCTAATGCTCATTGTATTCGCTCCTTTAAGATTTTATTTAAATCAGCTATCGTATCCGTTGGGGTTCTTAAGCTGCCAATTGTAAGAGTCACGGCACATATCCTCGATATTGTTTTCTGCTCTCCAGCCAAGAACAGTATACGCCTTAGTGGGGTTAGCATAGCACTCGTCGATGTCGCCGGGACGTCTGGGAGCTATCTTATAATTTATCTTAATTCCCGTTGCGCTCTCGTACGCCTTAACGATATCGAGAACCGAGTATCCAACGCCTGTTCCAACGTTGAAATGCTCAACGCCTGTAACTGTTTCGGCTCTTTCAATAGCCTTAAGATGCGCTTTTGCAAGGTCAACGACGTGGATATAATCACGAACGCCTGTTCCATCAGGAGTATTATAATCGTTACCGAATACCGAGAGACACTCACGTCTGCCCGATGCTACCTGCGTTATGTAAGGAAGGAGGTTGTTCGGTATACCCTGAGGGTCCTCGCCGATAAGTCCGCTCTTGTGTGCGCCGATAGGATTGAAGTAACGAAGAATGGAAATACTCCACTCGTTATCTGCCTTATAAAGGTCGCTGAGAATTCTCTCTATCATAAGCTTAGTTTCGCCGTAGGGATTAGTTGTTGAAAGCGGGAAATCCTCAGTTATCGGTACGCTTGCAGGATTACCGTAAACTGTTGCCGAGGAGCTGAAAACTATTCTCTTTGCGCCATGCTTTTGCATAATATTGCAAAGGTTAAGCGTGCCTGTGATATTGTTGTGATAGTAGTACAAGGGCTTCAAGCAGGATTCGCCCACTGCCTTAAGTCCTGCAAAATGAATGCAGCTGTCGATATCGTTTTCCTCAAAAACCTTATCGAGCGCATCGTAGTCAAGAAGATCTACCTGGTAGAACTTAAAATCCTTACCCGTGATTTTGCGAACTCTCTCAAGAGCCTCGGGCTTACTGTTAAGAAAATTATCTACAACAACAAGCTCTCTTCCTGCCTCCAAAAATTCAACCATTGTATGTGAGCCGATATATCCTGCTCCACCGGTTATTAAAATTGCCATCTCTATTACCTCTTTTTTATGCTTTAGATTTATATTTTAATTTTATTTTTATCCGTTAAGTCTTGTAGGATATACCTTACTTTCCTTAAGTGCGGCAATGCTATTTACAACGAAGGGCTTGTCCTCCTTGTAGGTAACGCCGTACCATGAATCCTCGGAGGAATAAACCTTTACGTCGCACTCGCCATTTTGAAGCATATCACATACCGCAAAGGGCAAGTAATACTCGCACTTAAGCTCGTCCGCATGCTTTTGAGAAAGGAACTCGGCAAAGCCCTTAGAAAGCTTCTCGAATATGTCGGGAGTAAAGCCCCAGCAATTCATTGAAGCAACGCTTCGAAGTGGCATATACGCCGTGCCGTCTGCGCTCTTGTACGCCGCCATATCGCCTTCCTTGCGAATTTCGCCACGCTCCTCAACCGAGGTAAGCATTGAATTTTCGTCAACTGCGCATATACCTCTTGAAACCGTACCGTTTTCGGTAAGCGTATTTTCAAGAATGTAGCCAACCATAGCGTATTTATATTTTTCACTGCTACCAAGTCTTGCGAAATGCTCAAACAACATTCTGTATGCGCTTCTGCCGTAGAAATCGTCGGAATTGATAACCATAAAGGCATCGTCAACAACGTCCCTTGCCGCAAGCAATGCGTGCGCCGTACCCCAAGGCTTTACTCTGCCCTCGGGAACGCTAAAGCCCAAAGGAACGTCATTAAGCTCCTGAAAGGCATACTCAACCTTTATTTTGTTTTCAAATCGCTTTCCAATCGTTTCACGGAAAAGCTCAAGATTTTCACGCTTGATAACGAAAACGACCTTATCAAAGCCCGCAAGAGCCGCATCATAAACCGAAAAGTCAATGATAAATTCGCCCTCTGCGGTAATCGGGTCGATTTGCTTGAGTCCGCCATAGCGAGAGCCCATACCCGCCGCAAGAATAACAAGTGTCATAATTTTTCTTATTTCTCCTTAAAAAGGCAATAAATTGCCATTATTGTTACCTTATATTATACTATAAGCATATAAAAATTAAAATATATTTCTCTATTTTTTAACACTTTGTTTACATATTTCTGCCATTTTTTACTTCTTTTTTGCCGTTCTTTTTTGAATATCAATGCCAAACGCAAGCCAATACTCTTTTTAAGAAAACTAAAAAACAAGGAGTGCTTATGTATTATAACAAGGTGGAAATTTGCGGTGTTAACACCTCGACTCTAAAGGTACTGACCGACGAAGAAAAGCGTGCCCTGCTCCTTAGGGCAAAGGACGGAGATATCGAGGCGCGGCAGGAGCTTATATACGGAAATCTAAGACTCGTTTTAAGCATCGTTCAACGCTTTACGGGGCGTAAGGAAAATCTTGATGATTTATTTCAGGTTGGGTGCATTGGTCTTTGCAAGGCGGTTGATAATTTTAACGTGGAGCTTGACGTTAAATTTTCAACCTACGCCGTTCCAATGATAATAGGCGAGATACGCCGTTATCTGCGTGACAACAATTCTATTCGCATAAGTCGCTCGGTTCGTGACCTTGCCTACAAGGCTCTGCAAGCGCGTGAGG
This sequence comes from Eubacteriales bacterium, assembly GCA_045634485.1. Taxonomy (GTDB): domain Bacteria; phylum Bacillota; class Clostridia; order Oscillospirales; family CAG-272; genus HGM12713. The sequence goes on along the minus strand of JAZRAJ010000111.1, from coordinate 38,634 downwards.
AGCTTACGAGGGAGAAAAACGAGGAGCCAACGGTTGACGAGATTGCTCTGCGCCTCGGCGAAAGGAAGGAGGCGGTGGTTCACGCTCTTGAGGCGATAGTTGAGCCTATTTCGCTCTACGAGCCTGTGTTTACCGAGGGTGGCGACTCTATCTACGTGCTTGACCAGATAAGCGACTCCTCAAGCTCGGACGAGATATGGCTTGAAAATATCGTACTCCGTGAGGCTATCAGTCACCTTACCGAGCGAGAGCGAAAAATAATTTATATGCGCTACTATATGAATAAAACTCAAATGGAAATAGCCGCAGAAATAGGTATATCGCAAGCGCAGGTTTCAAGACTCGAAAAGGCGGCGCTTAAGCAAATGAAAACGCAAATGTAATAGTTTTGCTTTTTTAGCATATTTAGCGTTTTCTCCTCATAGTCTTTAATATCAAAGACACGGAGGTCAAATTTTTATGAAGAACATTTATCTGCCCGAAGGGTGTCTATTAAGCACACCCGAAAATCAAGAATATATTTCGTCGATTTCGGGACTTGAAAGAGCCTTTGTTGAGGGCAAAATATTAGAGTCCACGGTTTCCTTTTGCGATTCAAGCTTCAGGCTTCACATAGAGCTTAACGGAATGGTGGGAATTATGGACAAGGAGGAAACGCTTTATTGCCGTGAGGGCGAGCATACCAAGGATATCGCCATAATTACACGTGTTGGAAAGCCTATCGCCTTTAAGGTTATAGGCTTCCGCCGTGAAAACGGTATCATCGTTGCGGTGCTATCACGCCGTAAGGCGCAGGAAGAATGTCAGCGTGAATATCTTTCCTCCTTGCGTGCGGGAGATATCGCAAGAGCAAGGGTTACACATCTTGAAAGCTTTGGGGCGTTCGTTGACATTGGATGCGGTCTTTCCTCGTTACTTACGGTTGACTCTATTTCGGTTTCCCGCATATCGCATCCACGTGACAGACTCACGGTTGGCGAGGAAATCTACGTGGTTGTTAAAAGCCGTGACGAGCAAAGTGGGCGTCTTTACGTTAGTATGAAGGAGCTTTTGGGAACCTGGGAGGAAAACGCACGTGAATTCGAGGTTGGTCAAACCGTGCTTGGTATAGTTAGAAGCATTGAGGACTATGGCGTGTTTATAGAGCTTGCGCCAAATCTTGCGGGTCTTGCCGAGATACGAAGTGACACACGTGACATTGAGATTGCAAGGATAGGTGCGCACACTGCGGTCTACATAAAAAGCATTCTTCCCGACAGAATGAAAATAAAGCTCGTGCTTATCGACTCCTACCGCCAAAGCGCTCCACAAATCAAGCACCGATATTTTATTGATTGCGAGAGCGTAAAGCACATCAGCCGTTGGGTCTACTCGCCCGCAACGTCAAGCAAGATAATCGAATCTGTTTTTGAGGAATAAGCGAATAATAAAACGAAAAGCCGTATTTTACGGCTTTTTTTATTGACTTTTTTGCGTATATAATATATAATAGTTATATTAAATTTTAAAGGAGGCGGCTATGAAGAAAAGAATACTTGCGTTTATTTTATCAATTTTGCTGATAATTCTCTCTGTCTACTCCTTTATCGGTTGCTTTCAAATAAACAAGGGCACGACGCAAACGTTTGATTATTTTGACACCTATTCTATGCTAACAACCTACTGTCCTCGACAAGAGTTTGTAGCCTGCACCGCCGAATTTGATTCTACGCTTGAAAAATATCACAGGCTTTTTGATATTTACAATTCCTACGAGGGCACGGTAAATTTAAAGGATTTAAACGAGAAGGCACACCTCACCCCCGTAGCCGTTTCCGAGGAATTATTTGATGCTTTAACGCTTGCTAAGGAGCTATACACCGTAACGAACGGAAAGTTCAACGTGGCTATTGGAGCGCTTACCTCAATTTGGCACGATGCGCGTGAGCATTCAACAAAAAATCCCGATGATGCATATATTCCAACGCAGGAGCAAATAAACGAGGCACTATCTCACACCGACATAAGCTCATTAGTTCTTGACAGTGAAAACAAAACGGTTTATTACTCCGACCCTGAGCTTTTGCTTGATTTCGGCGCTATTGCAAAGGGATACGTGGCGTCGGTTTTGTATGAGAGATTTATAGAGCTTGGAATAGAAAGCTTTATTATAAACCTCGGTGGCAACGTAGCCTCACACGGTACAAAGCCACAAAATAAGCCTTGGGTTATCGAAATAGAAAATCCTTTTGACGATAAATCCTTGGGCTACGGTAATCCCATTGAATTAAACGATACGACCGTTGTAACAAGTGGCTCGTATCAAAGATATTTTACCTATAACGGAGTTCAATATTCACATATAATTGATGCTAATAGCGGATATCCTACCGATATTTTTGCCTCGGTAAGTATTCAAGCGCCCTCAAATAAATCAGCACTTGCCGATGCGCTATCGACCGCACTTTTCTGTATGCCGTACGAGGAGGGCTTGGCAATTATCGATAGTCTTGACGGTGTTGAAGCACTTTGGATATTTAAGGATGGAAGCTTTATTGCTACCTCGGGCTTTGGAGGCGCAAAATGAAGGCTATAAAAAAGAACGATTTAATTTTGCTTTGCGCTATTATTTTACTTGGAATAATTTTACTCTCGGTTCTCGCATTTATCTTTCTTGGTAAGGGCGAGGAGGTAGTTGTACGAGTTGACGGCGAGGTCTACGCAAAGCTTCCGCTAAACAAAAACGCCGAGCTTTTGATTGAAAGCGACCACGGCGAAAATTTACTTATTATTAAGGACTCTAAGGCGTACGTTGAAAGCGCAACCTGCCCAAGACAGATATGCGTGCAGAGTGGCGAGCTTTCCGAAATTTCGCCAATAGTCTGCAAGCACAATCACGTAAGCATTACGCTTGAATAATTTTTAAGGAGGTTAGCATCGTGAAAAGAAATACCGTGCAATCAATAGCGCTATGCGGTGTTATGACCTCGCTCGCTATCGTTTTTGGATATATCGAGCATCTTATTCCTATGCCATTTGGAATTTACGGAATAAAATTGGGTATTGCAAACCTCGTTGTAATTACAATGCTCTATACTCTTGGCGCTTCTTCCGCATTTACCATAAATATGCTTAGAATTATTCTCTGCTCTATGCTTTTTGGCTCATTCACATCATTTTGGTACAGTCTTGTTGGCGGACTTTTAAGCTTTGCCGTTATGTTGATTTTAAAACGCACAAACAAGCTTTCGCCAATGGGCGTTAGCATCTGCGGTGCGGTTACTCATAATATCGGTCAAATAATTGTCGCTATAATACTGCTTGATGAATTCAAAATTGCATTTTATCTCCCCGTCCTTCTTATAACGGGAGCGATTACCGGAGCAATTATTGGACTCATTGCAATACCCATAATTAAAATGCCGATTTTTTCCAAGAAATAGTTAGCTTGTGTTAAATATTTTCGTTACCTTTTTTTGAAAAAAGGTAACACCAAAAAACTTCCAACAATATATTTCCGGAGTTTACATAGTGTGCAAAAATATATAATAACAAAAAGCCCCCCTTTCTTCAAAGTTCTTGAAGGTTGGGGGCTTCGGGGGAAGGAAAGCTTCTTTTAAGAAGTTTCCTTCCCCCGAATATTTATATTTAAATTACTTTTTCTCAAATGGCTCAAGGCTACGGCGTAGGATACCGTGAGTATGAGCGATAACCATACCGTAATTAGTTATAGGAACACCTGCATCCTCGGCTTGACGAATACGGTATTGCATCTCACGCTCGGTAAGCATACAACCGCCACAATGAATTATAAGAGCGTATTTTGATACATCCTCGGGAAAATCTCTGCCCGACGTAAATTCAAGCTCAAAATTTTTAGAGGTATATTCGTTTAACCATTTTGGAAGCTTAACAGTACCAATATCTCCGCACTGACGGTGATGCGTGCATCCCTCGGAAATAAGAATTTTATCTCCATCCTTTAGAGAATCAAGCTTGTAAGCCCCCTCAACCGCGCCCCAAAGGTTACCCTTATAGCGTGCAAAAAGAATAGAAAACGATGTAAGCGGTATGCTACGCGGTAAAATTTTAGAAACCTTGCCAAATACCTGTGAGTCGGTAATTACAAGCACAGGCGGTTCTTTTAAGCCTTTAAGCATATTCTCAAGCTCACTGTCACGGCAAACAAGCGCCATGGCACCGCAATCAAGGATATCACGTATAGTCTGCTGCTGAGGCAATATAAGCCTCCCCTTGGGCGCTGCCTTGTCAATAGGTACGACAAGTAAAACCGTATCTCCCGCCTTTATCAAATCAGAAACGATATGCCTCTCCTCACCACCGTTATTTTGCAAAGCTCCTATTTTTTCCTTTAAGCGCTCTATATTAGCACCGCTTACGGCGCTTACCCATATTTCATTATCTGTTTCGCTACGACTTAAATTCTCACTAATATCAATCTTATTATGAGCTATAACGTAAGGAATTTTCTTTGTCTTGAATAAATCCAAAAGCTCCGCTTCAAGTGAAGTAAGCTCCTTTGTAACATCGGTTACAAGCACTGCTATATCAACGGTATTTAAAACCTGACGCGCCTTTTTTACTCTCGCCTCGCCCAAAGCTCCCTCGTCATCAAGTCCCGGGGTATCAATAATGACCACAGGTCCTATCGGCAAAAGCTCCATCGCCTTTCTTACAGGGTCAGTAGTCGTTCCCAAAACGTCGGAAACGAGCGCAAGCTCTTGATTGGTTATAGCGTTAACAAGACTCGACTTGCCCGCATTGCGAAGCCCGAAAAAGCCTATGTGAACACGGTCTGCCGATACACTTTCATTAAGTCCCATATCTACCTCCCAAGCTAAGCGTTAAAATCTAAAATCTCGTCTGTTAGAGGATTTAATTGCCTCGATATTATCCTTTGCTATTCCCTTAACCTTTTCGTTGGGGATTTTTTCAAGCTCCTTATCTATAAGCTCAAAGCCGATTTTTCTCGTTTCCTCGCTTGCGTAGTCAATAAGATATTCGGTAAGCGTCATAAGAGCGTTAGGATGGCAACAGTTAAGTATTTGTCCATTCTTGCAAAGCATCATAAAACGGTCGCCCGTTCTTCCCTCACGGTAGCATGCCGTACAGAATGACGGTATATGTCCAAGCTTCATAAGCCAAGCCACTACCTCGTCAAGCGTTCTCTGGTCGGATACGTCAAACTGCTCGGAATCGTGAGGACGCTCCTCCTCGGTGTAGCCTCCAACCGACGTACGAGATGCGCCGCTAATCTGCGAAATACCGTAATTAAGCGCCTTTCCTCTTACCTCCTCGGATTCACGTGTGGAAATTATCATACCTGTGTATGGAACGGCGATTCTTATACACGCAATTATCTTTGCAAATACATCGTCGGGAATTGAATTATCGAATACGTTGGGGTCGATATCATCGGCTCTCTTAATTCTCGGAACGCTTATCGTGTGAGGACCTACGCCGTGAACGGCTTCAAGATGCTCTGCGTGCATCATAAGACCTACGAACTCATACTTATAAAGCTCAAGTCCGAAGAGAACGCCAAGACCTACGTCATCAATTCCACCCTCCATCGCTCTATCCATAGCCTCGGTGTGATAGTCATAATCGTGCTTAGGGCCCGTGGGATGAAGCTTTAGGTAGCTTTCCTTATGGTAGGTTTCCTGGAACAAAATGTACGTGCCTATTCCCGCATCCTTAAGCTTACGATAGTTCTCTACAGTGGTTGCCGCAATATTTACGTTTACACGGCGGATAGCTCCGTTTTTATGCTTAACGCTATAAATTGTGTTGATACATTCAAGAATATACTCAATAGGATTGTTAACGGGGTCCTCTCCCGCCTCAATCGCAAGACGCTTATGTCCCATATCCTGAAGCGCAATAACCTCGGCTCTAACCTCGTCCTGCGTAAGCTTTTTTCTTGCTATATGCTTATTTTTAAGATGATACGGACAGTAAACGCAGCCATTTACACAATAGTTTGAAAGATAAAGCGGAGCGAACATTACTATTCTGTTGCCGTAAAAAGCAAGCTTTATCTCCTCTGCAAGCGCATACATCTTTTGAGTAAGCTCGGGGTCGTCACAAAGAAGCAAAAGCGCCGCCTCTCTATGCGAAAGTCCTGCGCAAACAGTACCGTCTGCGGTTTTCTTAGGTCTTGCCTTTTCAAGTATTTCCTCGATAAGCGCTTTATTATTTTTGTTAGCCTCGGCGTATGCTATTGTGTCAAGTATCTCGCCGTCATTGATAAATTCCTCTGCCTTTAATGATTTTGGATTATAAATTGCCATAATAACGTTCCTCTCTATTTATGTATATTTATTATTTATTTTGCGTCACCGCGGTCGACTACTATCTCGTAGCCTATAGCGGTCATTTTTTTCTTTAAATCGTCAATTGCCTGTGCCGACTCGGCGTTTCCGAAAAGCTTGTTATTGTAAAGCTCATATTTCCTTCTGTTCTCGTACGGAGAAAGATTTGGCATTACCACGTTTGCGCCCGCAAGTATTCCCTTTTCTCGTCCGTTTTCCTCAAGTGTTCCAAGTGCCGTGGTTGCGGGAAGCAGAATTTTGGGGTGTATGAGCCTTATTATCGATAGTAAATAACAGGTAAAATCTACGCTACCCGCACTCTTATTTGCAAACTCCGTTGCCTTGTGCGGTATAAACGGACCTATTCCGCACATATGGGGCTTAAAATCCTCGATAAATTTTAAATCCTTAGCCAGTGCCTCGCTTGTTTGATACGGCGAGCCTACCATAAATCCGCATCCAACCTGATAGCCTATTTGTTTTAAATCCTCCAAAGCCTTCATTCTGCCCTTAAAGCTCATTGAGGCGGGATGAAGCCTTGAATAATGCTCCTCGTCAGCGGTTTCGTGCCGTAACAAATATCTGTCAGCACCCGCATCGTAAAGCCTTTTATAGCTTTCATAGGAGCGCTCGCCAAGCGAAAGCGTAACGGCGCAATCGGGATGGATTTTCTTTATATCGCTAACTATATCGCAAATAACCTCATCGGTAAAATAACTGTCCTCGCCCCCCTGCAAAACAAAGGTTCGAAAGCCAAGCGCATATCCCTCGTCACAGCAGGAAAGTATATCTTCCTTTGTAAGTCGATATCTCTCGCAGTCACGGTTATCACGCCTTATGCCGCAATAAAGACAATTGTTTTTGCAAATATTACTTATTTCGATAAGTCCACGAATAAACACCGTATTAGAATAATGCTTTTTTCGCTCCGCTACTGCAAGTGATGCAAGCAAGGTAGCATTATCCTCGTTGTAGCCCTCGACAAGAGCCTTATATTCCTCAAGAGAAAGGCTATGCTCTGCTAAAAGCTTATTAATTATTTTAAACATTTTCGACACCGTAGACCTTGCTTGAATATGCGGTTTTAACGCTTATTCCATCAAGCCTTCCAACCTTGCCCGCAAGCGTGGATATAACGTCCTGCGGAGCGTCAACGGCTATGCTTACAACGCTTATGCCCTTATCCTTATAGGGGATGCCCATTCGTCCTATTATATATGCTCTGTAATCGTGAAGCAAAGAATTAAGCGACTCAACGCTTTCAACATTTTCTACGATTATACCCATAACCGCTATGCGTGTTTCCATATAGCACCTCCAAAAAAATATAGCCATTACCCGAAGGTATGGCTATAGCTATGGCATAAATATATCATAAGTTTAGCCCAATGCCTTCAAGTCAGGAAAAACCTTATTTTCAGGGAAAGGTTTACATTTATATTATATCATAATGTTAAAATAATGTCAATGATTTTAAGTTATTTAACAAAAATTCTCTTGACTTTATACAAATAAAATACTATAATTATTTTACAATATTATTTTTTGGAGATATACTATGTTTAACGTTGAAAAAGTAACGAATGACCTTATTGCTTGGATTCAAAATTGGTTTGAGGAAAACGGCAAGGGCTGTAACGCAATAATAGGCATTTCGGGTGGAAAGGATTCCAGCATTGTTGCCGCGCTTTGTGTTAAAGCTCTCGGCAAGGACCGTGTTGTTGGAGTTCTTATGCCAAACGGAGTTCAAAGCGATATTGCCGACTCTCAAAAGCTCGTTGATTTTCTTAGAATAAAGCACTTTATTTGCAACATTAAGGACGCCACCGACGGTGTTATTAGCTCGCTTAACGATTGTGGCTTAGAGCTTAACGAGCAAGCGAGAATAAACCTACCTCCACGTATTAGAATGTCTACCCTCTACGCAGTTTCTCAAACTCTTAACGGACGTGTTGCCAATACCTGCAATCTCTCTGAGGACTACGTTGGATATTCCACTCGCTACGGCGACTCCGCAGGAGATTTCAGTCCTCTTGGCAAGCTTACAGTGCAAGAGGTAAAGGAAATAGGTAAATATCTTGGACTTCCTATCGACCTTGTCGACAAGCTCCCCTCCGACGGTCTTTCGGGTATGGGCGACGAGGACAAGCTTGGCTTTACCTACGCCGTGCTTGACAAATATATTCGCACCGGCATCTGTGAGGACGAGGCAACTAAGGAGAAAATTGACCGTCTTAACCGCATTAACGCTTTTAAGCTTAAGGTTATTCCCGCATTCGAGCCTGAATTAAATTAAATTTTATTTTTTGTTTGGGAAGGGACCTTCATAAAAGAAAGCTCCCTTCCCCAACACCTCCATCTTCAAAGAATTTTGAAAATGGGGGTGTTTATTTATAATAAGTGCGCTCGACGATTAATGTGTTGTTCTCAGGTATAGATATACAAAAAACAGAAAAAGTTTTTAATCAAGTTTTTTCAAAAAAGCCTTTTCAAAACGAAAAAAATTTGATATAATTATATTAATTGTGATTATTTAACTAAAATTATATTTTTTACATTTGGAGGAAATATGGCGAAGAAGGCTACTGCCCCTGCGCAGTACAACGATCAAAGCATAAAATCGCTAAAGGGTGCGGACAGAGTTCGTAAGCGTCCTGCCGTTATATTTGGCTCGGACGGTCTTGAGGGCTGCGAGCATTCATTTTTTGAAATACTTTCTAACTCTGTAGACGAGGCGCGCGAGGGTCACGGAAGTGAAATTACCGTTACCGCCTACAACGACCTCTCTATCTCGGTTAACGATAAAGGACGAGGCGTTCCGCTTGGCTACAACGAGAGCGAGGGCAGATGGAACTGGGATCTTATTTACTGTGAGCTTTATGCGGGAGGTAAATACGATAACAACGATGGAAATTCGGCTTACGAGTTTTCTCTCGGTCTTAACGGACTTGGTGCGTGTGCAACTCAGTACAGCTCGGAGTTTATGGACGTTTACTCCTACGACGGCACGAACGAATCAAAAATTACCTTTAAAAAGGGTAATGTAGCAAGCGAGCTTAGCGTTCGTCCTCTTGAAAAGAAGGAGATAAGAACGGGTACGTTTGTTCATTGGCGCCCCGACCTTGAGGTATTTACCGACATTAAGATTCCGCGTGAATTTTTTGTTGACACAATGAAGCGCCAATCGGTTGTAAATGCGGGTATTACCTTTATTTTAAAATACCAAGAGGCAGACGGTAAATTTACCGAGTACAAATTCTTATACGAAAACGGAATTTCCGACTACATCAACGAGCTTGTTGGCGATACGGCTATGACTCAGCCCGTGCTTTGGCACCTTGAAACTCAAGGTCGTGACCGTGCGGATAAAAAGGAATACAAGCTTAAGGCAGACGTTTCCTTCTGCGTTTCCAACACAGTAAACGCACTTGAATATTACCACAATTCAAGCTTTTTGGAGCATGGCGGATCGCCCGATAAGGCAGTTAAGATAGCCTTCGTATATGCGCTTGATAAATACATTAAGAACGCAGGAAAATACAACAAGAATGAATCAAAGATAACCTTTGTTGACGTTGCGGACTGTCTTTTGCTTGTGTCTAACAGCTTTTCAACGGCTACGTCCTACGCAAACCAAACCAAAAAGGCTATAACCAACGAGTTTATCTACGAGGCGATGACAGATTTTCTTAAGACTAATCTTGAGATATACTTTATAGAAAATCCGACCGCAGCAGAGGTTTTTGCAAATCAGGTTCTCGTTAACAAGCGAAGCCGTGAGAATGCCGAAAGCACTCGTCTTACTATTAAGAAAAAGCTTACCGGTACGCTTGATATTGCAAACCGAGTTGAAAAGTTTGTAAACTGTCGCTCCAAGGACCCCGCTATCCGTGAGCTTTATATAGTTGAGGGAGATTCGGCTCTTACCTCCTGTAAGCTCGGCAGAAATGCGGAATTCCAAGCAATTATACCCGTAAGAGGTAAAACTCTTAACTGTATGAAGAGCAGCTACGAGAAGATATTTAAGAGCGAAATAATTACCGACCTTTTGCGTGTTATCGGTTGCGGAGTTGAGCTTAACGGCAAGGTTAAAACCGATATTGCCGCATTTGATATAAATATGCTCCGTTGGTGGAAGATAATTATTTGTACCGATGCCGACGAGGACGGATTCCAGATTAGAACGCTTCTCCTTACACTTTTCTACCGCTTGCTCCCAACACTTCTTAAGGAGCATAAGGTGTTTATTGCCGAATCCCCCTTGTTTGAGATTACAACTAAGGACAAGATTTATTTTGCCTACAATGAGTTTGAAAAGGCGGAGATACTTAAGGAGCTTGGAAATCAAAAATATACTCTCCAGCGCTCCAAGGGACTTGGCGAAAACGAGCCTGAGATGATGTGGCAAACCACTATGAACCCCGAAACCCGCCGACTTATTTCGGTTACCCCCGCAGACGCTAAGCTTACCGAGGAGATATTTGACACCCTTATGGGCGACAACCTCCCTGCAAGAAAGGTGTTTATCGCCGAGCATGGAAGTGAGTATCTTAAGGATGCGGATATATGATTTTAGTTCTTTTGAACGCAAATCAGCTAAGACTTCACTTTCGCTTCTGCGAAAACTTCACATCATAAAAAAGAACGGAATTTTTCCGTTCTTTTTTATACAACGATTTACCGAAGAACAACCAATGTTAAAGCTTTTTCTTTAGATATCCTCCAAGTTGGGATAGAATTTTTATATTTTTCAAAAAAATCTCAAAATTATTAAAAATATTTTCAAAAAAGACTTGATTTTTATAAACAAGTATGATATAATATCAAAGTCGACTTGGAGAGATGGCTGAGCTGGTCTAAGGCGCACGACTGGAAATCGTGTGAACGCTAATACCGTTCCGAGGGTTCGAATCCCTCTCTCTCCGCCAAGAAAAACCTCAGTTGAACTATTTCAACTGAGGTTTTTCAGTTATATTCGCCTGTCGGCGAGTGATATGCACTTCGTGCGTGATATATCCTTCGGATGTGATATGCGCTTTGCGCATTGAAGTTACAAGGCGAATATAATATCACTGTGAGCGTAGCGAACAATATCACTTTTACGTAGTAAAAATGTCACTCTGCGTTAGCAGAATATCACTAAAAGCTTTTATATTCACAACACAATCAACCATATTCAAAAATTATATGAGGTATAAAATTATGTACGACCGCATTGGCAGAAAAATCAAAAGCTTGGCAAGAGGAACCTTTATTGTAGAGGCGATAGGTGCTATAATAGGAGCGTTAGTATGCTTTTTCATAGGTATAGTCGACGGCGAAGATGAATTTATATTATACGGACTTTTATGCTTATTCTGTGGTCCCCTTGTTGCTTGGATATCATCGTGGATGCTTTACGGATTTGGTCAATTAATCGATAATAGCGATACAATCGTTGAAATTATGGAAAATCAAGCAAATATAAACGGCACGAGCGTTCCGCCTTCCACATCACAAAATACGGAAAGCACAAATCCCAAAGGTATAAAATCCGGTATTTCTAGCATTATTTCAAAATCTAACGCTTTTGCTAGCACAGCTCCCAAAAAGCCTGAGCCTCTATACAGCACACATATAAAATCTGCGGAAGCTACAAAAGCTACACCTCCGGCAAGCACTACAATTCAAGCCTCCGACAATATTCCCAAAACTCCTACCATCGGGGTCAAGCCATCGCAGATAAAAACCTGCCCTTATTGTGGAGAGATTGTAAATTCAAAATATTGTGATATTTGTGGAAAGGAAAACAATTTATCATTCAAAAGCAATATTCCCGTAGCACCTCAATCTCCACAAAGTGCTACCCCCACCGTTACTAACACCTCGCACTTTTCGCAATTCAAATGTTGTCCATATTGCGGAGAAATCGTCAACTCCAAATACTGTGATATGTGCGGCAAAAAGAATAATTTATTTTAACACAAGCATAAAAACCTAAAGGACAGAGAATTTTACCTCTCTGTCCTTTTTATTTTTATTTATAATCGTACACGAATTGCGAATAGGTATTCGAATCGCTATTTTTAGGATATGCAATAATCGGGTTTATGATTACACCGCTACCGCTTGGAGTTCCTGCGTTTAGCTTAGTTGTAACCTCTGTCTCATCCTCCTTATCGTCCCTGCCCGGACGGTTTGTACCCTGTTGACCGCTATCGGGAACGGTATTTTCCTCGTTGGGATTAGAGGGGTTGGAGGGATTGGTTGGTGGATCGGATACCTCGGGCGTTTCTTCGGCAGGCTCATCGCTTGCGTTCTCATTAAGGAAGAACAAATAATGATTCTCGGTTCCTCCCTTGCTTGCTTCCCTAACCATACCCATGCTTACCTTGCTATCGGAGATAATAGAGTTAAACTCGCCCGTACACAAAAATCCTATTTGGTATGTGCAAGGATTCCACCAATACATAAAGCAGGTGTCAAAGTAGGATCTCGTCTGCGACTCAATCTTAAAGCCAATCGTAAACTGGTCACTGTAGCAGATGCTATATCTATTTCCCGTGCTTTGATCGTGGAAGCCTATGGAATCAAGATTGTTAGCTCTTGAGCCTCCGAAAAGCGGATGGATATTTATAAGCACGTTATCGCCACCGGTAAGGTGCGCTCCAACCGTTACTCGGTAAATTCTCATATTTACAAAGGTATTGTTAGTTCCCTCTACAAATATTCCCTTTACGCTACCCCAATCGGGTCCTGTAACGTTTACGTTTTCGATATCGTTATATGCAGAATTAGGCTTTAAATGTAAGCCGATTTTTGAATTCTTTATCGCTACGTTGTTTATAAAAAGTCTGCCGCCGCCATATACCTCTATACCCGTGCATTTATTGTTAACGTCAAGAACTCCGCCCATAAAGTAATCGGCATGATCTCCGCTTTGAGTTTTTGGCGAATCCTTTGTTCCGTACTGAACGAGCGCCGTTGACTCGGCTTGCCATCTTGAGCTTGGCGTAAATACTGCGTAATTGGAAAGTCTAAAGGATACGCTCTTGCCCTCCTCGCTCGGAATTACAATGGGCTTTGAAAGCTCGTAGGTTCCGTCGGGGAAATAAATCGTTTTTCCGGGATTTTCGTTGATTGCTATTTGAATTATCTCGGACATATCCTTTATGCTTGTATTTTTATTTGCAACGTCGGATATAAGCACGTAATCGGTTCCCAATCCGTGTGCGCTTACAAGCGGGTCCATCGTGCTAAGCATCGATGCCGAAACGCACGTGCCCTTGTCGGCATCCTCAATAAGATACTTACCCACTACGTCCTCAACGCTTGTGATGGGGTCGATAGGAAGCTCGGTTACAGGTACGTCGGCAAGCTCAACTCTATATTTGCTAAGCAAATTTCCCTTCATTGATTTAACCGAGAAAACCGCAACCCTCATAGTTTCAACCGCCTCGGTTTCCGACTCGGTTACCTCATCTGTTGCATCTCCAACGGTGTCATCGTCGGAGGAGGTGCAAGCCGCCACGGACAAAAGCATTGCCACGCAAAGAATTGCGCCTAAAAGGCGGAATAATATATTTTTTCTTTTTTTCATATTCTTCCTCCCCTTATGCTCCTACTCTTGACGTGTAGAAAACCTTTTTATAGTCACTCTCATCGCAAAGATCGGTATCGGCAATAACGTTAAGGAACGAGCCGCTATTATTGTAATTACCGCTTATCTTTAAGATTGAGTTTTCGGTTGTTTCATCAAAGAAATCTATAAATCCGTTTGAGCATAGCGCCGAGAATGAGCCTATAGTGGCAAATGCGTTCTGCGCACCTCTTGCCTCGGTCCATCTAATTGAGAAGTCCTTAATTATAGGCGCTCCGCGAGTGATGTAAAATCCCGTTTCCATATTCTCGCTTGAGCAAGCATAATACCATGCGTCGCCCGCACTCTCAAATGCCACGCTACCCTCGTACGTGGTGGTTTTAAGGTTTTCAGACTCAAGACGAACCGAAATACCTCTAAAAAAGCTCCCGCCCGAATTTTCAACGCCTATCTTTACGTTAGATATTCTTATGTCGGTAAAGTTGTTGTCAAGTCCAATTGAAACTATGCCCTTTGAATTTCCGCCACAGCCGATGATGTCTACATCCTCTACGTCCATATCGGAGGAATGATTGTTTACTCCGTCGGGAACGTAAATTCCAACGGTTGCGTTAATTATTTTAACCTTACTTACAAGCGTTTCACGTCCGCTATCAAGCGAGATTCCCTTGGCAACGCCGTTTCCGTCAAGAATACCGCCTATAAAATAATAGTTACTTCCAACTATTTTTATATCGTTGTGGGATAATGCCCCGCCCATTTTTACAAGAGCATCGTTGCCACCCTTCCAGTTATCGAGCGCCTTAATAATTGCGTTATCCGAAAGATAAAACGCCGTGCTTGTAGAGCCCTCTGCGGAGGTCTTTAACGGCTTCGAAATAAGATACTCGCCGTCGGGGAAATATATCGTTCTTCCCTTATTGTTATCGATAAGCTTTTGGAGAGCCTCGTAAACGTCAAGTCCCGAGCTTGGCTCAATAAACTGACTTACGTCGATAAACTTATTTCTCGTTTTTTCTATTTCAGACACATCGAGAGCGTTTGTAGGTCTTCTCTTTGCAAGCTTAGCCGTATAAGCAAAATCGCCCTTGTAAAGAGGCACTAACGCATATTTACCCACAACGTCGTCAACGCTTGTTACCATTGTTGAGGAAACTGCGCTCGAGCTTATCGTAATAGTAGTAACGCTACTTTTGTTTATTCTTTTTCCAAATTCGATATCCTCGGTAAACACGGGGACCTCGATAGTTTTGGACATATCGGTTTCGCCGTCGGCATCTTCACTTGACTCAGAAGCACAGGAGGCTACCAAAAGGAGCATAACGGCTATAAGCGCAAGCGAAATTACGCGAAGAAATATTCTTTTTATATCTCTCATTATGCTACCTCCTTATTTTATTGATATTACCGAGCCCGCAAGCACGCTCTGATAAGACTTGTCGGTGCAAGCATCCTCGTCAAATATCGGCGCATTAACTACACCGCTACCAACCGCTGTAAGCTTTATAAATGCATTTTCAGTTGTTGCGTCAAAGAATCTTGCCATCGATGCGGTTATCACGGAATTAAATGTGCCCTCGGCAACGAATGCACTTTGCGTGCTTATCATAGCACTCGTCCAATATGCATTGCACGCCTCAAACACGCTCTTTGCTCCGTCCTTGATAGAATATCCGATTGCAAAATCCTCTACGGTGCAAAGCTCGTAAACATTGTTATCGCCAAGCTCGCTAAATCCAACGGAGGTGCTTAACGCCTTATTGCACTTAGCCGAGATATTACGGAAATCGTTGTCGCCTCCGCTATTTTTAACTGCGGTGCTAACGCTTGCAATATTTATAGTTGAGAATACACCCCTCGAGGACTCGTTGAGTATAGCAACAGAGTCATCGTCGCCGTTGCCCTTAACCGTAACGGCTTCTACGTTAACGGTATCTGCACTGCTCTTTAGCCACAAGGAGGTCTTAAGATTTTCAAGGGTTACGTTGCTAATAAAGATATTTTTGCAATTTTCAACCGTAACGCCTACTCTTGCAGCACCTGCGCCGTCGATTTTACCGCCCATAATAGCGTTAGTGGCAATATCGGTGTTAGCCGAATCGCTCTTTGCGCCAATTGCTATCATAGCCGTGTCGGCGCTCCAGCCCTCCGCCGCCTTAATTACCGCATGGTTGGAAAGACGAAGTGAAACCGCCTTATCCTTGTCGGTGGGGAGATATATCGTTGACGAGATAGTGTAATCACCGTCGTTAAAATATATCGTTCTGTTGGGATGAGAATCGATAAGCGCCTGAAGCTCTGCGGTTATATCCTTGCTATGCACGTTCTCTATGCAATCACTGACAACAATATAAGTAACCCAGCTATTATCCTCGGCAGGAGGATCGCTTGAAAGCATTCTGTCAAAAACGTACTCGCCGATTACCATATCAATGGTTGCGTACTTACCGACGATAGCCTCGATAGAATCGATAGCACCCTCGGGAATACTCGACTTAGGCACGTCCACAAGCTCAAGATTTTCTCCCGATATCTGCTTGCCGCTTAAAATTCCCTTCTTAATACGTATTACCTTTTGGCACTCCTCGGTTTCCTCAATTGCATCGTCGCTTGATTTATCGGCGCTATCGCAGGATGCGAGGGCAAACGCCGAAAGAATCATTAAGATGCAAAGCAACAAGGAAACTGCAGAGTAAAGCCTGTTAGCTCTGTTCTTATTTTTCATAAATACCTCTGTTTTAGTAAAAAAATCAAAAATAAACAAAATTAAACACTTATTTTATACATTATATCATATTATTGAGAATTTTCTGTGAAGAAAATTAAAAAGCAGGCAACAAAAATTGCCTGCTTTTTTTGTTTAAAATGCCGAAAGCCTACACAGGCGTTACTCGGGAATAAGCGTTTGACCGTCTGAGGTTATTATACATTCCGCTATGTCCACGGCATTTTTTATTTGAGTATAATTATCCTTTGAAAGATATCCGTGCTCCACCCTAACAATATCTCCAACCTTTAAATATCCGCTTATAATATATCTGCGAATATTCATATGATTTGCATAAACTGTAAATTCTATTCCCTCATCAGAAATTTTCATCATAGCAGAATCATCAACCTTTATATAATCCTCGCCAATTTCGGTAACGGTGCCGATGAGATATTGCTTTTCCTCAAGCAAAACAACCAATCCGTTTTTAGTAGCCAAATCTACTATTTTTTCCACAGCTTCCTTGCCAATGTCGTAAACGTAGGCGTAATCCTCAATATTAGTCCACAAATATCCGTTCTCGCTAAACGATAACGAAAGATTATAAACACCAAGAGTCGCAGAATCTATTGCAAAGGATATTTTTCTTTTTGCATAGTCATAGGACGAAGAATCTACGCTCGGTGCGCTTTCGCACTCCTTTAAGATATTCCACAAGGCTTCACTGCTTTCATTGCTTAAAGCATAATGCTCATCTTCATCGTTACCATCGGTTTCTGCATCGTAATAAAAGCTATTTAGCTTAATTTGCTTTGTAAGGTCGAGCGCACTCACAAGGTCGCCAAGCGTATTAGGTTGCTTGCGCTCCCCATTTATAAAGGCGTAATAGCCATCGTAGCCGTCGTATTTTACGGCTACTATCCTATTGCTATCCACTCCGCTTATTTCAAACACCTCACATTTTAAATAGCGGTAATAGTCCTCGCCACCCAATGTCAAAGAATAATCGTCATATCCCTTTGCCTCGGCATCATAAAGCTTTTTTACGATTTGATTAGCCAACACCTCAGCGCCATAATGTGAGGAGCGTGCGGTATATTCGTTTTGACCTATAGTAACCGTTGTGTATTGATTATAAACGTCACGACAATTCCACGGCCAAACGTAAGCGTTCTCGCCCAAAATAGAATGCTTATCGTTGCGCTTGCGATTATCCACCCAAACGATATCGCTTATCGGGGCTTGTTGAATGTCATTTATATCGCCGTTAACACCTTCATTTTGCTTTTTAAAATGAAGCACCACAACAGTTAAAGATATTGCACATATTGCTAAAATTGCCGCAGCTGCTATTACCCATTTTCTGCAAAATACGCTTTTCCCATTCTTTTGGGCAGTTGGCTCCGCTAACACCAACAGCTCATCGTCTATTTCGCTCATTCTCTCTAAAAATTTTATACGGTTTTTCATATCAAATATCCCTCCTTTTGCAAATACTCCTTAAGCCTTGCTCTGCTTCTGGAAAGTATTTTTGATACGTTGGAAGTACTTAAACGGTATTTTTTTGCTATCTTTTCTACTTCCTCAAGAAAAAAATAACGGCTTACAAATACGTTACAATCTCTTTGAGAAAGCGTATGCAAAAAAGCATTTACGCTTTGCATAAGCTCCCTTGCCTCGAGGTATTTCTCAACATTCTCACCATCCGAAACAATCTCGCTTATCTCATCAAGCGCAAGCGTTAAGTTATCGCAAACACGCTTTTCTCGCATTTTGCTTTTTACCCTGTCAAGCGCAAGATTCCTTGTTATTCGAGCTATATAGAGCTTTAAGCTATTGGGCTTTTGAGGAGGAATAGTATTCCACACCCTGCTATACGTATCATTTACGCACTCCTCACTGTCTTGCTCATTTGACAAAATATTGTTAGCAATACAAAAGCAATATTTACCGTATTTTTGCTCGGTTACCGTTATCGCCTTTTCATTACGCTCAAGGTAAAGCCCAATGATTTGTAAATCCTCCATTATATCTTCTCCTTTCCAAATGATGGACGCCCTCACTATATAAGACGACAAAAAAGATATTTTTTGACATATTTTTTGTAAATTTATAAAAATTAGGGGCAAAACCGTTAAAGCCTCGCCCCAAAATAGTTTAAATTTAATCCGCAACTATCGCCAAGATATTGCCAAGCTTTCTTTCCGAGCTTCCACTGAGAAGCGGGGATTCAAGCTGGATTTTTCCGTTTTCATCCTCAACCACCATAGTGGAGGAGCCACCGCCGTCAAGATTTATCGCATCGGTAATATCGATATCAAGGTCCATAAATATCTGCGCCATATCCGAAAGCGTAGCGCCCGGAGTTTCGGGAATTTCATTATTTCCCGCCACCACAACCATAGCAATATCGCCCTTAGCGTTATAGCCTATTGCGGTTCTTGCATCGTACGCACCGCTACTAAGCTTTTTGTACTTTCCGTTTACAATGCTTAAATATCTTGAGCCAACACCGTAAAGTATTTCTCCCTTATAGGTATTGCGATATCCGCTTAAGGTAGATATTACAGGTCTACCGTCCTTTGTAATTCCAAACCAGTTACTGTACGCCTTAACCTTATCGGTGTTATCTCTCGGCTCGGCGTCAACTACACCGTTAACTATCTGCATTCCCCACGGAGCGTAGCATCCTGCCGACTTCATAAAGAATCCTGCATTGATAGCCGCATAAACGTTTTTGCCCTCTGCCTCCATTTCGGCAACGAACTCGCTCGTTCCCTTTGGCTCAAGTCCGTGAAGATTTCCGCAATTGTCGGAATTATCGTTTTCGCACGTACTTACCTTAGTAAGCTCTGCCGCCTGTACCTCGATGTGTGCCGCAGCATCTGCCTTAAGAATCATTATATACGCAACAACCTCTATACCGGTTGACGTTGTGTAGGTTCTTCTTAGAGAAATAACGCCCTTACTTATCTCTCGCTCTACGTCCTCCGACTCGTTAAAGGTGTAACCTTGATTTGAGCCCTCGGGCAAAAGATAGGTAAAGCTTTTTTGACCGAAGCCCTTGGAAAAATCGTATGCGCTCTTATTCGTAGTAAGCTTGTTTTTTAAGAAATTGCTTACAAATGACGAGATATTATCGCTCGTTTCGTCAAGATAAATCTGCATATTGCCGTTATCGTCAAGACCGTAATCAAAGCCGTAACGGATATTACCGTATGTATTTCCAAGGTTTATATGTATTGCATTTCCTACGTAACCCTCGCTTGAAGCCTTTATGGGGAGCGTTATTCCGTATTTGCTTTTTACAAAATCAACTATTGCCTTTGCCTCTGTGTTATCCGTGGTCGAGGCAATAACTGCAAAGCTATCAAGAGGACGCCCCTTTATATTAAGGCTTGTAATATTTACGTTAACGTCGTCAAGCGTTGCGCCCTTGTCCTTTTTAAAGAGAGCCTTTTTAGAGGTTACCGTATAGCCGTTTCCGTAAAGTACGCCCGAAAACTCGTTTGAGTTAGACTCGGTAAGAGTTATATCGGAATTTAGCCTATACTCTCCGTTGCCCTTTATTTTAGCAAAATCCTCTGCGCTCTTGATATCCGTTACCGTGATAAAATCTATATTTTTATAGGAGCTTACCGCATAGTAATTTCCGTATGCGGTTTTAGCGCGTATCTTGCCGTTATTAACGCAATCACGCATAGTCGCCTTGGTTGACGCATTCGCCTTTACACCTATAATGCCTCCTGCATAAGCGCCACTGTCGCTATCGGATTTATTAGTGATGCTTGCGTTATTAGCACATTCCTCAAAAAGTATTCCGCTTACGCCCAAATATGCGGTTATTCCCGACACGGCGTGCTTATTGTTACTGCTTGCAACGCTTGCCGTTATAGCTCCGTTATTTACACATTTTTTAAAGGTAGCACTCTCGTTAAAGACTGCTCCAACGAGTCCTGCCGCTCTTACCTCGGCGGCATCGGTAACCGTTAGGCTTGCATTGTTAACGATGTTTTCAAATATTCCACCATTTGCCTTACCAACCAAGGCGCCAACCGACATACCGTTGTCATACGCCGTTATATCACTTGAGCTAACCTCGATGCTACCGTTGATAACGAGGTTTTTTATTACGCTATGCTTACCTGCGCCACCACCCCAAAGCTCCTCGATTAGAGGCTTATTGGTGGTAATCGTATATCCGCATCCGTCAAGCGTAACCGCCGATGCGGAATTGTTACCTCCCGCTATCGTGGTAAAATTAACGCCCGATGCGGTAAGGTCAATGCTTTGAGTAAGATAATATTTGTTTCCCGCGCTAATTGCCATAAGCTCTGCCGCAGTGGAAATTGCGGAGAAATCAATAGTTATATTCGTAAGCTCGCTCGAGCCGTAAAGTGCTTGGTAAACGCCCTCTCCTTTGCTTCCGTTTGCGGATATCTCTCCGATATTTTCGGAATTAGTTACCGTTACCGTTGGATACGTGCGCTTGTTGCCAAAAAGACCGCCCGCAAAAACGTTTGAGGCTGCCGTTGAAGCATTAGCTACGCTTCCCGTGTTTTTACAGTAATCAAAGATTGCCTCGTATACTGCACTTTCGCTTCCGTTTGCAACAAAGCCGATTATTCCACCCATTCCGTAATTAGCGCTTCCTGTGCCAACGTAGCCGTAAAGCTCTCCGTGATTTACGCAATTCGTAAAGGTAACCTTATCGTTAAACACCGAGCCGACTATTCCGCCAACTCTTACGTTAGCGTTAGTAGCACCACTTACGGTTATACTTGCGTAGTTTACAATGTTTTCAAATATTCCACCGTTTGCCTTACCCGCCAACGAACCAACCGATGCGCCGTTTTCGTATGCGGTTATTTCATCTACGCTAACCGTTATATTACCCTTGATAACGAGGTTTCGAATTTCACTGTGCTTACCCGTACCGCCACCCGGAATTTCCTCGATAAGAGGCTTATTGGTAGTAACGGTGTATCCGCATCCGTCAAGAATAATAGCCGATGCAGAATTTACATTGCCTGCAAGCGTGGTAAAATCAACACCCTCCTCGGTTAGGTCAATATCCGATGTAAGATAATATTTGCCTCCCGCAGAAATAGCCTTAAAGCCCTTAGCATCGCTTATTGCCGTATATCCGCTATGGCTTGCGCTTGACTCGCCCGAGGACATAACGCTACCGTCGGGCATATCAACGCTTGCCGACGCTGTGGGAATATATATAGTTGAAAGTATGATTGCTAAAAATAGCATTAGAGATAAAAATCTTTTCATACGTTCTCCTCTTTTGAATTTCGAATTATTCTATGTGAATTCTTGCAAGTCCTGCCTCAGAGGTTTCCTTGTAGCGTGACGAGAGATCTCTGCCCGTACGCTTCATAACGTGGATAACGTCGTCAAGTGATATCTTTCTTGAATCCCATAAAAAGCTTGCTAAGCTTACCGCATTTATCGCACGCATAGCCGAAACCGCATTACGCTCGATGCACGGAATTTGAACGAGTCCGCAGATAGGATCGCAGGTAAGTCCCAAATGATGCTCCATAGCAATCTCTGCGGCGTACTCTATTTTGTCGATATCCAAATAAAACAGCTCGCCAAGTGCGGCAGATGCCATTGAGCAAGCGCTTCCTATTTCGGCTTGGCAACCGCACTCCGCACCCGAGATAGATGCGTTAGTTTTAATTAAATTTCCAACTATTCCCGCCGTAATCAAGGCTTGAACGATTTGGCGATCGCTAAATCTGTGCTTTTGTTGCTGATAATATAGCACGGCAGGCAAAACTCCCGCCGCTCCGCAGGTAGGTGCGGTAACAACCCTCTCGCCCGATGCATTTTGCTCGCCAACCGCAAAGGCGTACGAGCAGACCATTCTATGCTCACGGGTTTCGGGGCTTTCGTCGATATGCTGATTGTGATACAAGGAGCGAGCCTTCTTTTTTACCGAAAGACCGCCGGGCAAAATTCCCTCGTCATCAAGTCCTGCGTGGATAGTATCCTTCATCTGCGCCCAAACCTGATCCATATAATCTAAGAAATCGGGGGCCTCCTTCTCAAGAGCATATCCCCAAAGGCGTATATGATTTTTTTTGCAATACTCCGCTATGTCGCTAAAGGTGTGCAAATCGTATACGTCGGGCGTATCAACCTGAGATTCTCCCTCGTAAAGTATGCTTCCGCCACCAACGCTCATAACGGTAACACGAACCGCCTCTACGCCATTCTTAAATCCAACAAGCTCCATAGTGTTGGGGTGCGGAATATCGGTCTTATCAAAATCAAAAATAACCTCGCAAGGAAGTGGCGCTATAGTTTTTTCAATAACTCTGTCGGTGCCGTGTCCCTTACCGGTTTTTGCAAGCGAGCCGTATAAGAATACGCGAACGCTATCGATATCGGAATTCTGCCTAATAAACTCCTTGCAAGCACGCTCGGGCCCCATAGTATGCGAGCTTGACGGCCCTCTGCCGATTTTATATAATTCTTTAAGAGATTTCATTCCCTTAACTGTAGTTTTGTTTTGCATATAGTTGTCCTCATAATCAGTGATACAATAATTATACCACGCACACCGAGTGGGTGTCAAGGTAACAAGGTTATTTTGTGACTGTATAAAAGCATATTTTATTTATACAGTGTAGCCCAATTCCTAACATTTTCCTTTAATAATTAAGTCAATCTATCCAAGGCAATTTTTGCCTGCTTATGTCCCTGTGCGGCTGCCTTGCGATACCACTCTCTTGCCATGGCTAAGCTTGGAAAGCAACCATAGCCCTTTTCGTAGCAAAAGCCTAAGCTATACTGTGCGCTTGCGTTGCCTCTTTTAGCCGCAACGGTATAATGCTCGATAGCCTTCCTTCTGTCACGGTCGACGCCGTAGCCGTTATAATAGCACTCGCCAAGAGCGTTTTCGGCATTTGCATTCCCCTGTGCGGCGGAAAGCGTGAAATACTCAAAGGCTCTTATTTTATTTTCCTCAACGCCTACGCCCTTTAAATAGCAAAATCCCACATTAAACTCTCCTGCATCATTTTTTTGTTCTGCCGATTTCTTATACCATAAAAATGCATCGATAAAGCTTTGAGCAACTCCTGCGCCGTAATAATAGCAATCTCCAAGCTCATTCTGCGCTCCGCTATGCCCTGCCTCGGCAGCCCTTTTATACCATGTAACCGCACTCGTTGGATTTTTAACCGTACCGTATCCGTGATAATAGCAAAAGCCCAAATTATACTGTGCTTGACGCACGCCCTTTCTTGCCGCTCGCTCAAACCAAATAAGCGCCTGCGAGTAATCCTGCGCAACGCCCTTACCGTAATAATAGCAGTCGCCAACCTTGTTTTGCGCAAGCGGATATCCTCGGCTTGCACATTCAAGCATTTTTTCAAAGCCTCCTTTGGCATCAGACTCAAGAAGGCTTAACGCCTCCTTATACTCCGCCTCCAAATCCATCGTTCTATATGCGCCGATAATGGAGCGAACGTCGCCGCTTGCGTTATTTATTTGAGCCTGAATATCAAATCCCATTTTTTTATAAGGCTCTCCGCAAACGATACACACCTTTTCGGCGTCCTCGTTATTTGATGAGCAAATTGGACAGACCCATCCCATAAATAAATTACCTCTCAACTAAAAATCAAGCCTAAATTAAATCTAAATCAAATTCTACGAGCCATTTTTTGCACGATAAGCATTTCAACACGGATAAACTGACGAGTGCCGTCAGTGCGGATAAACTCGTATCCATTAATTCCATTCATAGTTTTTTTAGCCGCCGCTACGTATCCCTTTGCCGTAATAACCTCAGGAACGAAGGCTATGCTATGCTCGTGCCACGGCTCGGGAAGCGACGAGGTAGAGCCCTTAGGAGTGTCTGTAACGCTCTCTGCTCGGATCACAGTACCTCTTTCTCTTGCGTATTTCATTGCCAAAAGCATTTCTGCTCTAAAAAAGGTGAAATCAGTATCATTGCGATAAAGCTTATACGCCTTGATACCTCCGCGAATCTCGTTTTTGCTTGCAACAAAGCCTCGTGACCTTAGCATATCAATGTCAAATTCGATATTATGCTCCGCCCATGGCTCTTGAAATCCCTTTGGCGCACTAACCTTAGCGTACCCGCTTGAAACAATTTCCTCCTTAGAGAGAACGCGCTTTACGCCATTTCTAAACAACACTCTATATTGATTTTGAGAATTAAACGCAACGCCTTCGATTTTTAAAATCCCCGCAGAAATGATTGCGTATTTATCAAAAACGATGCCGTGCTCCGCAAAGGGCTCATTGATAACGGGAGCGCTAAGTGACGTATCGGGCATTTGAAGTCGCTTAAGCACCTCTTGTGCCGTAGGGCGATTATTAAAATCTACACTAAGCATATCCGAGATAAGCGAAATATATTTAGCACTCGTTATCTTAGGGCTTATTGCCAATGCACATCCGCTATTTAATGCAACCCAAGGATAGATAACCTTTCCCTTTTCCTTACGCTTTTTAAGCTTTTCGGTAAGATTTATCGCCTCGGGAAAATCCCCCGCTAAATAAAAATGGTATATTAGACCGAGCGAAAATATATCGGTCTTTTCTGTAATATATTGCCTTAGTCCGTCATCCTCATCCTCGGATTCAAAGCAACGTCCAAGCTCGGGGGAATAATAATCTATAGTTCCTATAATCTCCTCGGGCTTCTTGTCAACCGTGTAGCTATTATCAAAGTCAACTATTTTTGCTACAAAATTCTTTGCGGAGTTTCTTACTAAAAGCAGATTCTCTAGCTTTAGGTCACTGTGTATAACTCCTCGACTATGAACGCTTGCCAAGGCTCCCGCCGCCGTCTTCATCAAAAGCTCCTTTGCGCTGTGGTCAAGCCCTGCTATAACTCCCACCATATCCTTTTTAGGAATAGCGCCCTCTATAAACTCCGATGCCTCGACGTATTGATTTCCGTCAATAAACTCCTCGCACGGAATAATTATATTTCCACCTGCGCCCGCAATAGGTCGGATGCGTTGGTTTACTGTTTTTCTTAAGGTTACAAAATCCAAGAAAAGCTTTTTGTTGTTAGCAAAGGTTTTAGCATCAAGCGTGCCGTTGTCAATGGGAGCAACCGGAGTTTGATATTTCTTTAAAAAGTATTTTTTTCCACCCTTTAGAGCAATTGCAATTTTACCGCTCGTGCTATTTTCCCAATCGCCTATAAGCTCATATCCGTGAATTATCATCATTTACACCTCCCATATACATAGTATAGGTAGCATCATACCATTCAAAAAGAGATTTTTGCAATTTACTTTTCTCTTTTAACACGTTAATATCCTCGTCAAAGCTTAAATCCTCGGGTTGAGCCGACGAGGCACGCTCGTACTCGTGATAGACAGCCGTATAATCAACTTCAAGCAAGCCCTCCATTTTGCTCAAATACTCACGCTTCAATTCATTCATACGGTTAATACACGCCGATTTGAATGCGCCGTAGGTATCGTAGCCAAAAATTTTCATAGCAATCGTGCTACTGTCATCGTGACGACCGTAATTTGCAAAAAACGAGGTAAGCTGCTCGCAGATATCATCGGTATCCTCCGAAGAAATAGCCGCATCGAGAATGACTTTTTCAAACGCCATTTGAGATATAAATTTTGCCGAATCAAAGCATCCGTCGGTTGCATTAAACAAAACGCACGGCTTTTCAAAGCGGAAATAATTACATCTTATATCAAAATTGGCATCATCGTTTGCCTTGATGTAATTCGTCATTCCGCCATCCTCGCCCTCTTGGTCCGCCAATATCTGGCAGAGTCCGTTTTTCTCCGACCAAGCATACGGGCGTGAATCTCCCGCAGTAAGATAAATAGCCTCCACGCACTCCTCGCGCTCAAAATAAATAGTTGCGCAGAGCGTGCTTCCAAGAAGCGCAAGACCCGAATATGAGGACTCGTATATCAAGTTTGCTTTTTTTGCTATTTGCTTTATTTTAGTGCTTATCAAATCTCTAAAATAATTTCCAACGGTGCTTAAATAAGCGGACTTAGCGCCTTCATCCTCACAAGCGCTTAAGCCTTCAAATATTCTGCTTGCGGTATATTCCTTACCGTAGAGCATCTCGTGAAGAAGGATAGCGGTGACTATTCTTGAGGCAAAATAACCGCTCTTTTTAATATTATTAACGTTGTCAGTGTAGCAATCCTTAACGGCAAAAAGCTCGTAGAAGGAGTCCACTACGTAATTTACAAAGGTATCGTTGCTATAATCCTCGTAAACGCCCTCAAAAAGAGCATCCATTATACGCTCCTCATCAAACAACTCCGGCAGAAATTTTTGATGACGAATAGATGCCGCTCCTCCCAAGCCGTCGGCAACGAAAAGAACGCTACCGTCCACGTAGGGTACGGCATCCTCTCCCTTATACACAACGGTTCCGTCGGGGCGAGTTTTAAATGATTGCCTATAAACAGTTAATTCCATACAAAGCCTCTTTTGTATTAATAATTTAAGAAATACACAATTCAAATTATATACTTTTTGAATTATTAATCTATTATAATATAATATTTTTCAAAAAGAGGCTGCCAACGTGACAGCCCCTTTTTTAGTGCGCAGACTTAGAACGAACCAACCATCAAATCAATAGCAGATTGAATATCTACGTCCGGCAAGCCCGTTCCTGCGGGAGAAAATGCAGGCCAATATCTATTCCACGCCTGAAGCTCGGTCCACGGCTCGGCATTGGGAACGAATGCAACCAATCTACCCGCCTTACGCTGATAGGTGCTTGCAAGGCTTTGATCGGTTCCCTCCCACCAAGCGCCAAGCTCGGCAAGACTTTTAGGCATATCCTCGGGATAATTAGCGCAAGTCGCCCTATCGCCAAGCGCCAACGCAGGCGCATCGGAAAATACCAAAATTGCGTGGCGTCTTTTTGCGCCCAAGGTAGTCCAATTCGATTTAAGAGCCAAAGCAATAGCCTCAAGAGCATTCTCGGGACCGTCGCCGCCTCCGCAAGCCTCTATGCCCATTACAAAGCTTTCAAATTCCGCATTTTGCTCGGGCAATACAAAGAACTCGGACTCCGTCATAGGCTCGGGGTCACATCCGTAATCTCTGAAAACTATTACCTTTATTCTCAACTCGGAGATTTCCTTATCGTTTTCCTCCATTGAGTCGATAAATCTTTGATAAAACGACATAGCGTTTTTCTTTACTTCACCAATAATAGGAGCCATGCTTCCCGTACCGTCGATGCACATTACAATATCAACACAGTATTCTCCCATTCCTTGACCGTTCATATTAAAACCTCCTAAAAAACAGTGCTAACGCTTATTGCAAAAAGCAAATCAATTGTTGCTCTCCTGCTCGATGAACTGCTGAATAGTCATCATTCCCTTGGAAATCATAAAGAATTTATCGTTGTATCCGTCAACGGTAGCCGCCGAGCACATAATCATATACTCAAATACGTCCTCGCCAAGGATACTCTCGCGATAGCTTGTGGTAAGTCTAAAGGTAATTGCACCGTCAGACAAATCGTAGTCAAAGCTACCGTCTACAAGTCCGCTGTTTGCTACGCATACGGCAAGCGCACCGTCTATACGCTTATCCTCGGGTATAGTAAACGGAAGGCGTGACATAAACTGTACTACCTGCTGCTTAGGTCTTACAACCATAATAAACTCGATAGGAAGATCGTCACCATTAACACCGCTCTTAATTAAAAGATGCTCCTCGTGATTTTCATACTTCCACTCCATTTTATCAAGCATTCGAACCAACGTATCAAATACCTTTTTTGCTTCCTGCATATTCAATTCCTCTGCCATTTTCTTTTCCTCCAAATTCAAAAATAAATAATTGGTTAAACCAAATTACGTTTAGAATAAGTCCGTGGATACCACGTTTTGATTAAAGATATCATCAATTTCATTCTGCTTTAGATGATTTCTCTTCATCAAGGCATCAACCATAGCGTCGATTGCAGTCTTGTTTGCCTCGATAATTCTTATCGCCCTCTTAAGCTCGCTATCAAGAATTGCGTTTACCCTTTTGCGAATAGAGGGATCAATTCTTTCAGAGCCAACATAGGACATACCAACGCCCGAGTCCATTCCGTAGCAACAAAGCATTTGCTCGGCGGTTTTGGTTGCCGAATAAAGATCTCCGCTTGCTCCCGTGGAAATTCCGTCCTCCGCACCGTAATAAACTATTTCTGCGGCACGACCTGCAAGAGCCGTGCGAATTCTGCCTAAAAGCTCTGCCTTAGTGTAAAGCCCCTTACCCTCGTTATCGGCGTGCTGCATATATCCGCCGTGATTGCCACGTGCGACGATTGTTATGTAGGAGGGCTTCTCGCCACTCAACCAACAAATCAAAGCGTGGCCTGCCTCGTGGCGTGCGGTACGCTCCAGAGTATCGGACTTCCATTCCTTCTTCTCGCCACTGTTAAAGGTTTCAAACGCCTCCTCAAATTCAGCATCGCCTACAACACCCGTCTTAGAGCGAATAGCGCTTCTTAAAGCCATTTCAAACACCGATTCAAGCTCGGCTAAGCTCATTCCCGTGGAACGCATAGCAATATTTTCAAGCTGCTCTGCGCTCAGCTTAACGCAGGAATGCTTGCGAAGCATCATTTCAAGGTAGCGCTTACGCTCCTCCTTGTTGGGAAGGTCAACGTAAATTCTACGGTCAAATCTTCTAAGCAGGGCGGCGTCAAGACTCTTTCCCTTTGAGGAATCAACACCGTAGTTTGTAGCCGCAAGAACGAACACGGGCTTTGAGGTATCGGTATTAAAGCCGTCCATTTCGGTTAAGAATGCGGTTAATATATCCCCTGTGTGGTCATCGGGACCAACGGAGCTTCTATCCTTTCCTATCGCATCAATCTCATCGATAAAGACGATAGAGGGCGCATATTTACGTGCCGCATTAAAGAGTGCGTGAACAGCCTCGGGACCCTCGCCAAGGTAACGCTTTAGGAACTCATTTCCCTCGGCTCTAAGGAAGGTAACGCCCGACTCTCCCGCCATAGCCTTTGCAAGAAGGGTCTTACCCGTACCGGGAGGTCCGTAAAGAAGAACTCCCTTAGGACTGCGAACGCCCTTGCGCATATATTCAACGGGATTTTTTAGATATTCTACGAAATATTTAAGCTCGTCCTTAGCATCCTCCGCTCCAATAACGTCCTCAAAATGTATATTGGGTCGTGATACGTTATCCAAAATACTCTTAGAGTCCTCAGCATCGGTTACAAGGCTTAAGCGGAAGTTAAACAAATTGATGCTTGCGATGCTCTTGTTTTTAGATATCGTTTGGGATGTTTTATAGAACAACGCCTTATTCTCGCTTGCCAGCTTCATCATCTTATTTTGCTGATAAGCGGTTTTGCATTTATCCACAACCTGCTTTAAGAAGCCGTTATTGCGTGCCTTAACCGTAAGCACATCCCTAACGCCAAGCTTTGCAAAGGATAAAAATTCCTCTTGGCTTATATCCTCGTTTCTTGTCTGCAAGAGATATACCGGCAAGGAGTACCTTAAAAGCACGTAAGCCAAAAATTCACGTCCAACCGAAATAATATCCTCTGCATTTAAAACCTTAGTAGCCGTATCAATAGCACCGCAGGCTACGTCGCACAGCACGATGCTGATATCGTGCTTAAACAATATCTCCTTAGCCTCCTCAATGCTTTCGGCAAAGTAGCAGTTAATTCTGCCCTCAAGGCGTGCCCTGCAATCCTCCGCCATTTTTCCGCTTGCAAACACCAATACCTCGGGTGGCGTAGATTTTTCAAACATAGCCGCAATATCCTCGTCTGCGTTATCCAACGGAACCGAGATATTTATTTGCTTTAGCTTTCCAACCGCATTGTCATTCTTTTCGGGAGGCAAAAGCCTAAACAATTCGTAAAGCTCCTCGTGGAAGAATGCATTTGCCCTTCCCTTAACGGTTCGAGCGTCTGCCTTTCCACCCTCGGAAAGCATAATGGCGCTTGGAACCTTATCGTCAATAGTTATTTTTATACCTGTTGAGGCTTCAAAGCTCTTTATATTACCCTCAAGCTCTCGCTTTGCGATAGTATAGAGATTATTTGCCTCCAAATGATTAAACATAACCACGTTGCCCGAAGCAAAGCGTGAGCAGATAGCCGCAGGAAACAACGGCGCACCCGTCATCGGATTTGCGTCGGAGCCTATTGCCTTTAAGACCTTTTTTCTCGGCACCACCGAGAGATTCACTATTGAAGGATCCTCATACAAGCTTCTTCCAACGTTTGTCGTGAAGATGAGAACCGCATTGGTAAAGGAAACCTCCTTATCGGTACAGCTATCTCTAAGCCTTCCCGCATCAAGTATCTGCAAAAAGAGATGTATAATATTTATATGCGCCTTTTCAATCTCATCAAAAAGCAATACGCATTTCGGATTGTTTGCAACGAAGTCGGTAACATTACCCGGCTTACTGTTTTTATATACGTGATCGGTTCCGCTAAACTCCTGCGTGGAATCGTAGCTTGCGTACTCACTCATATCAAAGCGCATATAGGGCAAGTCAAGCGCCTCTGCCGCCATCTCGGCAAGAAAGGTCTTACCAACGCCGGGAGGGCCCGCAAACAAAAATGTAGCCTGCGGTTTTTTGGTATCGGGACGGGAGCAGGCCATAAGCTGAGCCTGAAAATATCCCGAAACGAAGGTATTTACCGCTTGGTCCTGACCGTATACGTTTTCAAGCAATAGGCTTTGCGCCCTTCTCGTTGTTTGAATGATATTAGAAAGCATCTCGGCACCCGTTAACTTAGCGTCAGGCTCGGACTTCTCTGCGCTTGACTCATCGTCACAGGAGTCAACGCCGTTAAATATATCCTTATGAACTGAGCTCATAATATCGTCTACCGTGATTTGAGAAGCGTCGGTTGCTTGACCAAGCGGAGTGCTACCGTTAGCGGTAGGAGTGTTAGCGCCATCCGCCGTAGTTTTTTCGGTATCCTTTGCCTCAAAGGACAAAATATGCTTATTAATAGCCTCCGTCGGCTCGGCGATAATCAATTCAAGATAAATTATCGTATCTATAGTATCCTTACCGCTTTTACCCGCCTTACCCTCGGCATTTTTATGTATTTTTCCAAACATAAGCTCATCCATAAAGGACTTATACGAGGGAGAGGTAATATCACGTGAGATAGCCTCGATTGCTTCGTTTTTAACTATATCGTATTTTTTAAGCAGCTCGCATACGGCGGCAAGCTCTGCTTTTGCTTGTTCATTATCTATTTCACTTGGAATTTGACCGTTGTCTATTGCCTCGATTGCCTTAAGCACGGAAATAAAGAAATAGTTTGCGGACAACGCCTTCTTTCCGTCATCGCTCTTAAGTCTTTCTGCATAACCTATCAAATATTCAAGCAAGGAGCTTTTTTTAAGCATAGGACAAACATCCTTTCAAGATTTAAATTAAAGGGACAAAGCATATTCAAAAAGAAAAGCTTTATCCCTTATAGCTATCAATATATATCGTACTACATTTTTCGACCTTTGTCAATAATTTGCAGTAGATTTTTAGGTAAATTAGCCATATTTTCTAAATACCGCGAAGATATTTTTATCATTTAGCGCCAACGCTGCTATCCTTTCGCTTATCCTCCTCGCTTAACGACGAGAAATCCACGAGGTTATGATGCATTTTGGCAAGGTCGTTACGACTGCTCTTATCGCTTGAGCCGCTAAAAACGTATCCCTCCGAACGCATATAGGTGTTCCAGCGCTTATGCTCCAAGACCTCTATGATATTGCGCTCGGTAGCGGTCAGTTCCTCGGTTTTCTTATCCGCACCGGGGATTTTACATTTAATTCTTGCCTTCATATGAATCGCAGATGCTACCGAGGAGCGGTAATTATACTCGTAATTCCAAAAGTCCTTTTCCTCTCCCCACTTCAAATGACGCTGCAATGCATCCTCCTCAAGCTCGGAGTCGATAATTACGTCAACGACATATGAGGATTCCATATCGCCAATAAAGTCTATATCGTACGGCTGACCGTTGAAATTCTTGATATCTGACAATGCACGTCTTTGCTGAGAGCTATAAACGATGGCTTGAATTATGGGATGAATCTTAATTCTTTCAAAATACATTCTAAGATTTATCGCCGTTTTGATATTTGCCTCGTCATTACCTAAGGCAACGAGGACGTAGGTAGCGTTATTGATTTTTGTTATCGACTCGGCAAACGAGATAGTATCAACGTCAAATCCCGAATGGACGTCTATTTTGTACTGCGCCTCGCCGTCAACCTTAACTCCGTTATATTTTTCCGACATAAGCTCGGGCGCTAAGGCAACGAATTTTTCCTTTGCCAATGGGTCCTTATCAAAGGCGTTTATCTCCAAATTATAACCGTCCATTTGACCGTACCAGGAGAGTGCCTTAACCATCTCGGTTCCGTGACGTCCCATACCGATAACCACGGCGGAGATGTCCTTACCACCGCTTTCGCCCTCACGCGCAGAATCAAAAATAATCTCGCCCTGCTCGTAAAGAATTCGGTTAATAAGAGATTGAACCTCGTTTATTCTACGCACCTTTACGTAACCGTGCTCGGTTGATGATAACAAAAGCTTGCTTTCGATGCTCGTGGAAAAAACGTACAAATTAGTATTATCTCTATCCTTGAATTTTTCAAGAAGCTTTAACGATTGATTAAGGTTTTCGGTTTCATTTACACCTATCGTGAAAAATGAGATTGTCTTTTTTTGAGAATGCTTTTTAAAGTTAACCGCAAGAACATCCTTTTTAAAGCAGATGGCGTGTAGCTTTTTTGCCTCCTCTATAAGCTCAAAGGAGCTTTCCTCGTTCTCTTCAAATACATCGGTGAAGGCTATTACGGCATTCTTGTTTTTAGCCTTAATATCACTTGCAAGCACAAGAGATTTTTCATTAAGCTCGGAAAAAACATATACGTCGCTAAAGAATGACGCTAAGTAATTTACATTAGCCGACAAATTTTTAAACAAGGAAAGCACAAATCCAAATGTGAATATAGGAGCAAGAACCAAGAGGATAGCCGCCCATATTTGATAAATTATATTAATTCCGTAGGGACAATACTCAAGCCCTTGCAAAATAACCTCAAATTCGCATCCACCTGCAAAGATTTGAATTGAATTAAATATCGAAAGCAATACGGCTCTCAAAATTCCCCAAGCGCTCGATTCCTCCAATACGTAATGAATAGGATAAAACATAACAAGCGCAGAAACAAAAACTCCCGCAAACATTGCGTTAAACAAGTTAAAGCTGCGATGCTTTGTATAATTGCTCTTGCTAACGGAAATAGAAAGAGCTACCGATAAAAACAATATACCTGCTGAAATAAGCAAGCCTGCAAACCACATAAGCGTGACCTCCAAAACAATTATTAATTTATTATACCATAAAAAGGCAAAAAAATCTATATTATGCTATATTTTTTTAAAATTAATAAATTCAATTTAAATATAATTCAAATAAAAAAAGAGAGAACGTTAGCAATACATTCTCTCTTTTTTATTTATTTTAGTTGCACAAAGCTTTAAGACGCTTTACCTCGTCAATCTCCGAGTCGGTAATAATTCCGTCGCTTGCAATAATAATATCGCAAATTAAGCAAAGCAATTCCTTATAAGCATCGGCAAGCTTAGAATTAATTTTTCTCATATAAGTAATACCGTTTTCAAAGCTTTCATCAAAGGAGCATCCAATATCCTCCTTGCAAAGGTCGTAAGCCTCGGCTAATTCCTCAAGCGTATAATCGAACTCAAAGGTTTTATTAAGATAGTCAACCTCTCTTTGAGTGATTTTGCCATCCGTTGCGATAAGTCTGATAATAACGCTTAAAAGATCGTTGGAATAGAAGGCGTCCATTTCGCCATACTCCTCCTTATTCCAAAGCCCCATTTCCTCTATAGAATCACATCCTATAAGAAAAAGCTCGTGCTTCATTTTAAAGCTTTCGATATACATTTCAAGATTTTTCATTTTTAATTTCCCTTTCCTAAAGCAGAAGATATTTTTCCCTTCAATCTACTCGATTGATAATGCTGCATTTTGTTTTCTCTATATGCCAAAACCACCATCTCAATATCGTTATTACTGATTGGTCCGTGATGGTCGCACATAACTAAATTATAAATTTTATCGGTTACTATATAGCTGTCAAGCTCGATATAGCTTCCCTTCTCGACACCGCCTAAGGAATCCACGGCGCTTTCGTATAAATCTCCAAGCCCAAGCGCGTGCCCGAATTCATGCTTAATAACGTGCTTTATCTCATCGTAATCGTCAAATCTGCCGCTATGGCTTTGAAGATAAATAACCTTTCGTGAGTTAACCGACCACCTTAAGCCGCTAATTGCAAAGGAGCGCTTGCTTGTAATAATGCTCTCCATCTGCCCTTTTTTTGCCTTAGTTCCAACTAAATTAGTAACCGAGCGCATAGTCTCGCCAAGCTCGTCGGTTACGGGTATTATAAAAAGATTATCAAGCGCTCTATTTTCACTCGTAAGATTTACCTTAACGGTTAGTCTCTGCCCACCAAAGACCTCGTATTCGCCCTGCCAAGCAAGTATTCCGCTATAGATTGCCTCCATTAGCCTGCCATAGTTATCTATATTTTCGGCAAGCAAAATCTCGACGTTTACGCTAAGTGTTAAAACGTTACTACCGTTTTTATATTCAAGTACGGCGTCTATCGGAGTAAAGATGCCCTGCTTGTTAATTTTTATCGGCTTGCCGTCAAAATCAACCAACGCACCGAACTCTGCATCCTCCGAATATTTAGAGTCGACCTGCTCCTCGTAGCGCTCCTCACAGTATGCGTTTAAAAAAGCTCTTGCCTGAATACACCCTGCATTTGCCGACATATACATAAGCTTAAGCGCATGCTCCTCCTGATTTTCCTCCGGAACCATCAAAGCCCCGTCAAGAATTAATTTTGCAACGCAATACGCCGCCTCGGGGTCGCCAAGCGATTTAGCTCTGAGCAGAAGCCGAATCCCCTCGTTACGCCTCTCTATATCGCCACCGTTATTAAGAAAGTAATCCTTGCCAAGCTCTCTTATTTCCGCTACCGAAAAATGCTCCTCCATTTTATCCTCCACTTGATTGTTTGTTTTTATCTTGATTTTGATTATTTTCTTCTAAATCCAATGACTCATAACGATAATAGTCGTTTTTCTTAAAGTCATCTCGATTATTACTGGTTCTATTTAATTTTTTTGCCTTATAGCGTTTTTTAGAAGCCTTATCAAGATAATCCAAAAATTCATCATCGGGGTAATCTTGAAACATAGTGCTTTCGTCGATTTTTCCATCCATCGAAAATTTGGCATATATATACGAATCGTCTTTTATAAGCTTCGGACGTCTTGCCTCCACTAAGCAGGAATGTATTTTAAGCACAGTATCCTTTTGCTCTAATTTAGTATCAAGGATATTTTGCGCCGAAACGTGCTGAAGCCCCATCGTTCTCGTAAACGCCACCCATCTTCTATGCTCAAGCCATGCAAGCACGTGCTTTTTCCGCTCTATATCCTTAACATATTTATTAGAAGGATCTAAGTCCGTTCCACAAGCTATGCTCACGTAGATTTTGCATTTTTTATTAACGTAGTCGCTATGCTTTTGTAAATTGCTAAGCTCACAATCAAAAATCGATTTCTTAATCCATCCGAGAGAGAAAACCTTGTATTTGATGTGGAGAAATCTGGCAAGCCTTGCCCAATAATCGTAGTTGGAGGGGTCCTCGTTTTTTTGCTTTGTCTTTTTCCCTCTCCCTCTCTTATGCTTTTTATCCTCAACAGCATTTTCCGAGGAATTCATTATTTCCTCAAGCAGCTTTTGTCTTGACATATAGATGTTATCGTGACTATACATACTATCTAAGCTACCGAATGCGTACATATATATGTCATAGGTCTTAAGCTCGCTCTCGCTACAAGCCTCATCATTTCGAACTCTGTAAGCCCTGTTTGAATTTAATTCGTTTGCTATAGCAGAATCGAAAACGGCGTATGCGATTACAGTCTTTTTACCGTTATTATTCTCAACGAGTCCTTTACCAATATATCTCTTAAGCTTTTCTGCAATTGAGATATTATCCGAATCGCTTCCCAACGCAACAATGAAATAATCAGAATTTAACAAATGCTGTCTTTCCTCAAAGTCCGCATCCCAAAATCCACCTATCTTAACGTCGGATTTAATATATCGAACCGTACAATACGGAGGATTAGACGCCTTGTAGGTGTCACTATATCTAAGAAATTCCTTATCCTCAATACATCCGTTTTCACTTAAAATTCTAACCGTACGCTTGATTTCGGGATTTACGTAATCGATTTTAGACCAAAACTCATCCTCAGAATCCTTAGAAACCACGGTAACCGTCATCTCACACTCGGACATTTTTGCATTTTCACCTTCGCCGCTGCTAACCATCATTTGTCCGAACCAATACGCATTTAAGAATGCCTCCGTACCTATAATTCCATTTCCAAAAATCGTAAGATTAAGCTTTTTTCTATCTTCGCCCTCTTTATTTATTAAAGGCTCGTACAACGGAACTGTATAAAAAAGATTTCGTACTAAGTTGCGGTAAGCGTTAACCGGAATAATACGTATATTATTCACCTTTTCTTTTTTATTTTCCTCTTCTTGCCCACTTACACATTTTTCGTCATCTTTTTTCTCTATTTGATTTTCAAGCTTTTTCTCTATTTGATTTTTAAGCTTTTCCTTTATTTGCTTTTCAAGCTTTTCCTCTATTTGCTTTTCAATCTGTATGTAGGAATCAGTCTGCACTAATAAATAAATTTGAGATTTTTTTATATATTTAAGATTGCGCTCCTTCGCTACTCCCATCAACGCTTGCAAATTGCAAAACTCATTTTCGTCAACTAAAAAGTACTTACGCGCTCCCAAGCCTTTTTTGGCAACGTGAGCCAAATCATCTTTAAGGCAAATTCCGCCAAGTCTTTTAGCTCCTAAAAGCAGCTCGTATTCCTTTTCCCTTTCATTGTCAACATACGCATCGGTAAAGATAAGAATAGGCGTTTTTCTTTCCGACTTATATATGCTTTTTGCCAATGACAACGACGTTGAATTAAGCTTGCTAAAATAATACTTAGGGCGAAACGAAAGATAACGAGCCACCCACAAACGAATTTTGGGAAATATGCTTGAAAGCATCTCCAAAATCATCGCCGCACCAACGATGGGAGCAATCACATGCACGATGGAGGCGTAAATATCTATAGCAATCCTTACCGCTGCGTCCCAATCGTAAAAGAGTATTATAGAATCAACCGCTTTATTTATGCCCACGATAAATTCAAAGTAGGATTCCTCCATAGCGAAGGTTCTAAGCGACTCGAAAAAACTGTTAAAGCAGGTTTCCATTATTGTAAGATGCTCCCTACCCCAAGAAGGAATACATACCTCACAATATCCTATTGATAATCTCAATAAAAAAATAGACAAAAAGAACAGTAAGCCAAGCAATCCCGCATTAACTATCCTACTGATATGGCTTTTTCTTTTAAATATAGTTAAGCATACACCTATAATCGTACTCGCGAAGAAAATGAACGAGCTGAATATTAAGAATATCATTATAATTGCTTCTCTTTGCTCTAACATAACCCTCTCCTAAAAATTAAGCATTATTTTTCTACGCCGTTTACGGCTTATATAAAATCTATCGTATTTTACAAATATATCCACTATTAGTTATTATTAGTTACTATTATTATACTTTGCAAGGGCTAAGTTGTCAAGGTCTATAGTATGCATTTTACAAATAATTCGTCATAATTCATTTTAATTTTACAAAATAAAAAAGCAGGATGTAAGGCTTTTGATATAATCCCCTTAGAGTAGACACTTGAAAAAGCAAAAAAGTTTTCAAGACTACTTTAAGGGGGTTATTTTTATGCCAAGAAAAAGAAAGAATAAGAAATACAGTCCAGAATTAAAGATTGCAGCCGTAAAATCTTAC
>JAZRAJ010000110.1:0-3843 GCA_045634485.1 Eubacteriales bacterium | reverse complement strand
CTCTGAAATTGACCTCAACGACGGTTTTGCCGATTGCCTGCTCGGGAAGCACAAACTTTGAGATATTTAGTCTCTCGCTGAGCTGAATAAAATCAAGCGACTGCGAGGTTTCAAGTCTGTGAGCCAAACGAAGCGCCATATCTCTCTCGGGATAGACGACCTCCGCGCCGAGTCTTTCAAGAATATCTCCATGCTCCGCACTCGAAGCCTTGGCTATAACCTTGGGTATTCCCATTGAAATAAGATTAAGAGTCGTAAGTATCGAAACGTCGATCTGCTCACCGATGCAAAGCACAACAACGTCGCAATTTTGCATACCCGTTTCAATAAGAGTCTTTTTCTCGAGATTCTTTACGATATATGCGTTTTCGGTAAGCTCCTTGGCAAAATCAATTCGCTCCTCGTCCTTGTCAATAATTATCATATCCGCGCCCGCAGCATAAAGCTCGGTTGCAAGAGCCGTACCAAATCTGCCAAGTCCTATTATTCCGTATATAAGCTTTTCTCTTTTTTTATTTTTATTTCTTGACATACCCTATCTCCTTTAAATTATCCTATTGCTATATTACCATTTGGATATTTCACGCTTGTCACTCTGCCCAAGTTCCAAATCGATGCAACGGTTAACGGCCCGAGTCGTCCAATAAACATTACGGGCATACAAGCAATTTTTGCGCCAATTGAAAGCTCAGGAGTTATTCCCGTGGAAACTCCTACAGTTGCAAATGCGCTAACCGACTCAAATAATAAATCTATAAATGCTATATTCGGCTCAAGCAAGCAAAGCGTAAAGGTTAAGCACGATACAACTAAAACGCCTATAAAAGCAATAACCGATGCCTTTGTATATATTCTTTTTTGTATAGAATACTTAAACACCGTTACGTCGTCCTGCTTAATTGCCGCTATTATAGATTTAAAAATGACGAAAACGGTAGTGGTTTTAATTCCTCCGCCCGTAGAGCCCGACGAAGCGCCTACAAACATAAGCGCCATCATAACCATAAGACCCGCCTTGCTAAACTCTCCAAATGAGAAGGTAGAAAATCCCGCAGTTCTTGCGGTTACACTTGCAAAAAATGCGCCGAGCCAGGTTATGCTATCGCCCTCGGTTATTTTTATAAGAATTGTACCCGATACCAAAAGAATAGCCGTCATAAGCAAAACAACCTTTGCGTGCATTGAATACTTACGCCAGCAAAAGCCCTTTACTCGCATCTCTTTAATTACTAAAAATCCTATACCGCCAAAAATTATAAGCGCAGACGTAACGATATTAAAAAGGACGTTGCTTTGATAAGGAATGAGATTGGTTCCCCTGCCGAAAATGTCAAAGCCCGCATTGTTAAAGGCGGATACAGCGTGGAAAATACTATATCCAAGCGCGGTTTGCCACTCAAATTCTTGAATAAAGACTATAAAGGAAAGAATTGCACCTACTGCCTCTATTACCAAGGTGGTAAAAAATACCTCTCTTAAAAATCTGCGCGCTCCCTTTCCCGAGTCCAAATTCATAGCCTCGTGAACAAGATTACGGCTTTTGAGATCCATCTTTCGACCCATAAGCATAATAAAGCCCGCGCCAACGGTTGCAACTCCCAAGCCGCCAACCTGAATAAGCACTCCGAGAACAATTTTGCCGAAAACGCTAAAGGTCGTGCCCGCCTCGATTGATGAAAGCCCCGTAACGCATACTGCGCTAACAGAGGTATACAAAGCATCTATATAGCGAATGCTTACGCCATCGTTTAGGCTTATCGGAAGCATAAGCATAAGCGAGCCAAGAAGTATGAAAAGCAAAAATCCACCCGCTATAAGTCTTACGGGAGGCTGCTTTTTTAAAAGCTTTATCATAAAAAGCACCTCTTTTTACAATAATATTTACGATAATATTTACAACAAAATAAGTATACATTTATTTTAGCACATTTTTTTCCAAAAAACAATAGTAATAATATTCTTTTTAAATCTTTTTAAAATTCTCAAAAATCTATTGCATTTTTTTTGCCGATATGTTATAATAATGTGTACTTTAAGGGAGTAGTCTGCATAGTATTATGCGATAGGGTCAACATCACGTTCTCTGGCTTTATCTTAATTGACGAGACTTATCTGCATTTTACGGTAGATATGCGCTTGTCTTTTTTTATTGCAGTGCTACTTAGCAAAAGAAAAAACAATTAAAAAACAAAAACATTTTTAGGAGGAAACAGGTAAAAAATGAAATTTTACTGCGAATCAGAGGAAAAGGTTCTTAACCACGTTGGCTCGCAAAGGGACGGTCTTTCAAGTGCCGATGCCGAAAAGCGTCTTTCTGAGAACGGAAAGAACAAGCTTGTTGAGGGCAAAAAGGAATCTCTTGTTAAAAGATTTTTAAAGCAGCTTGCAGAGCCGATGACAATTATTCTTCTCGTAGCCGCCGCCGTTTCGGCAGGTCTTGAAATTTACGAGGGTATTTCAAGCGGTCATTTTGCATTCCCCACCGACGTAATTATTATTCTTGCGGTAGTTCTTATCAACGCAATCTTGGGCGTTGCTCAGGAAAGCAAGGCAGAAAAAGCAATTGAAGCGCTTCAGGAAATGTCCAAGGCGCAATCAAAGGTTCTCCGTGACGGCAAGCAGATAACTATTGCCAGTGAGGATTTGGTTGTTGGCGACGTTATAATCCTTGAAGCAGGTGACGCAGTTCCCGCAGATGCACGTATAATCGAGTGCGCATCTATGAAGGTTGAGGAGGCGGCGCTTACAGGCGAGTCTGTTCCCGTAGATAAGAAGATTGAGGCTCTTTGCGCAGGAGATAACGGCGACGTTGCTCTTGGCGACCGCAAAAATATGGTATTTATGGGCTCTACCGTGGTTTACGGCCGTGGTAAGGCGGTTATTACCGGCACGGGCATGAACACCGAGATGGGTAAGATAGCAGACGCTCTTGCAAAGGCAGAGGAAGGAAAAACTCCCTTGCAGATAAAGCTCGCTCAGCTTAGTAAAATTCTTACCTTCCTCGTTATAGGAATTTGTATCGTTATTTTTGGCGTTCAGCTTGGTAGCGCATATATTACAGGCTCCTATGAGAACGTATTCGACCCTATACTTTCATCCTTTATGATAGCTATTTCTCTTGCGGTTGCGGCAATTCCCGAGGGACTTGCAACCGTTGTTACGATAGTTCTCTCTATCGGCGTTACGAATATGTCAAAGCGTAACGCAATTATCCGTAAGCTTACCGCCGTTGAAACTCTTGGATGCACACAGATAATCTGCTCCGATAAGACAGGTACTCTTACACAGAACAAGATGACCGTTGTTGACCACTACGGCGAGGACGAGGCACTTTTGGCAAACGCTATGTCGCTCTGCTCCGATGCAGAATTTGACGTAGAGGCAGGCACCGCTATCGGTGAGCCTACCGAGTGCGCTCTCGTAAATTACGCAGAAACGCTCGGTCTTTCCAAAAACGAGCAAAAGGTTAAGCTCATACGTATTGGCGAGGTTCCCTTTGACTCGGGCAGAAAGATGATGTCCACTATTCACAAGGCGGAAAACGGAAGCCTTATTCAGTTTACCAAGGGCGCACCCGACGAGCTTTTGAAGCGTTGCACTAAGGCTATCGTAAACGGTAGCGTTGTAGAGCTTACAGACGCTATTCGCGCAGATATTCTTGCCGCTAATAAGGCTATGGCAGACAAGGCGCTCCGCGTACTTGCGGCGGCTAAGAAGGAGCTTTCAAGCATTCCCGCAGAGTACACCACCGAGGCGGTTGAATGTGACCTTTGCTTCGTTGGTCTTGTTGGAATGATAGACCCCGTTCGTCCCGAGGTTAAGCCCGCTATTGACGAGTGCAGA
>JAZRAJ010000109.1:0-17587 GCA_045634485.1 Eubacteriales bacterium | reverse complement strand
ATTGCGACGTATGTAAGAGATACATCGTCGTTACCATTGACTTCTATTCTATCAACGACCTTCACGGTAAGCTTGGGGATGGCGACGACCATCCCGGCGTTGACGAAATGACCGCATTCCTCAAGGCGCGTATGAGCATTGACGACTACACGGTATTCCTTTCCGCGGGTGATATGTGGCAGGGTGGCTCAGCGTCCAACGGTACCAAGGGTAAGATCATGACCGACTGGATGAATCACTTGGGATTTGATGCTATGGCACTCGGA
Organism: Eubacteriales bacterium; assembly: GCA_045634485.1. Taxonomy (GTDB): domain Bacteria; phylum Bacillota; class Clostridia; order Oscillospirales; family CAG-272; genus HGM12713. The sequence continues at coordinate 17,321 of JAZRAJ010000109.1, read as the reverse complement.
AATCACGAATTTGACTGGGGCGAGGACTACATAAGCGCTAACGCAAAATTAGCAAGCTTTCCTATGCTTGCAATAAATATCTATGAAAAAAGCACTAATAAGCAGGTCGAGTATTGCAAAAGCTCGGTTATGGTGGAGTGCAACGGACTTCAGGTTGGAATTATCGGTGCGGCGGGCGACAATTATTCCTCGATTTCCTCGGATAAGGTTGAGGACGTTTATTTTAAAACAGGCTCACAGCTTACCGCATTGGTTAAAGCTGAATCGCAAAGGCTTCGCAACGAGGGTGCGGATATAATAGTTTATTCGCTTCACGACGGATATGATAGAAGCACTACGGATGAAACTATTAGTAATCCTTCACTTTCCTCGTATTATGATATTTCGCTTTCAAACGGCTACGTTGATATAGTTTTTGAGGGGCATACCCACAGAAGCTACGCAGTGCGTGACTCGCAGAACGTTTATCATTTGCAAAACAGTGGCGACAACGGCGGGATTTCCCACGCAGAGCTTGAATATAATTTTGCAAACGGTAATTACACGGTAAGTGAGGCGGAGCACGTTCCCGCCACTAAATACAAGGATATGGCAGACGATGCGATAATCTCCGAGCTTCTTGCAAAATATAAGGATGATGTAGCGAAGGCGGATGCCGTTGTGGGTCAAAACGATATTCAACGTGATAAGGACTCCTTGCGCGCAATAGTTGCAAAGCTTTATTTCGAGGCGGGAAACGCACGTTGGGGCGATAAGTACGATATTGCGCTTGGCGGTGGATTTATGACGGTTCGATCTCCGGGATATCTCAAATCGGGAACGCTTACCTATGCCGACCTTGAATCGGTTCTGCCGTTTGATAACAGAATCGTCCTTTGCTCGATTAAGGGACGGGAGCTTTCAAATAAATTTATAAACACCTCTAATTCGAATTATTTTGTTTATTGCGGGGAATACGGTCAATCGATAAAAAATAATATCGACTATGACGCCACGTATTACGTTATAGTTGATACCTATACCGCTTTGTATGCTCCGAATAAATTGACGATTGTCGAGGAATACGATGCCGATGTCTACGCTCGTGACCTCCTTGCCGAGCATATTAGGGCAGGAAACTTGATGGTTAAGTGATTAATTAAGTGATTAGAAATATGTGGGGGAAAGAAAACTTTTTGAAAGAAGCTTTTCTTTCCCTCTTTTCTTTTAAGGACCTTGAAAAATGGGGCTTATTTTTAATCCACAATCCCGCTTTTTCTTTGGCACAAGAGGCGCAAAGAAAAAGCTTGGCAAAAAGAAACGCCGTTTTTATGGGCGCTGCCCAAACCCGCAAGCTTTTGAAAAAGCTTGACCAAAACTTTCATACTTTGGTGCAGTGCGAACATTGTGCGTTCGTTCGTTGAGCGTAGGCATTACGACAAAAATAAAACCCCAGCTTCAAAGTTTTTGAAAGATGGGGGTGTGGGGGAAGAAAAGCTTTTTTTAAAAAGTTTTCTTCCCCGAAAAAATAAATCAATCTAACTCAAATAACAATCAAATCCTTAGGACTGTGAGTAAAATTACAGATAGAGCCGTCGGGATTAATGAGAATCATATCCTCGATGCGGCAACCGAATTTGCCCTCGATATAGATACCCGGTTCAATGGTAACGACGTTTCCTGCTTCAAGCAAGAGCTTTTCATCGGCACGTGGCGAAAGATTAGGCTTTTCATGAATAAACATTCCAACTCCGTGACCGAGTGAGTGACCAAACGCCTTGCCGTAGCCCGCATCGTCGATGATTTTGCGCGCGATAGCATCTGCTCCTCGGCAGGGCATAGAGCCACGTATCTCCTCAAGCGCACTCCTTTGAGCCAAAAGAACGGTATCGTAGACTCTTTTTATCTCGTCGTCGACCTTGCCGATAACTATAGTTCGAGTCATATCCGAGCAATATCCGTTATATTTTGCGCCAAAGTCCATAGTTAAAAATCCGTTTTTAAGCTTCTCGGCTCTTGGCACTCCGTGAGGTAGTGAGGATGCGTCACCCGAAACTGCAATAGTTTCAAATGCGGGGGCTTCCGCTCCGTTCTTTTGCATAAAATAGTCAAGCTCAAGCGCAATATCACGCTCGGTAGCCGTGCTTTTGTTTTGCGATATAAATTCAAGAATATAATTAAACGCAGAGTCGGTAATGCTTTGCGCCTTTTTTATTCTTTCTATCTCGTAGTCAAGCTTTATCGCTCTTTGCGAAAGCAGAAGCTCGGATGCTCCCTCGGTAAGAGTGGCAATTCCGTCAAGCTTTTTAGAAAAAATATTAAATTCCTTAAGGCTTATCGAGCCCTCCTCAACCGCCACACGCTTGGCTCCCGAATCCTTTATAAGCTCTGCAATAGTGTTCGACATACTTTTTTCGGGGCAGAGTATTTCATATCCTTGAACGGCTTTTTTTATTGCCTCCTCGTAGCGAAAATCGGTGAGAAGATAGCTTTTGTCCTGCGTTACAAGGATATAACCGTCGGTAAACGGAAAGTCGCAAAGATAGCGTTGGTTTAACTCGCTTGAGATAATTGCGGCATCGAAATTTGCATTAAGCAGTGCTTTTTTAAATCTGTTAAGCTGTGTCATTTTTTAGATTTCTCCAAGGCGCTAAGATACATATTTTTCATAGCCAAGGCGTCCTCTGCCTGCGTGCCATCGGATTCGGATATAATTCTTGGGCAAACGCCCTCAATAATTATTGCCTCGGCAAGAGGCTCAAAGTCGGGGCCGTAAATTGTGTCGGCAAAGGTAAGATGTCGCTTTTCGCCTGCGTTTGTATATTCGATTTTTGAAAAATGGCAGTGCAAATTATATGCGTATTCGTCGCCAAGTGCGTTTGCAATTCTATCAAATACCTCGCGGTAGCTGTCAACCGTAGGGAACGCACCGCCGATATTTCTTGCATTAAGATGACCGAAATCAACCACGGGATGATATTTTGGGGAGATTTTGCAAAGCTCTATAACCTCGTCAAGCGTGCCTAGCTGATTTACCTTGCCCATGGTTTCAATGCCCATTCTAATATCGGTGTCGCCGTTGACCTCGAGGTTTTTGTAAAGCGTGTCGGAGGCAAGATACATAGCCTCCTCACGGCTTATTTTTGCCGCACTGCCTGCGTGAATAACTATAGTGTCCGCACCGAGAAGCTCGGAGGCTCTAAGCGAGCGGCTTATATAGTCAATGCTCTTTAAACGCTTTTCGGGGTCGGTTCCCGAGAGCGAAATGAAATATGGGGTGTGGAAGGACATAAGAACGCCGTGCGCACGCGCGGCATCGCCTATTTTTTGCAGAGTCGCCTCGCCTGCGTTGAGTCCGTTTCCCGCCTCAAATTCGTAAGCGTCAAGACCAAAGCCCTTAACCCATTCGGGCGCTTGAACGGTGGCTTTTTTACCGCTTGCGTAAAAGGAATCGGAGTTTCCACCCGTTCCAAAGGTTGCGTAATTTATCTTTTTCATTTTTTATTGACCTCTTTTGCGTTAAGCTTTTTGTAGTATCTCGCAATAAACGGCTTTTCAAGCAGACGCTTAAAGCGGAAGAAGGGAGTTTTTTTGTCCTTTATCGGAGGCACTATAAGCGATATCATATCGAGTCTGTGAACCGCAAGCGTGTCGGTAAGAAGCTGATCGCCAAGTCCTGCGGTTTCCTCAACCGTAACGCCCATCTCGTTAATAGCCTTAAGAATTGCCTTAGTTGATGGCTTATTTGAGTCGGGGTAGGCGGGGAGGGATAGCGAAGCGTTGTACTTTTCTATTCTCTCGGGCTTGTTGTTAGAAATAAGCGCCGCTTTTATACCGTTTGCACTGAGGCTTTTAAACCAATCTATAGTTTTTTGGTCGGGTAGCGCTTGCTCGTAGGGAGCAAGGGTGTTGTCTACGTCGATAACGAGAGCCCTTATGCCGTGTGATAATAAAAATTCGGGAGTGATATCTGCAAAGGTGGGAAAGATATAGTCCGGCGTAAGCAGATAATTAAGTGTGTGCTTGTTTTTTTTCATAGTAAACGTTCCATTTATAGTTTGCAGTATGTAATAATTTATAATATAATTTTAATATAATAAGGCGATTTTGTCAATAGAAAAAGGCTTTAGAGTTGATTTTTTGAAAAAGAATAAAAAAATGCAAAAAAAGTTTCTAAAAAAGTATTGACAAAAGGGGAAAGATGTGATATTATATTAAGGCATTAACGAGAAGATAATATGCGAGTGTAGTTCAATGGTAGAATTCCAGCCTTCCAAGCTGGCCGCGTGGGTTCGATTCCCATCACTCGCTCCACAAACAAATGCCGCATTTATGCGGCATTTGTTAAGTAGGTGCCTTTAGCTCAGCTGGATAGAGCAACTGCCTTCTAAGCAGTAGGTCGGGGGTTCGAGTCCCTCAAGGCACGCCACTTATATGGTGGGATTGGCGCAGTTGGTTAGCGCGTCAGGTTGTGGCCCTGAAGGCCGTGGGTTCGAATCCCATATCTCACCCCAAACCCTCAAGGCTGTTGCTTGCGACAGCCTTGAACCTTTTAAAAAGCTAAAAGCAAATATTAAATTAAAAAAGCGTTGCGATTTTTTACCGCAACGCTTGACAAACTTTTCTTAATATGGTATAATGCCGACAACGGCAGTATATAGCCAAAACCAAGTCTTGTCCAACCGTCGCCACGGTGGATTAGGCGAATTTAAGAGGTCGCCAAACCTTTTAAATTCGGGTTCTATTAACCACTCCCTAAAAAGAGTGGTTTTTTTATTTCGTGTTTTCCATTATAGCACTTGACAATAGCTTTGTCAAGCGTTGCGGAAAATTTTTGTTTAATAGTAAATTCTTAAAGTGCCGTATAAAGATTTATCGGTTAACGAGCTTATCATTCCTCGATTATAATCTCCGACAAGCGTTAATGTTTTTCTATCTTCTGATAACGTTCCAAAATTAGTATAAACTTTTCCGCTATACTCAAAAGCAATATCTTCTCGACAAGTTAAGGTTACTTTTTTGATTTTTTCGGGAAGTGTTATAGATATTAGCAACTCATAAGGCGAATAACCGTTTAGTACGCCTAAATCAATTTTTAAACAATTTCCTTCTTCAATAGAAGCTTTCTCAAAAATAGGTGTTCGTGTAGTGCTGATGGAAGGATGGGGGGAATGAAATTTTTCAAATACAGCTAAAAATTCTTCAGTGGAATTTGTGGTTTTATCTATCGTGAAATCCCAAGCCGGAGTAGCACCGGAAAGATCTTTGCCTTGAACATATACTCTTGCACCCACACCGATAGTTTCAGATTTATCTTTTTCGGGGATCAGACCGCCGCCGATCGAGCTATCGCTGCCGCAGGAAGCAAGGCACGTTCCGATGCAGATTAAAGCTAACATCAACGCTATTATTTTAATTATTTTTTCCATTGTCAATGATACCTTCCTTTTTTAGTTTGTATTCCATAAGCTCTAATAAATATGGTGGGCAGGATCTTTCGCCACTCGCCCAATTAGCTACCGTACGGTAGGGAATATTAAAATAATCTGCTAATTGAGGAGAGGACATTTTTGCACGTTGTTTTAAATCGTTGAAATTCATTTTACACCTCATAAGTTGTTATTTTTATTATATGCCTATTGAGCATATTTGTCAATACCTTTTTTGAAAATAATTTTTATTTTTTTGCACCGGGCGAAAGCTCGGATTTTTTGTTTTGTAACTTCGTCCCAACTTGGGACGAAGTTAGGGAGCTGCAACAAGGGTAACTTCGACACAAGTTGTGTCGAAGTTGAGAAGCTGAAACAAAAGGTGGACGTTGTGTCCACCGAGGGATCTAAAACAAGAAAAGCGAGCCCGTTTTTTTAGGCTCGCTTTTAGTGGTTCAAATTTGACCGTTACTAAAATTTTAGGATCAAATTTGTTCTGCTATCTGAAACAAATTTAAGAAAAATTCAAACTCTAAAAATTGAATTTTTCTTAAGCGCAACTTCGTCTCAACTTGAGACGAAGTTGCAAAAGCGAGGGGTAAGGGGGCATCGCAAGCCCCCTTAAAATCCAACCAAAAAGGAAAGCTTTTTGCCTCGGCGCGTTGTGTCGAGGTAATAAGCAAATTTCGTTTTTTAGGTTGGCAAGATGGCTTGCAGGACTTTTTGTCCGACGTAGCCCTATCTTGCGCATATAGAAAATTTCATTGTGTCGTACGAACCAATGAAATTAACCGAGTATTCCGCCGAGCGTGGTCGGCGGAATTTTTAGCGGAGCTAAAACAAAAATAAAGGAGAACCGCCGAGGCGAACGGTCGCCCGTTTGCCGTGCAAAGCTGTCGCGCTATCTGAAACAAAAAAGAAAAATAAAAGCCGAGCAAGCTACGCTCGCGTGGCCGAGCGAGGCAAAAAAAAACGCCTCGTGAGAGGCGGACGTTTTTTTATATATAGCACTCAATAGCTTCAAAGCGTTTCATTAAAAACGGGAGCTTTTCGTCCTCGATGCTCTCAAAGCTTTCGCTATCCGAGGGAGCAGAGCAGATGAAAAACGAGCCTGCTATAACGTCGTAAATTTCGCCCTCGGTGTCGTATAAGGCACGGTTGAGAGGTAAGCCCTCAAGCTTGCCTTCTTCGTTGCAGACGAGGCAAATCTCGCTGTCCTCGAATGGATATATAGCTTCAATATATCCGCCGACGAGCTTTTGCATACTTTCAAGTGAGCCGTCGATCTCGACGGTCTTTGGTGCTTTCAATGGTTGAATAAATAATACTTTCATTTTTAAAATTCCTTTCTTGACAATTATTCTTTTATGTGATATAATTACAAGGCAAGGGGTAGGTAGGTTCACCCCAAGCCTTGTTTGTGTAGAGCTAAAAGGTTTGTGAATTGTTTCTTTTAGCTCTCTTTTTTTATTCTCGTTTTATTTGGTTATGTAGTCTATAAAGTCGAGAATTTCTTTTTCAGACCAACCGAGATTTTTTAAAAAATCCATTATTCTTTGAACGTGCTTATCGTTCAATGCAGGCATTTCATTCACACTTTCCACCTACCTTTATTTACTATCGGCTTTGCACCCCGACAATTTTTAGCCGTTGTCGGTCGCTGTTGTTTGCTCAACTTGAATTTGCTTTTTATTTTTTGTTTAAGCTATTTTGTTTTTATTCAATTTTCAAGGAACGTATCGAGAATGAGGGTAGCCCCATTCCGTAAATTTAAAAAAGCGTAAAGGCTGATACTGTCAAATATTTGCTTGCAAAAGCCTCAAAAAATTTTCGGAAGCAATAAAGCATGCGAAAAATTTTTGAGCGGTATTTGACAGTAGAAAAGACTTTGCGCTATAATTTACGTTGGAATGGGCGCTACCCTCGGTGCGTTCCGAAATTGAATAAAAATAGGTTAAAGGTGGACATCGTGTCCACCGAGAGATCTAAAATAATAAAAGCGAGCCCGATTTATAGGCTCGCTTTTTAAGTGGTTCAAATTTGACCGTTACTGCTTTTTGTTAAGCTCGTCAACCGATTGATTGATCTTTTTACATACCGTAACAAGCTCCTTGCGAAGTCGTGTAAGTTCTTCGTAAAGCTCGGTATTTTGTTCGTATAGCTCGGAGATCAGAGCGCGGTCATTCTCGGTTAAAAATGGATTGTCTGCGATTGCGGAGAGCGTGTTGTGTCGCATCTTTAAGAGGTTTCCTACACGCGCTACGTCGGCGCGGAGATCTGCAATCTCGGCTACGGTTTCTCTGCCGACGTAAACAGTTTTACCCGTGCTCGACAACGTGCGCAGGATCTCGCTCTTGCTTAATTGAGTGTTGGCGCTCATTTCCTCGAGCTGCTGACGTTGTGCCGGTTGTACGCGGAATGATACTCTATCGTCAAGCGTTACCTCGGTAAGTATGCGGTGCAACGTCGCAGCATCGAGCTCGCCGGCTTGAGAAGCATCCTTAAGGAGTTTTGCTTGGCGCAGGGTTGGGAATTTATACGTTTCACGGATCTTTAGCAGAACGGCGTTTTGCTCGTCCTCTGAAAGATAAGAAAGCTGTGTAGCGGATCTAAAGCCAAGCTTGCCGTTATCAACATAGTAGAGAAGATCCTTTATAAGATACGTGAGGCGAATATAAAGGCGTACTTGCTCGCCGCTTTCGCCTTGAGCTTCGCCGATAACCTCGCGCGTTCGTGCTTTTTCAAAATTGTGCAACATTGTTGCACAATTTTCGTCTTTGCTCGGTCTGCCTGCACGTCTTTTCATAGCCTCAAGCTTCATACGGTACGCCCACGCTTTTTCAGAGGGGAGAAGCTTCTCACGACGTGCGTTCTCGTCAACCATTATGATCGTCGCTTCCTCAAGCGTAATTCCTCGGTATATGATGCAAGGTACTACGTCGAAGCCCTCGTTATCGAATGAGAGAAGCTCCGATGCGGTGGCTCTGCGGTGTCCGCTTAAGAGTATGTATTGATCGTCGTCGGTTTCCCAAACGAGAAGCGGCGACGTTATGCCGTGATCTCTGATGCTGTTTATAAGTATATCCAAATCCTCTCCGGGCTCAACCTTAAACGGATGACCGGGGAAAGGCACAAGCTGCTCTATTTTTAAGTATTCAACGTTTTCGTTCATTTTAAAATCTCCTAAAGTTTTCAAAAAATATTGACAAAATAAAAGAATTGTGGTAATATAATTATAGAGAAAGGGCACGTCGATGACGGTTGCTCCTTTATGGGTTAAAAAGATAACCGCACGGTTGGAGTTGGGCGGTTATCTTTTTCTTTTATTTGCGTTTGAGAACAAACGCGACGATTACTATTACAATTACTATCGCTAAAATAGCGTCCGTAGTTATCATAAGTAAAGCGTAGGTGCAAACGAAAAATCATAGGCACCACTCCTTTCTCATTTATTGCGAAAGGAGCAAATAAAATTAAAGATATTCTCTCCCCCCGCTTAAAATCGGAAGGAGCAACCGCCACCGTTTATGACGTACCCTTGGTGATAGATCACTCTACCACCGTTATTATTATACCATAAAAGCCTATTATTGTCAAGAAATCGCAAGTGCTTTTGTTCAACAATTAAAGCTTTTTTGATAGCGGTTTGTTATTCAGTTTTGTGCTTTCCTCGCGCCTCGGCGCAGGATCTTCGGATATATAATATCCCGATAGTTCTCTCTTGAAGCTCTCCTTGAGATCTTCGAGAGAGGCTTTTTCTTTTTCTGCGGATTGCAGGTTCTTTGTGCGTTGCTCGATGCAAAGCTTACATATAGCCTTTGACGTTTCCTCGGAGCTTAAAAATCTGCTATGATCCATAATTACGTTGAGCTCATAATTGTCATTGGATAGGCGCATAGCATTTGAGTAAATCTCGTCTTGACTCTTATAAAAGCTTGCAATCAGCTCGGCAACGTCGTTTTTGCTTTCGGGCGAGATCTTACTTAAAATCGTTACGCCTTTTGAGTTTATTCGACGTCGTTCCTCGTTAACGTAAATCCACGTGCCGTCGGAACGTGCGAGTGTTATGCTTTCTTTGATAACACGCCCGGCATCGCGTGTTCCGTTGTCAAGATATTCCTTGAGGGAAGCTACAACAAAGGGAAGCTCGCCAATGCTTTTGCCGTGATTAAAAATAGCGTTTAACTGCGTAGCATCAAGAGTGTGTCGTTTGTATTTTTTACCGTCCTCGCGGTTAAAATAGCGACTTATAGTAAACGTTGCATCGTCCTTTACGGTCAACGTGTAGTAGCTTCCCTTAAGCTCGTAGCTCTTACCGACGCTATCTTTTATTAACGCTCGATCCTCGTATTTAAAATCCTCGGTATCGACGAGCAGGGCATAGTCCTTGTATTCACTATCCTGCGGAAATGAAAATATATATCTGACGGCGTAAGGGTTTATCTTGCCGCCGTAGCCGAACTTTGTGTATTGCTCCACGTCGGCAAGATATTTTTTGTGTATCTTTAAGGTTAGCATATCGTAGCTCCTTTAAATCTTTTGAGAAACACTACCTACGGAGCTTGCGGTTGTGCTTGCGCCCTGCGCTATCTTGTAAACGACGTTGACGGTAGCGGTAACGGCTTTAGCCGGGGGATAAGCGGTAGCCGCACCGTCAATGGTGTTTGCGGCGGTATTCGCAACGGTATTTACGGTAGTAGCCGTTGCATTTGTATTAGCTGCGGCTTTTGTTGCGTTCTTGGCAAGCTGACCCTTAACTCCCTCGCCGTTTATAGTGGTCTTTTGATCCTTTACGTGCAGGGTGTATTGCTTGTCGTAGTAAATATCTGCCTTAATGCTTCCGTCCTCAAGCTTTATAACGTCCTCTTTCGGAAGCTCAAGCGCCTCTCCGTTGTTAAGTGTAACGAGGTAGCCGTTTTCACTCTCAATGTAGGTATTAGCATAGTTCTCGGTAGGGTAGAGCTCTTTTTCCTTTGCCGTTCGTTGCATTTCCACAAGCTTCTGCATCTGCTCGGCTTTGTCGGGATTTTGCTTAATAAATTCTTCGCCTATCTTCTTGTCCTCAAAGGCTATTACTCCACGTGCTTCGTTCGGTAGCATTATTTCTTCTTTGGTATCGGAGATAAGCTTCATTTGCTCGCCGCCTTGTCCGTCTTTAATAGTTCCCATAACGTAAAATTCCGTAGGCTCTTTGCCGGCTTCGGTAAATACGTAGAGCTTTTCGCTTTGCTCCTTTAAGCCCTGCCAAGCCTTTTCAAAAAATACTTCCTCGCCTTTTAAGCGGTTAGCTATAAAGCCGGGATCGAGTATAGCTTCTTTTCCTTTCTCGGTAAGCGCATAAGCGTTGCCGTCAAAGGTAAGGAAGCCTTTTTCCTTTGCTTGAGTTACGGCAGAAAGCGTTCCTCGTCTTATACTTGGATCTTCGATACTGTCAATACAGCTACGCTCAAGTACGAGGCTTTCGTTTCTTTCGTTCTTTTTCCAAAAGTACGAAAGGTCGCTCTTGTCGCCAAGAAATATAAAATTTCCGTCGGCTCTTGTAAATTCAGTTCCGCGAAGATCATTTATAAGTGATGTCATTTCGGCGGTATTAGCATTATTGACATAGCCGCCTCGATAGTAGCTGCAAGCATCAGAGTGAAGCTCGGTTGCTTGCTTTTGCACTTTAATATCTGCATCTTTTAATTGATTGCTCTTTCTTTTTTCAAGCCAAGAGTAAAGACTTTTAGCGGCAGATGCACCTTGTGAGATAAGGTTAAATGCGCCGTTTACGCTTTGTTCTTCGGTTATGTTTAGCATCATATCGGTGTACCCCCTATTTAAGTATTAAAATCAATAGAATTACGGCAAGAAGCGTTACGTTTGTTATAAGCAGGGCAACACATATTTTCTTGAGCCTTGCGCTAAATAAAATGCGCTTCTCGTACTCCTTGCCGAGTTCCTCAAGACGCAGAAGCTCGCGCTTTGCGTCATTTACGCGCTGAAGCGTAATAGCCTTAAGGTATTCATCATATTTTTGCGCCGCCTCTGCGGAAAGGGTTCGCAGGCTCTTGCTTATTTGTTGCTCTATCTCCGTTGGAAGTCGCTCCTGTTTTATTAGGATCTCCGAGTCCTTGCTTTGAAGCGCCTGCAATATCGTGAGGATCTTCTCTACGTTCTCCGACGTCGGCGCCGGTGTCTGCGGTAAGCTCTCCGGGGGCGCTTCGGTCGGTAGCGGTTTTTCTTCCGTCGGCGTCTGCTGTGTCGGTTGGAACGAAACCGAATACTTGTCGGTAGAGCCGTTCGAGGTAGGCTTGTCTATCTTCGCCGTTCTCGTGAATAGCGACGTTCCCGTTATTCCGTTTAAGCTCATTTATAATACTCTCCTTTGTAAAGTTCTCGCCGAGCGACGCGCCTCTGATCCAAGCTCGTCCCGATCCCTTGCGGTCGGGATGCAAAAATCCTAAAGCGCCTCGGCTTTCTTTTGTTTCGATGCCGTAGGCATCCTTTAAAAATTGTCTAAATTCGTCATAGCTCGACGTTTGTTCGAGCGCGGATATTATTGCTATGCGAAGCTCGGCTTTTTGCGTAAAAAACATTTCCTGCGCATTTCGCTTATTTTGCAGGGCTTGTCCACGTTTGCGTATCTTGCGCTCCTGCATATTGGTCTTGAGCTCGGCTTGACTCTCTCGGATGCGACCGTTTTCAAGTATCAAGCCCTTGCGAGTTAAGCCCTCGGCTTCTGCCTGCGCCGCAACGTACTTTTTTTGAGCCCATAATTCGTCGTGTTTTGTGCTTATACTGCGACCGTTTTTCACGTTGCAATTATACACTAAAAAGTGATTATGCCAATGGTAGCCGCCGTCCGCGCCCTCGACTTGTTGATTGTAATGCGTAACAACAAGCACCGGGAAGTCGCCCCAAAATGCTTTTGCCATTTCAACGCCAAGCTCGTGGCAGCGTTCTCGTGTCATTTTTGAGCAATCCTCCGGGGGAAAGCCCTGCACGTAATGACGGTATTTAACCTCGTCGTAGGTGTTGCACTTATTGAATTTCATAGCTACCATTTCGCAATCCTCGGAGAAATTCTCCGAGCTTACGTTAAGCGCCGAGATCTTATCGGTACGGGCTATTAGCTCTCCTTGCTCGTTTTCCTCGTATTTGAGGTAGTCCTCAAGCTTTTCGGGTGTAGCTTTGCCTATGGCAGATCCGTCGGGCGAGGTTATAACCTTAAATATTGCCATAATTGTTACCTCGTCTAAATTTGAAGCTTTTTTATCTAAAACAAAAAGAAAATAAAGGGGGAGCGGTCGGCGGCTCGATCCTCGTTCGGTACGTGATCCACGTGAAAGATAATTCGCTTCGCTCAATATACGCTTCGCTTTATGCCGGGTTAAAGCTCGATTTATACGCTTCGCTTATTATGTAAAATGCAAGTTGCGCTCTTGCTTCTTGCAAGCAAAAAGCAGACGTCGCGCTATTATACCAAGATTATGCATAAAGTTACAGTATTCGACTATTCATTTTCTTTTTTGTTTAAGATATATCTTTTGTTTGTATTATATGGGTGTCAGATTTGAACCACCCTATACCTATTTTACGGCGGTACGCGCAGAGGTATCACTCGTTCGGGGTGCAGGCTGACGTAGCTTAATAGATATACGGGAGCTGAAACAAAGGAATAAATAATATCCTCTGACGGCGCAGTTATATCCTTTACGTCGATTATATCCTCTACGTCGCCGATGCGATAAGCGAAGCAACGCATAGCACGTGTTTCCTTGTGCTTCTGATAGAAGCGAGCGTAACGCTCAAGCGCATGCTCGCGCTCAAGCTCTGCCGTATATTTACGAATAGTGTTACGAGATAGACCGCACTCAATAGCAAGCTTGCGCTCTGATATATAGGTAAAGCCGTAAATATTGGCGTGAGAGCAGAGCGAGAGATAGACGTGAAGCTTCTCTGCGCCGAAGCGAGAAAGCAGGCTTACGTCAAGTAAAATAAAGCCCTTTTGAGTGAATTTATACGAGCCGAGGCGGAAACGGTCGGCTTTGCGCACTCTGCCTATATAGGTTTTTGAGCGCAAAATGAGATCCTTTGCGCAAAGATCCTTTAAAGCACGTCTTGTGCTTGACTCTGAAAGTCCGGTGCGATATGATATAGCTGCCGTAGAAAGCTTTACAGCACGTCCACGGTTGGCGCAGAGCGCACCGAGTATGTAGCAATAGCATTTTATAGCCTTACCGTCAAGAGAGAGCGAAAGCAGCTCTTTCGGTATCTTTATATATCCTTGCATATTCGCTCTCCTTTCGTGTGAGGTTTGTGGTTTTACATTGAGTGTTTAACGGTTATTTGTGCTTCGTTGCTTTGCACTTGTTCGCTCTGATGAACAACCGTCTGCGCTTCTGCGACGTTTATATTATCCACGTAGGCATCTATAAGCGGCACTTGCTCGCGGAAGCGGTCGATAACGTTATTAAATAGCGTTGTATCTGCATTTATATCGGTTGCTTTTGTTTCCGCTAAATACATATCGTAGTGAGCCTTGAGGTGTCGGCAACGCGCATCGGTCGGCTCGATGCCAAGCCTACGCTCGATCATAAGGGCGTACATATCCGCCTCAAGCTCGATCTGCGCCGTTGATTTGCTCACGTTTGCATAGCTGTCGGCGTGGAGTGAGGCGTGTCCTATTTCGTGTATAAGCGTTGAAAGCTTGTTCTCGCCCTCAAGCATATCTGATATACGTATCTCGTTTAAATCGGGATAAAAAGAGCCTCTGACGCTTGCTTTGCGTTCTTCAAAGTCGCAGACGGTAACGGGGCAGTTAAGCACGTTCTCCGCATAATTCTTCATAGCTGTAAAGCTCTTATCTGCCGACGTTCCTTTTGTTCCGCCCAAGCCCAAGAGCTTCGGGTAAACGTCGGGCGAGGCGGTGGTTTGCGTTATATCAAATACGGGTACGAGGGTAAAATATTGCCTTGTGAGCGTTTTCCAATTTTCTGCCTTGGCAAGCTCACGCTCGCTTTTTGTGAGCCAAGCAGAGCGTTTTTCCGTGCCGTCGGGCATTATTGTGTACTTAACGTCGTAAGGCTTCCAAATGCGCAGAGCGCGTTCGCCTTTTTTAATAAATATCTTCTCGGAAACGGTCGGCTTTCCGTTCTTATCGGGTAAGCCGTGGGAGAAGTCGTAGGCGCTCGTTACGAATTGCGCAGTAGGGTATTGCGACCATATAAGGCGCAAGTTATTAGCCGAGTAATTGTTAAATCTTGAGGTAAAAAGAACGTAATCTGCAAGAGCGCGAGGATCTGCGCGGTAGTTCTCGATGACGTTCTTAACCTTGCCCTCAAGCGTGGCGCGAAGCTCGTCTTGAGATAGCTTTTCGTTGCTATCTGCGATAGGTGGATCTTCGTCGTTTAAAGGCTTTGAATTTTTTTCGTCGGAAGTGTTGATTTTTTGGTCATTTGGTGGTATAATATTCATAGAGGGAGTTGCAATCTCGATTTCGGACGTTACATCAAGGCTCTTTGCATTGATGAATTGCGACACCTCTTTTTTATATCCTTGTTTTCCGATAAAAGAGGTAACAATGAATAATGTTTTTGCTTTGGTATCGGGAACAGCTTGTATTGCATAATAAGATTTTTCGCCAAGATCCTTTTCATATAAGACGGTTAATGAAGCTTGTGTTGTGCCGTTTATAACATTTTTATATGCGTGGGATTTCCCTGCTAATCGTAAATCATCATAGTTGACTAATGTAAATTCCAAACGCGCAATATCGGAAGCATCCGCCATAGATCTATCAGATTTTCCGCTTTCGCCGTGATCTTTTAAAATGTGTTCGACTTGGCGAGCTTCTATTGCCATTTTAAAATTTTCAACGTTAATTCCCGTAAGACTATGAATTTTTTTAGCGGTTTCGCTATCAACAGTTCCTAAATACACTTTATCATTCGGTGCAAATGTTTTGTTTTTAACATTGGCTACCATTTGCAAAATTTCTTTGTTTTCTTCAAATGATTGATATTCTTGGTATTTTTCTTGTTTTAGAAATTCTTCCGACGCACCTTTATCAAGTGCGCCTTTTTCTTTTTTTGGCTCGTGTTCCTCGGTTTCGTGGTGGACAACGCGTACACCGGTGGTGCTATCCTCAAGCGGAACGGTAGGAGCTGCCGCCGCATCGGGCGGAGCAAAGGCGTAGCTCATATTATTTTCAACGAAATATTTGAGAGTGTCGTTCCAATCTTTACCGTAGGGGGCAGTTATTCTTTGCACGTCGGGGTGTCGCGCGGCAAATATAGTTCCTGCCTCGTCGTTATCAACGCATATTATAGGCGTACCGTCAAGCTTCTCGGTAATAGAGTTAAACGTGGTGTCTTTTAAGCCTGCCATAGAAACGTAAACACCGGGAGTTCCCGAAAGAGCGCAAAGGCTCATAGTATCAATAGGCGACTCACAAAAGAAAATAGGAGTCTGCTTTGTGAAATCCTCTATACCATAGCTAAAGCACCAAGCAAAGCGAGAGTCGCTACCCTCAAATAAGTGCTTGAATTTTTGATTAGGGATAGGGGAGCAGCTATCACAGCCGACGTCGTTTCCTTGCTCGTCGGTAATTCTGAAAGCGCACAATAGGCTCTTTTTGCCGTTTTCTTTGTTCTCAAGATATGCGGCGTAGATCTTTTTTGCATTTATAAGATCGTTTACAAGCTCGGCAGGAAGCTTGCGAGTTTGTATAAGATATGCCTTGACGTTGCGCAGCTTGTCGGGTGCAGATGCAGGCGGAGCATATTCTTGCTTTGGCGGAATTGACGTTGCGGCTCTCGGTGTGTCCGGGCGTTTGTCGGGCTTTGATACGGGTGCAGAGGGTGCGCCACCCGAAAGCATATATACCGCATCGTCAAAGCTTATCTCGAAGCCCTCGCGTAAAAAGGTTATGGGATCTATGGAGTTTCTTCCGAAACGTGCCTTATTGTCATAAAATACCCACGATCCGTCGGGCTTATGTATAAATGCGATAGCAGAAAAATCTCCTTGAGTTCCGCTTCGCGTTTCAGTTTGCCAACGTTCGCCGCCCATTGAATAACCGACGTGCTTTAAGCTTATTCCCACTTGGGAGAGCGCCCCATGCACGTCGGGGCTTTCTTTTGCTATCTTTAAAAGAGCGTCAAAATTGTTTGGTCGTTTCATTTTTTATTCGTCCTTTCGCCCTCGATGCCGAGCATCGAGGGCTTGTCTTTTTAGGTAATTGATTTATTCCGGGATAACTACCTTATTAGCAATATCGGTAAACCATTCGAAAAATTCTTTAGATACCTTTTGCGGAGTTTCAAAAACAACGTAGGGTTTAAGAGAACTATCGTAGCTGCCACTATCGTACATATTTGAATAACGCGCTACATTTCCCAATGAGCTATAATTGAGCTGCGGTCCGGAAGTGGTATTAACTACTTCGATATACGTTGAAGAATAAGTTTTTCCGTCCTTATCGTAAAAAATGAAATTTATATTGGTTTTATCGCCAATAGATATTTGATAATCTTGTAAAGTAGAGTAATTTAAGAACTTCCATTCAATATAATGGTATGCTCCCGAAAGAGTATATTCGCCGTTTTCAAAGGGCTCAAAGCCGGTTTGGAATACGTTATAAAAAGCTTCATCGACTACCGCAAAATATTCCTCGGTAATAGTGATAGTGCCGGTGTAATAGTCAACATATTCCCAAGCATCCATATAGTCAAATTCTCTTGCAATATAATTATCAAACTTTAATACCGTATTGCCTTTTCCGTCAAAGGTTTGTGATATGGAGCTCGCAGATTGTTTAACTCCGAGATTGTTATAATATTCAAATTTTAATTGAACTGTACCTTCCCATTCTCCAAATCCGAGAATAAGATAAGTTCCCGGCGCAATAAAGCGCACTCCGCATTCTTC
>JAZRAJ010000108.1:0-19537 GCA_045634485.1 Eubacteriales bacterium | reverse complement strand
CAAAAGATAATGGCTATCATTGATATAACCATTGTACCTAAGAACACGTTGCAGAAGTATAGCGCAAGCTACGTCAAGAATGACGGCTCTGTGGGTAATATTTTACTTGATGATATTGAGCCTGCTAAGCTTGAGAACCTTACACAGACCGTAACAACCTTGAATGGCTCGACGTTTACGGTCAAGACGACTCCCGTAAGACATAACGTTACTCTTAAAATCCCGAATGACGTTAATACAAGTCTTAAGAACAACGTAGCGTTCAATATACAGACGGTACCGGGAACGTATTCGCTTAATGAATATTCGAGCGGCAAGAAGAATTATAATGCAACCTTTAATAGCGCAAATCTTGGTAGCGGTACGGCGGCACTTAAGATTCCCGTAAGTGAGGCAGGAACGTATGACCTCAGCTTTGGCGGTTATTTTAATTCGCCGATAGAGCATAGAGGTTATAATAAGACTGGAGGAACCACTTGGAAAGATCAGAGCGGAACTACACATACTCTTACCTTGAATTACAACGGAGCTTATATGTCTGTTCCTAAGGCGGTGTACGTCAAGGGCGAGGAAATTCCGATAAGCTACTATTCCAAGGGCTCGGTTGTATCGACTAATTCTAAGATACAAGCGGAAGGCAACTTGCCGTGGATAGGTATTGTAGCCTATGATGCAACGAGTGAACCAACCAATTTTGAGAATGATGATAAGACCGGCAACAGCTCTAACGGAGTATGGAATAAGAGAAACTACGTCAATGCAAACACAGAGGGCGTTAAATATATCTCTACCAAGGACATTCCAGTCGGAACGTATCAAATCTATTTTAGAGATAACTCGGCAACATTGTTCACCGGAGGTAAGTATTGGTGGCAGTATGATATGGTAGACCCGATTACCATAATTATTACAGATTCTGCAACGCCTAATACCAGTCCCGAGTTTAAATATCATTTCTTCGAAGTTCCCTATGAGGGAGTTTCTACATCTGTGCCTAATGGACATGCTACCGGAGAGGTAACCTTGAATAAAAATGTTTTCTATCAAGGCGAGAATATTTCTGTTAAGATTGCATATAATTCAGACGACGTAGAAAAAGCAACTTATTGGCTTGCTTTGTGTCCTGCGGGTGAAGGATATCAGGATGCTATAACGTGGATAAATGCAAAGGAAAATAAGACGTATACACTCAAAACTTCGGGATTGTCCGGCAAAGGAGCAGTACAAACCTCGACAGGAAGTTATACGGTTCCAGCCGGTAAATATACGCTTTGTCTGCTTAATGGCGGTAATCCTAACTACGCACACAGTACAGGACGCGTTTATGCAATTATGGACATCACAATCCTACCTACGCCAACAATGGTTCCCGTAAGAGGTAGCGCGCAGATACAGTCGCTTAGTAAGCCAAACGACGAGATTATCGAGATAACGCAGACCGTGAAAGCACCTACTGCGATTGCTAATCCCTTTAATTATTATAACGTAAGCGGCACGTTTACTGTAACTCAACAGGACGTTGAGCGTGGCTATGTGATATTCGAGTATAATCTTACAGGTCTTCCTACTTATAGCGAGTTTACCTTTGCAATCGATAATTGGACGGTTACAAAGAAGCAAACGTAGTTAAAAATTTAAAAAACGACAGTTTTTAAGAACGGAGTTCATAGCTCCGTTCTTTTTTCTTTGTGCAAGTCTACAAAATAGTCTTTTTTCTATTGATTTAAAAGTCATTATATGGTACAATATTATGGGTATTTTTAAAATCTCAAATTTATATACCCGAGGTGATATGATGAAAAAAACGGCTATTATATTAATGTCAATACTTTTGTCCGCGTCAGTGCTTACGTCCTGCGCAAAGCCTATCATTGACAGTGCAACAGATGCATCTGAAAATGAATCTATTGTTGATACAAGCAACGGTAATTCGGGCGGTTCTGAAAATAACGGTGGCGAGAACAACAACGGTACAGAGGACAACAATGGAGAAAATAATAACGGCGAGGTTGCTCCTCCAAATTTAGATGAGCCCGACGGCGCTTCTGTTTATAGCGGCACTCCCGACACCTCATGGTATGACGAGTTCGACGTGCAGAGCGAGTATATCCTCACAACCGCCGATCAGCTTATGGGACTTAATCAGCTCCGCAAGGATAGCGATGGCGCTATTAATTTTGACGGAGTAACTATAAAGCTTGGTGCGGATATGGTTTTCAACAGAGGGACTATGGAAGAGATACTCACGAGCGACGATAACGAGCCTTGGGTTACGGTGGCATCAAGTCATTCGTTCTTGGGCGTTCTTGACGGTCAAGGTCATACTATCTCGGGCGCATATCTTAAGCTTGCTGGCTCGGCTGTGCAGGGCATGTTCGGCTCGCTTGCAAAAAATGCCGAAATTAAAAATCTGAACGTAATAAACACTGTTGTTACAGGCCCTACGGCTAAGGACAAGAACACACTCGGTACTCTTGTTTCCGAAATTGTTGGTGACGATGCAAATGTTACTATTTCTAACGTAACCGTTCACTCAAATATAAGTGAGGCAGGATTTGAAACCGCCAGGGTTGGAGGTATAGTTGGCTCTATTACCGATGCGGGAACGCTTACAGTAAAAAATTCTCGTTTCTACGGTTCGGTAACTACAACGGGTAGATCTGCGGGCGGTATTTTAGGCGCAGCGCTTAACACTAAGGCAACGGTTAATATACTTAACTGTGAAAATCACGGCGTTATAAGCGCAAATTGCGATGCAGGTGGACTTATAGGAACGTCGGCGGTTGCAAGTCTTAATAAAAACGGCTCGAAAAATTTAGGCGAGGTTAAGGCTCCTACCTGTGCGGGTGAGCTTATCGGTTATTATTCGAATGCGATAGATGATAAAAACGGTTTGCGCCCAGAGGGTACAGATTTCCGCGTTATGAGCTTTAATGTGCAATCTGACTTCGACAGCTTTTCTGCCGCTGGTAAGGAAAGACTTTATTCCGTAAGGCAGGAAATATTATTCTACGCTCCCGATTTTATCTGCTTCCAAGAGGATTCAAAGGACTTTTTGGATAAAGTAAGGGTGTCTGATCAAGGCAATAAGGCAGACCTTTCGGAGTATAAGATGATTTCTCAGTCATCTCTTAATGGCTCCGGAAATTGCACTATATTTTATAAATCGGGTATAACTCTTAAAAAGAGTGGAACAAAATATCTCACGTCCGATGGAACAAAAAATACGGTAGGTCTTACCGCTAAGGACGTAATGACAGAGGAAAGTAAGTATCAGCTCACCTCTGCGGAGCTTGCAGAGCTCGGAATTAAATCAAGCACGAATATGAAAGAGCTTAAAACCTCTGCGGGCGGCTCAATGCTTACTACTAAGTTTGTTAATTACGGAGTATTTGAGCTTAACGGTAAAACCATAATCGTGATAAGCGCTCATCTCCAACATAGGTCGCAGAATGCATCGTATAGCACTCCAGCAGTTCAAAAAATCAGACTTATGGAGCGCTTAAAGGAGCTTTCCTACGTTCAATCGTGTGTTAATTCGCTTAAAAATACCTATTCCAATGCAGAGGTTGTAATTGCAGGTGACTTTAACGACCTTGTTGGCTCGGATACATATCTTGAACTGAAAAAGGAATACGGATATTCAAGTGCTCATGAAACTGCTTATGAAAGATACGGTGTATCTGCAACCTGGAATAATGCATTTAAGCTTGATGTTCAGGGAAGTAATTATCCGTCTGTTGCGGATAGATCTTCAAACAGTATGCTCGATTTCTGCTTTATTTCAAGCGGATTAAAGGCTCTTAAATTCAGAGTTGGCGCGGGTGCAGCACCATTTAAATATCAAGCACTGAGATATACGTCCGATCATCTTCCCACCATTACGGACGTAACCTTTAATACAACTCAACCCGCACAGAAAGATCCGTCGGTATATAGCGGAACTGCCGATACCTCGTGGTATTCAGAGGGAACAAAGAGCTATACGCTTACAACTGCGGATCAGTTTATGGGTATAAATAAGCTTCGTGAGGAGAGCAAGGGAGCTATAACCTTTGATGGCGTTACGATAAAGCTTGGCGCGGATATAATAATTAACGAGGGCGACCTTTCTCAAATAAAGGCTAACGGAAGTCAAAATACACCTATTACCGTGCTTGATTCGAGCTATGTATTTAAGGGAATATTTGACGGTCAGGGACATTCGATAAGCGGCGTTTATCTTTCGACCTCATATTCATACAGAGCAATTTTTGGCTCGGTTGGCGGTAAGGCTCAAATAAAGAATTTCATACTTGAAAATTCGTATTTTGTTGCCTCTGAAAAGCCGTGCTTTGGTACGATAATCGGACGTATAAACGATTCTGCGGCAAACGTTTCACTCACTAATATAACTCTTGCGGATACTGTTTTGGTTGAGCAGGGTGCAGTAGCCACTAATAACGTGGGTGGATTTGTGGGTGCGCTCGAAAAGGGAAAATTAACAATTACAAACTGCCATTTTAATGGAAGCGTAAATTTCCCCGACAGTGAGCATATTGCAGGCTTTGTGGGTAAAGCCTCCGCAGGTACTACGATAGTGATTGATAGTTGTCACGGAACAGGAACGGTTGTTGCTAAGGATTACGTTGCGGGACTTTCGGTCTATACCGACGACACAACTAAGAGCAACAAGAGCTCTTGTCTTACAGGCTCTATTGCTTGCGTGAGCGGTAATAATAAAAACGCTTCTTTTATAAAATAATCTGACGATATAAATTAATACAAATTAGGAGAAAATTTATGAATAAGACGCTAAAAGCTTTTATAGCGATTCTTTTGGCGGGTTTGATGATTGTCGCGACGGCGTTTTCAACCTTGGCGATGCAGCTATCGGTTAAACTGTTAGGTGGCGAACACACAATAAGCATTGAGGTAGAGCCTACCGATACTATTGATTCTGTAAAAGAAAAAATATATGAGATAGAGGGAATATTACCTAAGAATCAAAAGCTTACCAGCTATGATTATGTTAGCGGAGAGTATACAGAGCTTATGAATGGCAAAACTCTCTTAGATTATGGAATAGATGGAAAAACCGGAATTTATTTCGAATTGCAGTACGATAAAACTACGGCGATGGGCGTTGATACCACGGTTTCACAGGATGTTATTCTTGATTTCGTTAGCGGCGATGTTGACTATAAGGCGGTTTACAGTGTTGATATAATGTGGAATGACCTTGATTTCACTTACAGTAACGGCTCAAACATATGGAATCCCTTGGGCCATAGCTATAACGTTCCAACGGCAGATGCGGGTTGGACCGATAAAATGGGCAAGGTTACCGTTGATAATCATTCTAATGCTGCGGTTAATATAGAGGTTATCTTTGAGCCCTCCGAAAAACTTAACGGAACGGCAATTCTTACGATTGAAAATCCGACCTATCCGCTTGCAAGTGCGGTTGGTACAAGCTTTGAGGATGCTCCGCAGGGCGTTTCGTATATACATGCGGAGGGAATACCTGAAACAAGTGATTCCTTGGGCAAAATTACCGTAGCGGTAAATTCCACCGAGCATAAGCACTCTTGGAGTGACGGTGCTTGCACAGAGTGTGGAGAGGTTTGCTCACACCCCGAATTTGTTGAGGGCTTGTGCAGTGTCTGTGGAAAGGATATTTTCGTTCAACCGACGGTTGCATCGGTTTATAGCGGAACTCCCGACGTTTCTTGGTTTGATTCGGCAAATCCCAAATCTGAGTATGTGCTTACAACGGCAGATCAGTTCGTTGGAATTAATCAAATACGTAAAGACAGTGAGGGCGCTGTAACCTTTGAGGGAATAACCATTAAGCTTGGCACAGATATGATTATAAACGAGGGCGATATGGATGCCATAATCGCAAGAGGTACGAGCAATAAGCCGTGGGTTGCGGTAAGCTCTGCATACACCTTTAACGGTAGCCTTGACGGTCAAGGTCACACCGTTTCGGGTGCATATCTTAAGCTTGGTGCATCGGCTACTCAGGGATTGCTTGGCTCTGTTGCTAAAAATGCAAAAATTGCAAATCTTAGCGTAATTAATGCGCTCGTTACAGGTCCTACCGCCAAGGATAAGACTGTACTTGGAACTCTCGTTTCAAAGGTTTCGGGCGATGATGCAAAAGTAACGATAGCGAATGTAACAGTTCACTCAACAATTAATGAGGCGGGCTACGAAACGGCTCAGGTTGGAGGAATTGTTGGGGCTATCGCCGATGGCGGAACGCTTACAATGGAGAATTGTGAATTTCACGGCTCTGTAAATATAACGGGAAGATCCGCAGGCGGTATTCTCGGAGCGGCTAATAATACGTTGGCAACGGTAAACATAACTAATTGTAAAAACTACGGCGATGTAACTGCAAAGGCAGATGCGGGCGGACTTATCGGAACGTCGGCAATCAAATCGCTTAACATAGAAGGATCAACAAATAGCGGTACTGTTGTCGCTCCCGCTTGCCAAGGAGAGCTTGTAGGTTACAAATCCGATGCAATAGACCCGAAAAACGGACTTCGCCCCGATGGAACCGATGTTCGTGTTATGAGCTTTAACCTCCAGCAGGATTTTGCTAACTTCTCAACTGCAACCTCGGGAGATGGAACAGGTGCGGAAAGACTTAAGGCAATTCAGCAGGAAATATATTTCTACGCTCCTGACATTTTGGGCGTCCAAGAGGATTACGCTCACGTTTTGGAGAAATTCTCGCTTACAGGGTATACCAAGGCTACCACAAACGAGGGTAATACTAATTCAAGTAACTGTTCCATATATTACAAGAATGGAATGACCCTTTTAAGAAAGGGCTATAGATACACTACCTCGGATAATACGAAAAACACGGTAGCGCTTACCGCTGCGGACGTAACCACAGAGGGAAGTAGATATCAGCTTACGGCGGCAGAGCTTAAGGAGCTTGGAATAACCGAGAACACCGATATGAATGCGCTCAAGACCTCCGAGGGCGGAGTTATGCTTACAACTAAGGTTATGGCTTGGGCAGCCTTTGAGGTAAATGGTGACGTAATTATTTACGCAAATATTCATCCACAGCACAGAAGCCAGAATGCATCCTACAGTACACCTGCGGTACAAAAGCTTCGTACAATGGAGCGCTTAAAGGAGATTGAGCTTGCTATGAAGCAAGTTAATGCCGTTAAGACAACCCATTATTCCGATAGAAACGTGCACATTATTGTATCGGGTGACTACAATGATATCGTAGGCTCTGAGCCATATCTTGAAATGAACAAGGCTTACGGACTTGTAAGCGCACACGAAACTGCACTTGAAAGATACGGTGTAGCAGGTACGTGGAATAACGCCTTTAAGCTTGCTTATCAGGGCGATAATTATCCATCTGTTGCGGATAAATCGTCATTTAATATGCTTGACTTCTGCTTTATCTCGAGCGGACTTAAGGCTCTTAAATACAGAGTTGGTGCAGGCTCAGCAGCGATATCTTACCAGAACTTAAGATACACGTCAGACCATCTTCCTATCATTACGGATATAAAGATTGGAACTGAATTTCCCACTGCAAAGGCTCCGTCTGTGTATAGCGGAACACCTGATACCTCTTGGTATAAGGAGGGAACAAAGACCTATACGCTTACCACGGCAGATCAGTTTGTGGGAATAAATAAGCTCCGCAAGGATAGCGCGGGCGCTATAACATTTGAGGGCGTGACTATAAAGCTTGGAGCGGATATAATAATTAACGAGGGAACTCTTGCTAATATCAAGGCTAACGGTGCTGATAATAAAACTATAGTTGTGACGGGCACTGATGCTCCGTTTAAGGGAACGTTTGACGGTCAGGGACATTCGATTAGCGGTGTGTATCTTTCCACAGAGTATTCATATAGATCCATATTCGGTACTGTAGGTGGAAGTGCGCAAATAAAGAATTTCGTGCTTGAAAATTCTTATTTCTCGATTTCGAATAAACCGTATTTTGGCGCTATAGTAGGACGTATTAATGATGCTTCTGCAAACGTTTCACTTACCAATATAACTCTTGCGGACACGGTTCTTTTAGAGGAAGGCTCGAGCGGCATCAAGAACGTAGGTGGATTTGTAGGAGCGCTCAATGCCGGAAAGCTCACGGTTAATAATTGCCATTTCAACGGAACTGTTAATTTCCCTAATGGCGAGCATATTGCAGGCTTTGTAGGTCAAGCATCGGGCGGAACAACGATAGTGTTTAATAACTGTCACGGAACGGGTAAGGTCGTTGCAAAGGATTACGTAGCAGGTCTTTCTGTTTACACGGATACTACTACAAAGTCGAATAATGGCTCTTGCCTTACGGGCTCTGTTTCTTGCACAACAGGTTCAAATAAGAACGCTTCTTATATAAAGTGATTTTTATAAATTGAAAAATAAATGGGAGAATTTTTTATGAACAAAACTATTAAAGCTCTCATAGCGCTTCTTTTAGCATTTTTAATGATTGCTACCGCGGCATTTTCCACGGTGGCAATGCAAATATTCGTTAAAACGTTAGATGGCAAAACGATAACGCTTGAGGTAGAGCCAAACGATTCTATAGACGCGATAAAAGCAAAAATTCAAGAGAAAGAGGGAATAGCTCCACAAAATCAAAAGCTTATCTTTGCGGGTACAGAGCTTGAAAGCGGTAAAACTCTTTCCGATTATAATATTCAAAAGGAATCTACGCTTCATTTGACCTTAGTATATGAAGTAACGACCTTGAACGGTTATGAAGGCAGTGCCTCTGTTGATCTTGTTCTCGATTTTATAAGTGATCAGATAGATTATAGAACTGTTTACAGTGTTGACGTGGTTTGGAACGATCTTGCCTTTGAGTATACTGACGGTACGGTTGTTTGGAATCCCTTGGAGCATAGCTATAATGTACCAAAGGTAGGCGCAGGTTGGACCGATAAAATTGGTAAGGTTACCGTTGATAACCATTCTAATGAGGCGGTTAATATAGAGGTTATCTTCGAGCCTGCTGAAAAAGCTAATGGAACTGTAATGCTTATAGTAGAAAATCCTGCGTATCCTCTTGCAAGTGCGGTTGGTACAAGCTTTGAGGAAGCTCCTCGAGGAATTTCTTATATACGCGCTGAGGGAATACCCGAATCTAACGATAGCCTGGGGAAAATTACGGTAGTAGTAAATTCGACCGAGCATAAGCATAACTGGTTAGACGGTACGTGCGGTGAATGTGGAGAGGTATGCCCACACACCGAATTTATTGATGGAGTATGTAGCGTGTGTGGAGTAAGCGCATCTGCTCAACCCGAAATCCCTAGCACCACAGTTGAAGTTCCCGCAACGGATTTTGTTAGTAAGTTTTCGCAGGAAAATGAAGACCTTATCAAAGAAATTCTCGCCTCTGATATAGAAGCAGGAAGCATTGAGAACGTTCTTCCCACGCTTACCGCAAGTCCTTCCAAAAAGGTTACGGCGGGCGATAATGCACTTACTTATGTATACGAAAATGCAAGTAGCGCTCTTTATGAGGACTGTTGCTCAAAGCTTACAGCAGAAAGCTTTGCTCAATATACAGAGAACGAGTTTAATAGCTCGGATAGCAAGCGCAACTACTTTACAACCTTTATTTCAAAGCTCGCTCAAATAGATATCGGTTTTCATGAGTCGGCAAAGCGTATGTACGTAACCGTTACGCCCCGCGAAAGCTCAATTCTTCCTCAAAGAGAGGCAACCTCCTATCAAAAGCTTTTAGGCGACTATCCTACGATTTGGACACAGTACGGTCTTGAGGATTTTGATAATTTGCAATCCTCCCTTGGATATATAATAAGAATTGCCGACGGAAGCTTTATAATTATGAATAGTGGCGAAAGCTTTGAGGGTGTTGAGGACAGAATTTACAGTATCCTTAAAAAGCAAACTCCCGACCCCGATAATATCGTTATCTCGGCTTGGATATTTACCCATGCCGCAAATGATAACATCGGTGGCTTTGTAAGATTTGCAGATAAATATGCAAACGATAGCTCTATTACCGTAAAGCAGTTCGTATGCAATCTTCCCGACGATTCTACTCTTGTGCTGGATTCGGATATAACGTCGCAAAACGACTTAAGAACGGCAATGGCAAAGTTTGAAAACGCAGAAATTCTTAAGCCTCACACGGGTAACGTTCTTTATTATTCAGATATAAAAATAAACGTTCTTTATTCTCAAGAGAATTATCTTCCCATTAATAAATTCGGTAACTATAACACCGCTTCACTCGTAACTCAATTTGTTACCTCCGACGGAACAAAGATTCTCGTAGGTGCAGACCATCCTGTTAGCGGCACAACCGGCGCTTATAGCTGCTGCGAGGGAGCGCTCTATAATTGGTACGGAGATTTCATTCAAAGCTATGTTGTATCTACCTTCCATCACGGAATGGGCGGAGGTGCTGATAACACTATCTATGGCGTTATAAATCCCACTGTGGTTCTTTGGTGTATTGATTCTTACAGAATTAAATATGACGAAAACGGTAACGCTTACGCCGCATCCATTGGTTCGATTGCAGATTTTGGATTTAATAAGTTCTTCACTCAAGCAAAGTTTACAAACAGTAATGTTAGCTACTATGTTGCGGAGAATGACAGTATAGTTATTTTGCGATTTGTAAATGGAAAGGCAATTCCCACAGTTTATGAAAGTATAAATGATTATATGGCATATACTACGGAAAAGCCCGAGATAACCCCCAATGATTTTGAAGCAATCTTCTCTGAAAAAAATGAAGCCTTGCTTCAAAGTATACTCAACACCGCTCCCACTACGGGAAGCGTTGAAAATGTACTCCCTGCAATTTCAAAGACACATACCTATAAGTATCCTGCAGGCGACGGCGCTTATACCTATATTTACAATAGCGCAAATATTTCACACTATAATGAGATGTGTGCAAAGCTTATAAGCGAAAATTATGCTCAATATACTAAGAACGAGTTTAACGGTACGGCATATAATAATTCCTCGGTTGCTGTTAAAAACTATTTTGCAACCTTTGTTTCAGCAAATGCGCAGATAGATATTGGATTCCACGAAAGCGGAAGCCGTATGTACGTAACGGTTACTCCAAGAAGTGCATCACTTCTCCCTGAAAGAGAAGCTCCCGACTATACCGCTCCCGAGGGTAATTACCCTGTAATTTGGACACAGTTTGGACTTGAAGACTTTGGCGGAGAGGAATCCTCACTCGGATATATTATTCGACTCGCAGACGGTAGCTTTATTATCATTGACGGTGGAGAGAATATATTTGAGCCCGCACTTGCCGTTGAGGGCAGAATATACGAAATTCTTAAAAAGCAGGCTCCCGATCCAGACAATATTGTTATTTCTGCTTGGATAATAACTCATGCTCATGGCGACCACTGCGGAGCACTATTCCAGTTTACCGATACCTATAGTAGCGACCCCACTATTACAATAAAGCAGATAGTGCAAAACTTGCCTGATAACAGTAAGGTTGTTGATTCTAATGTAACTCATGCGCAAAATATTTTAAGAGGCGCATGCCTTACCAAGAACAATGCGCAGCTCTTAAAGCCTCACACGGGTAACGTTCTTTACTATCCCGGAGTTAAGATAAATATTCTTTATACTCAAGAGGAGCATCTTGCGGATAATACTAATGGAATTATAGGCAACTACAATGCCGCTTCAATGGTTATGCAGTTCGTTATGGATGACGGAACTACACTTCTTATAGGCTCCGACCACCCCGTAAACGGTAATTATGACGGTTATAATTGGTGTAACGGCGCGCTTTACAATTGGTATGGAAGCTTTATTGAAAGCTACGTTGTATCAACGTTCCACCACGGATTTGGCGGAGGCGCAGATAACACAATCTATTATGCTATAAAGGCAAAGCTTGTGCTTTGGGACGTAGATATTTTCCGTATTACCAAGGATGCAAACGGTAATGCACTCTCAACTTCTTTGCTTAATGTGGCTCATAATACGTATTTTGCAAAGGCTGATGACCTAAGCGGAATTAGCACTTATACGGCTAAGAATAGCTCGGTAATAGTTCTTCACTTTGCAAACGGAGCGGCAGTTCCTACGATTTACGAAAACTTTGAGCTTTATAAGGCATCGTAAATTTATTTAATATAATATTATAAAGGCTCTTGCGGAGAGATTTTTCGCAAGAGCCTTTGTTTTTTGATAAAATTCAATTTAATAGAAAAAATTTAAAAAAATTTATTTTTGGGTAAAATTGTAACGCTTTTGTAACGCTTGTGATGTTATAATAACCTCATCAAAGAAAAAACTGCGCATATCTATGTCGCAGAGAAAGAGGAAACAATGGTTATTAGTCAAAAATACGCTGCTATTGCAGTAGATTACACCAATGAAAACAGGAAAAAGAAGGGCGTTATACTTGATGAAAATTATCTCGAGCGGTACAAGGAAAAGCTTAGAAAATTCGCAAAAGATTACAACATAATGGAAAATAGTGACCTCGACTTAGGCCTCTGGACTCAGATTAGCTTAGATATCACTTATTTAATGATGCATACCACCAACCGCGTGCATACTATGGACGATGAGTTTATAAGGAATGTAAAACCCAATGAGTACATATTAGCGGCTTTTAATTATTTGATTGCTGTAACCGCTAAGGAGCTTGGAAGTCCTAAGCTTCCTATTGAGTCGTTTAGACCGTTTTTTAAAAATTGGGCTCAAAGCATCCTTACCGCAAAGCCGAGAACAAATATATCACTTGACGATACCTTTAACAGTCAGCGCCGAATAGACGCTCTTGATCTCCAAAGAGATAGAATTGATCCTTTGTTGAGGGATATAAATGATAAAAAGAACCTCGCTGAGAACGTAACAAAGCTTTACGCTGAGTATCAAGCGCTTGTACGCAGACAGGCAAATCATGGTTTCTTCTGGCGTTTGTTCCACTCAGCCGAAAACGATGCAAGAACCGCTCTTATCAATGACCTTAGAGAAACCTTGCAGCCGTATGTGCCCGATATAGACCTTAGGTCAAAAACTCCGACAAGTCCACACTTAGTCGCAATGTCTGCTGATGAGGAAGCAACTGTCAGAGGAATCAATGCCGGAGTGAGCTTGGATGAACATGATATTCCCGCCGTTTTCGGCTATGACAAGGAAGGGGCAAATAACCCCTTAAGCAACGCGCAGCCTCAAATCGATTCAAGCAATATTATCGCGCAGGATTCTAGTATAAGCCAAGCCGATAGCAATGAATTTGAATTAGTAATAGAAGATAATAATGATTCAATCGTTAACGATGAAGATGTTAAGGCAAATGTTAAGGAAGAAGTTAAGGAAGAGAATAACGAGCCTGTTGAGATAGTGAAAAAAAATCCGCAGCCCAAAATTCTTTCTGCGACGGAACAGTTTAATAAAATCAATACTTATAACCTCTCATCTTGGATTGAAGATCAAATGTGGAGTCAAATCGAACTAATAGTGGATTATGCAGTAAACAAGTACACAGCATTGAGTGGAGCTTCAACCGCTATTATTGGTTCATCAGAAAGGCTTAACAAAACCTATGACCAGCTTAAGGCAGTAAACAATGATCCTAAAGTGTTAAAAACATTAATTCACGATACAATCCCCGAGATTTTTTATGATGTATTCAAAGGCTTTGAAACCTGTAGATTGAGACCAAAGGATCGACTCGTTGCGGCTCAAAAGATGACTGATATTGTTCTCAACAAACTTACAGTAGTTGGATTTAACGGTGCGGAATATTCTGAGTTTGCTAAGAATTATACAATATCAAATGATGTCGGCTTATACGATTTTTTAGCAAAAAATTATCCTGGCATATCCCGAGAAGGTATAAGGGATATTGTTGATGAAGCAAGAGAAGAGTTAGGCGTAGATCCGTTGGCAATTTCGATCCCTAATATTATAAATGATGTTCCTGCTGATGAAGTAATAGAAGAGTTGGATGATGAGGAACAACTCGAGGAACATCAGGCTGAAGAAAATAACGATGTAATTAAGGAAGAGGAGCAACCCTTTGTTAATGAGCCTGCCGTAGAAGAGCCTATCGTAGAGCAGTCTGTTGCTAATGAGCCTATCGTTATAGAGTCCGAGAAAAAGGAAGAGAACGAAATAAATGTTGAACCAGAGCTCGACGATGTGTCCAATGGCTTGGCAATTGCAAGAGATATTTTGTTGGAAATACTCGAAAAATCTCATCAGGCTCGCATGGAAGAGGAAGCGAGAATAAAGGCTCAGGAAGAAAAGCTGAAAAAGTTTGCCGAAATCGCAGAAAGAATAGCAAAAAGAGGTGCTCTGTCTAAAATAGAAGATGAAGCACTTAGAAAATCCAAGGAAGAAGAAGCCAAGAAAAATGCCGAGGAAGAAGAAGCTCGTATAAAGGCTGAGGTAGAAGCTCAAATAAAAGCCGAAGAAGAGCAAAGACAGAAGCAAGCAAGTGTTAATGGCTTTATTGACGATCTTTTTGGCAATGCTGTGGATGATGTAGCAAGAGAGCAGAGAGAACTCGAGGAGGCTCGCAAAAAGGTCGAAGAGGAAGAGGCTCGCAAAAAGGCTGAGGAAGAAGAAGCTAAGAGAAAGCTTGAGGAAGAAGAGAAAGAGAGAAATCTTGAAGAAATTGCAAGAATGTTAGCTGGAAATTCTTTGAACGATGCTATGTCTGAAATAGAAGATGAAGATCAGAAAAAGCGCGAAGAAGAAGAGGCTAAGAGAAAGCTTGAGGAAGAGGCTCGCAGAAAGGCCGAAGAGGAAGAGGCTCGCAGAAAGGCTTTGGAAGACCCTTCTGTCGAGGAAGCTCGTAAATTAAGCGTTCAACAGAATGTTGCAGAGGCGATTGCGGCAGATAACACTCCTCATGTGAATATACGGATGCACAAGCAGTGCGTAGATGCCGTTAACAGCGATGAATTAGCTCAGTCTGTAAGACAGCAGCTGAAAAACATAAAAGATGACGATGAACTTATTAATGATGTTTGCAGGCTTCCGAGAGAAAAGATTCTTGGTATCTACCAAAACGCCATCGCAAACAATAAGAATATGTATTCCAGATTGGCTGCTACCGAAATGGTAAGAGAACTGTTCATCGACATATATAGGCTTACAGTAAATCATGGTTATACCCAAATGGGAATGCGTGTGTTCATGGCACAGGAAATGGCCGACGTTTTGATGAAGAACTATTCTCCCGTTGCATTTGTCCCCAAGGTGTTTGATGATGCTGCCGACTATTATATCGTGGGACGCAAATCAATTCGTAACAATACCATGTCGAAGGCTCATCCAAGTGTCTATAGAAACTATACGGACAAAGAAAAAGATAAGGTCGTTGATTATGGCAGAAGCAGTAATGGTGGAACCGGACAGATAGAGGCGTATGTCGAGAGAAGAGATAACCGTAAAAAAGAGCTTAAGAAATATATTGACCAAAACAAAGCGATGGGCGCAAATGTATTGGATGCAGACTACGTCAAAGAAGACGTTATTTCTGCTTACAGAGTTCAGTATTTGGATGCTTGCGGTGCAACCCAAGCGATCAAAGCCAACGTAGACGATGTAAAGAACATCCTTGATAAGGCGGGCGTTAATGAATCCGACAAGAATGCTCAAAAATTTGTTGATGGCATCATGTTTGAAATGCCGAGCATCTATGATAACGCATCGCATTTTGCTCGTCTTAACGGAACGTTTGGCGATATGATGTCTTATATGTCGAATGAGGTATTCTACCGTGCTTACGGCAATATTCAGGGTTATGCCGGCATTAATGAGATAACCCGTCTTGCTTTGGCTCAGCAGCTTGCAGACGTAATACTCAAAGCTTATTCTCCCGCAAAATTCAATGATGCTTGCAAGCCTGAGTACACTAATGGCTTTGCAATTAGTAATGCTGCTAATATTAAGGTCGCTCTTGATAAGAACAATATCAAGCTTACCGATGAAGAGATAAGTCAACTCAAGGAAGACGTTGCATACGCTAACGAGCATTTGGGCGAGGCTCTCGGCGAGGGTAAGGTAGATATTATCGCAGAATATAAGCGCATTGAGGAGCAGAAGCGACTTGATGAGGAAGCTCGCATCAATGCTGAAGAGGAGGCTAAGAGAAAGGCCGAAGAAGAAGAGGCTCAGAGAAAGGCAGAGGAGGAAGCCAAGAGAAAGGCCGAAGAGGAAGAGGCTCAGAGAAGGGCAGAAGAGGAAGCCAAGAGAAAAGCCGAGGAGGAAGAGGCTCAGAGAAAGGCAGAGGAAGAAGCCAAGAAGAAGGCCGAAGAGGAAGAGGCTCAGAGAAAGGCAGAGGAAGAAGCCAAGAAGAAAGCCGAAGAAGACGCTAAGACAAAACCTGCCGAAGAAGAGGCTAAGAAAAAAGCTGATGAGATAGAAGCTCGTTGGGCAATTGAGAATAAACAGCTATCTGAAAAAAGAAAGCAAATTTTAGAGCAAAAGAAAGTTGCGGATGATATTAGAGCTGTATATAAGGATAAGCTTCAAGAAATGAAGCTTGCGGGCGTAAGCGTTCATGAATTGGTTGAGGCTGAATTTGAGATTGCAGCAACAGGCCCCTCTAATTTTAGCGTTGATGTAAGCGAGCGGTTAGAAAAAATATCTAAAGATCAGTATATGCCAAATGCAATTGGCAAAATTTTAGGGAATGATATTTCAAACAAGGAAGAAAGAAGAGTGCTTGTTAATAGTATTATTGATACCGTAAGAAGAAATATGATTTCTTTGTATTCAACCGCTGAAGAAAACAAAATAAATATCTTTAGCTTGTCAGAAAGCTATAAGTGCTTGGAGAATACTTTCAAGGAAGTATATAGATTAACTGCTAATTGCGGATATGATTTTACTAACCATATAATAGTTGCCCAAAAAATTACTGACGAGTTTATGAAAAACTGGTCTCCTGCTAATAAATCTTATTTAGCAGAAGAAATGCATTGCAGTGGATATTTTGTGGGTTCTTCCGATATGCTCCAAGGAGTTATTCCCGAATATAACAAATCGCTTCATTGGAATGATATCGATCAAGCAATCAAAAAAGATGCCGACTATAGTAAACAATTAACTAAGAGTAAAGATGCATATAAAAAGACTATTAAAAATTTAAAGAGTATTGTTAAGAACTCTTTATCTTCTTTAACTGAGAACAGTCATATTGGTTCGGGACGACTATTAGAGTTTACCAAATTGTTTAATTATAATGTCTCGGCGGCAGGTGCAAGTCAGTGTAGGAAAGAGATAGCTGAAGTATTTAAAGAGATAGATTCTAACGCAAATGGTAGAAGTGAAAGATTCTTTAGTGAAATGAAATTCGATTTGCGAAAGATGTACAGTGATCTTAAGAAATATACAAATTACGATGTAACGTTTAAGGATGTTATGACGTATATGTCAAAGAAAACGTTTGAGCTTTGCTACCATCAACATCTAAAGGATGATAATTTGACTAAGGAAAAACGAATTGAATTGAGCCAGAAGCTTTCAAATTTAATTTTGGCTAGATATTCTCTTTTAGCAGGTACCGCAAAAGTTTCCAAAGACAAGTATATGGATTTTGTAATCAGGGATGAAAATGTCTTAAACGATATATTGGAAAACTCTGAAATGGTTAACAAGGCTAACGCCAGAGCGGAAGAAGCAAAGGAAATGCAAAAAGTGGCAGCTAAGGCACAGCTTGAGCTAAAGATAAATTACAAGCGCGTGATAGCGAATCCTATTCCCACGGACGGCAAAATACAACAGCCCTTTATTCGTGCTTGTAGGGAAGAATTAAGGCAGAGCTTTAATGATTCTCGATTGACCGAGGCATTTAAGCTACAGGTTGTCAAGGTTCTTAATGATTTTGGCGTAGAGAATGTAGCGGCAACGAATGCGGCTAATGCAATCTTCGCGAAACTTTCCGACAAGGATGAGGGAATGTACAAAATTTACAAAGCGCTTGAATCTTATGTTGAATGGCCACAAGATCCAAATCTATTTGTGGATGAAATGATAACAGGAACAACTAAAGAATATAGAAAGCTTGTAACTGATTGCTTTGAAGATCCTGCAATAGGAATAATTGCAAGCCGCAACGTTATGGACGTTATCCTTAAAAATTATTCTCCCGCAGCATTTGCTAAGGGTGATACTCTTATGAACCAAGTTAATAGCTATTTGTTCGAGAGTAATAGTATAAATGGAAACGCATATTTCCACAATTATTTTAATAGTAACTATAAAAAGGATTTTCCTGAGGGTAAAATACCGTTACACAATGACAGAAGTGATTTTATCAAGTGGATTAAAGATGCTAATGAAAAGCTTGAGCGCGAGGCGGTGGCAAAGCGCGTGGCAGCAGCAAGGCGCGAGCGCAAGCCGGTAGAAAAGTACGAGCGCAAGGTTGAGGGGGTTAAACTCGCCATGTCTGGCAATAGTTTGATTGCAACGGATGCTAATTTTAACGTATTTATGGAAGAATGTAAGAAGAGCATTGCAGACCCCAATTTGACCGAATACGTTAAGTGGCAGGTTGACCAGATTCTTACTGATAGCGGTGTTGAGGATTTAAAGATACAGAGTACCGTTGACAATATCTTTAATAAATTGACGGGTGAAAATGGTATGTTGGCGTTCTATGATAAGTCAGGAGCTCTTAGTGTTAGAAAAGACAAGCAAGAAGTTTACTTTCATGACATGATGAAAAACATTATATTGCCTTCTGCAAATCTTTTATGTGATGCTACCAAAGAACTTTATTCGAACCGTGAGGTAGAAACGGCTGTTCATCAAAAGATTTTAGACGTATTTCTTAAAAACTATTCTCCCGTACCCTTTTCTAAGGGTAATGTTGAGCACTACGCTGACGGTTTCTTGCTTGCTCAAGGAGACGTCTTTGCACAATATTATCTAAAGAATATTAATTGGACAGCTAAGACAGAAGAAATAAATGACTTTCTTAATAAGGTTAGGGTGGTTAGTGCCGAGCTTGATAAGAAAGCATCTGCAAATGAGCCTGCTATCAAGGGCGACAAGAAGCCCGCTCCCGAAAAAGAGCAGATTTCGGTTGATTTGTCCAAGGCTGATGCGCCTAAGGCTGATGCGCCTAAGGTAGATGAGCCTAAGGTAGATGAGCCTAAGGTTGAAGCATCTAATTCCAATAGAGAAAAGATTGTAATCGAGGAGCTTGCAAACGATACAAAGGTTAAGAACGTATCCGAAAAGGCTAAGGAAAGCGACGCACCCGTTGCTTCAAACGTAAAGAATTAATTCTCTACAAAAATTAAAGAAATGCCGAGCTTAATGCTCGGCATTTCTTGTTGTTAATTATTATATAGTGTAATTTAAGCTATATTAAAAAAGATAAAGGTTGAGTCTAAAGCTTTCACTAAAGACTCAACCTTTCGTTATGCAATTTTAAATATTGCATTTTTTCGCTATTAAGCTTTTAAATTGAATATCTTGTAGAGTAGCTCGAATGCTATCGTATGTTTTCCCCACACATTAAATGATTTTTTAAAGAAAACCTCCCACTGCTTCG
>JAZRAJ010000107.1:0-3759 GCA_045634485.1 Eubacteriales bacterium | reverse complement strand
TTCGGGAGGAGCAAGCCCCTCCCCTACCGCATACTTGTTTATATTTTTGTAGATTGATAACAACATAAAATCCATTGTTTTCGCGGGCGAACATTGTTCGCCCGAGTAAAGCCATATAATCCACAATACCGCTTTTTCTTTGGCACAAGAGGCGCAAAGAAAAAGCTTGGCAAAAAGAAAGCGCCGTTTTTATGGGCGCTGCCCAAACCCGTTCGCTTTTTGAAAAAAGCGAAACCAAAAACTTACTACTCGGGTGCAGTGCGAACATAGATTGTTCAACCGTCGAGCACAAACATTACGGCAAAAAATAAGCCCCCCAGTTTCAAAGTTCTTGAAGGTTGGGGGGGTGGGGGTAGGAAAGCTTCTTTCAAGAAGGTTCCTTCCCCCACGTAAAAGCATAAACCCTCGCAAGTTTTTTGAAAAAAACTTGACTAAAAACTTGCCACTTGGGTGCGGTGCGAACACAAGCATCTATTTTATTATATCTTAAATTAAAATAAATTCTTTAAAATATATTGATTTTATTCTCGATTAGTGGTTTAATATTATATATAGAACAAAAAACGGAGGGATTATGGCTACGTATTATATTTCGGCAAGCGGTTGTGATTTAAACGACGGACTCACTCCCAACACGCCTTGGCGTACGATAAAAAGGGCTAATGAAGCGGTAATTGGTGGCGACACCGTCTGCTTTAAGCGTGGAGATATCTTTTTTGGTCAAATACGCGCTCCTAAAAAGAATGATAGCGGTACACCCACAACCTACAAGGCGTACGGAGATGGCGCAAAGCCTGTAGTAAGTCAGTATAAAATGGCAAAAAAGGACGCTTGGGAGGATATTGGCAACGGCGTTTGGCGAATAGACCTAACCGATGTCAGCAAAATTGACGGCAACGTTACCGAGCTTGACACCAACGTTGGCTTTATGAAGATTGACGGTGCTATTAAGCCAAGAAAATTCTTTGAGCTTCAAAAGCTGGAAAGACAGTGGGATTATTACAACGATAAGCAATTCGTTTACGTTAAATCCTTAAAAAATCCATCCTTGCTCGCCGAGGATATAAAATTCGCCTGCAACATTATACATATGCCCTTTGTTGACGATCTTTGCGTTGAGGATATTGCATTTATCGGCTCGGGCTCGCACGGAATAAGCGGTACCGTAAACCGTGCAACGATTAGAAATTGTGAATTTTACGAGCTTGGCGGCTCGGAGCTTACCACGCATTTTAGACCCTGCGTGCGCTACGGAAACGGTGTTGAATGTTGGACGGACTCATCCGAGGTGCTTGTTGAAAATTGCAGATTTTCAAATATATACGACGTTGCGCTTACTATGCAGGGGCACGAGGTAACTCGCGGTTGGGTTAATATTACCTTCCGCAAAAATGTAATTTGGAACTGTCAGCAGGGCTTTGAGGTATGGTCACGCGGTGGCGTTGCGGGTACGGGCTTTCAAAATTGCGTGTTTGAGAATAACGTTTGCATCGACTCGGGCTATTGCTGGGGCTATGATGTGAGAGGCTACAGGCTATGCTCCTCGCATCTGTTGCTTTATGATTTAGAATGTCCGCTTTGCGATATAACGGTGCGAAATAACACCTTCTACGGCTCACGCTACACTCCGATATTTAAGTCGGGCGGACCGCAGATGATGCCGAGTGACTATAATATAATCGACAATTTATTCTTTATCGAGCCAAAGCAGGATTTGATTTTGCGTCACAATACCACCGACGAGGAGTATAACGCCTTTTACAAAAGACTCGCAGGGCAAAACACCATTGTCGAGTCGGAATTTTATACGCCTATGAAGGTAAGTGAATGAAAATCTGTAATAATCCCTTGATTTTTTTGGCGGGATGTATTATAATAAATTTATAGAATATCATTTTAAGGAGGAAAATATGAAGTTTAAAGGAATTTGCAGTATACTTTTGATAGCCTGCTTGTGCGCACTTTCAATTTTTTCTATTTCGGTTAGTGCGGCATCCGAAATAGAGCTATTGCGGGCAGCCATATCGCATCTTAAGGAGGATGTGGATGAATTGCAGACTACCGTAGACGAGTACGGTACGCTTAAGGAGGAGGTAGAGCAGGATTTAGAGCTTTTGAGGACCTCTATTGCGGATATCGAAGCCGATATTGCTTCGCTTTACGAGTTTGATGCGGCTAATGAGGTAACCTTTAATTCAATAGATGAGAAGATAACGAAGCTCGAGGACGACGTTAAGCTGTTTGAGTCAAGCGTGAACGATAAAATTGCCGCTCTCGAGGCAAAGGATAAGGAGCTTGCCGATAAGGATGCTTCGCTTGAAGCAAAGATAAAGGAGCTTGAGGAGAAAATAGCGGCTATTGAGAGCGCAAAGGATGAGGCTGAAACCGAAAATGCGGTTGAAAAGACTGTCGAGAAGAGCGAGGAGGATGTCGACGATGCAAGCACGGGATGCGGAGCCTCGGTGGCAATCTCGGCGCTCGTAACTGTTTGCGCAATAGGCACAGCGGTTGTTTTAAAGAAAAAGGACTAAAATAAAAGTACTAAAAGGATAAGGACGGGCAAAACTATGGGATTTTTAACAGGTAAAACGGCAATAATTACAGGCGCAGGCTATGCGGTTCTTTCCGACGGTAGATGTGGCTCGATAGGCTACGGCATCGCAACCGCTTACGCAAAGGAGGGCGCAAACCTCGTTATCACGGGTAGAAACGTTTCTAAGCTTGAAAAGGCAAAGGAGGAGCTTGAGGCTGCTTACGGCATCAAGGTTCTTGCGCTTCAGGCAGATATTTCCGCAGGCTCGGACAATGAGGCAACGGCAAATATGGTGGTTGAAAAGACTATCGAGGCGTTCGGCAGAATTGACGTTCTCATTAACAACGCACAGGCATCTGCATCCGGCGTAGCAATTCAGGACCATACAACCGAGCAGTTTGACCTTGCAATGTACTCCGGTCTTTACGCAACCTTTCACTATATGAAGGCGTGCTATCCATATCTTAAGGAAACACAGGGCTCGATTATCAACTTTGCCTCCGGAGCGGGTCTTTTTGGTAACTACGGTCAGTGCTCTTATGCGGCGGCTAAGGAGGGCATCCGCGGTCTTTCCAGAGTAGCGGCTACTGAGTGGGCTAAGGACGGCATCAACACCAACGTTATTTGCCCTCTTGCTTGGACGGCACAGCTTGAAAACTTCCAAAACGCATATCCCGAGGCATTCAAGGCTAACGTAAAGATGCCTCCCGCAGGTCACTTTGGCGATTCCGAGCTTGAAATTGGCCGTGTTTGCGTTCAGCTCGCTAATCCCGACTTTAAGTACCTCAATGGCGAAACACTCACTCTCGAGGGCGGTATGGGCCTTCGTCCTTAATTGCAAAATAAAATAATAAAAACGGACACATCAAATAGGGAAAGCCTAAATGCGACGTACCCTTAAGGACAGACTTATAATTTAATAGAATACGTTACCTACCAACAGGAAGAGGACGAAGAATTTTAACAATTCTTCGTCCTCTTTTCTTGACAAGCACTGCATTTGTGTCCACAAATGCGTATAGTGAAATGTTTTGCTACCACAAAACGTGAAATAATATGCTATCGCATATTGTGAAATATCTCGCTTTGCTCGATGTGAAATGAAATAAATCCCCTCATGCCCGCAGGCATTTCACTTGCCGTAGGCAAATTTCACGCACGAAGTGTATTTCACAAATCCCGAAAGGGATTTATTTCGTTGCGCAGTGTCCTTAAGAACACTGCGC
>JAZRAJ010000106.1:0-8801 GCA_045634485.1 Eubacteriales bacterium | reverse complement strand
TTGTAGGAATTTTTCGAGAAAAATCTCTCAAATTCCATTTTTATGTGTGTTTTTTAGCCGCGCTTTGGCCCTCTGGCGTACCTTTGTACGCCGACGAGAACCAAATCACGACTTCTGCATCTGAATGACTCAGTCCCTATATTTCACGTTATTCACTTTACCTTTGCAACCGTATTAAGCGAAACTGCGCCGCCACTGTAATAGGTATTCGGCTCGTAGGTCATTATCTTCATCGTTATGGTTGAATTGTTTTTGGGAATAGCGTCAAAGGTTACGGCTTTTAGATACTCATTAGGCTTAATAAGTCCCGTTTCAGCAATGATATTCCCCTTATCGTCAAAAATTCGAAGCTTCATCCAAAGGGTGTTTTTTTCGGGATTTGTAAAATAAACATCCGCCTTACCGTCCACAATATTTACCTCGCCGCAGATAAAGGAATTAAAGCTCATTCCCTCCTTATAAACCTCAAGATAACCCATTCCGTCGGGAACGGTTGGACTTCCCACACTTACGTTTGCCTCAAATTCGGGTGGAACGAACTCTATATTCTCATTCGACGGCTCCGACGTATCGGTATCATTTGGCTCCATAGTGGCTACTTGAATTAAAAGCGCTATAAGAACCACCGCCGCAACCGCAATAACGCAAATAAGCGCAATCAACGGCTTATCCGTGCCATTTTTTATATTTTGCTTTTTCTTTGATTTTTTCACGTAAAAACCTCACATAAATTATAGCTTACATACGCCTACAAAAAATTTATAAGCTTATATCAGCCATAATTTATACAAGGGGGCAAATGCCCCCTTGTATATGGCTTAGAAACCATTAGTTAGAAGCTGCTATTGCAACGGTAACAGTACCAATGGTAGCATTGCTTGTAGGCGCGCCGCTTGCGGTAAGAGTTGCAGTGTTGTTAGCTGCATTAGCGTATGTAACGCCAACGCCGGAAGCAAGAGTAAAGGAACCGTTGGTAACTGCAATATTAGCAGAACCGTTTGCGGTAGAAGCCTTTGCAAAGCTTACAGTTACAGCAATTGCCGCATTAGAGTGGTTTGTAACCTTAACGCTACCCTTGTTATCGGACCACTTTGCAGAAGAGCCGGATGCACTGTAATCATGCTTCTCGGGGTTCCACTTGGTTGTACCTGCTTCATAGGTAAACTTAACATCGGACCAGGTTACGTCTGCACTGTAAACGATAGTGTCCTTATCCTCTGTAACCGCAGTGTAGGTAAGGCTAACGTCCTTGGATGCAGAGCTAAGACCGCTAATGGTGTCTGCCGCTGCCGCAAAGGATGCGCAGATTGCTACTGTGAGCACAAGCGCAACGATTGTTAAAAGCTTTCTCATGGTGTTTTTCTCCTTTTAAATTTTTTTATTTTTTGTTTTTCAACAAATTCAAAATTAGTTAGATTGCGGTAAAGCAAGCCTTATCCGCTTAATTTGGCGAAACCGTTACGGTTACTCTTCCGCCTATAGATTTATCCGCCGTGCTTGACGGTATCGAGCCGCTAAGCTTCATCGAAATCTCCTCGCTCTCGCCGCTTGGCAAATTGAAGCTACCGTTAACGAGCGTGCCGTCAACGTAAAAGCTTCCGCTAACCGAATTAAATTCCGATGCCGCATCAAATGCAACTCCAACGCTGATAGCGCTTGCGGAATTATTCTCAACTCCTATCGTGCTTCCGTTACCATTCCAAGCATAACCATCGTCACCGTCATAGCTGTGCGTAGTAGGATTCCACCTACCGCTTGAGTAAACGAAATCAAGCTCGCTCCAGGTTATCGCCACGGATACCTCCGCAGGAGTAAGAGCGCTCCTTGCCTTAACGTACGCCTCGTTTAATGAATCAAGAGAGGCAAGATCGTTAGCATTTATTGCCTCGATTAACGCCGTATACGCCGCCGTGTATGCCGCCCAGCTTTCCTTGGTATAGGCACTCTGTGAGGTTGCCTCGTACTCTGCAATATTATCGCTTGCAACATCGATGCGCTTAACAAGCTTAGCGCTTGCATTCTTAAGGCTCTGCGCTGCGTTATTGATAAGCGCTTGGTTTACACGGTTTACCGAATAGCCCGCCGTCGTCCTTGAAGCCTCGAGCGCTTGCCAGCTTTGAGCGGTATATTCAAGCGAGTTTAACTTATCCGTATCATCTATAGCGCTTGAAAGGTCGGTTATATCAACGCAAACCGCATCTCTTACAGACATTACTCGCAAATCAAGGCTACTCGTCCAAGAGGCACAACCCATAATTAATTGCGTGCCCTCGGGGAGTGTGTACGTGCCACCTATGGACACCCATTCTCCCGTTGATTTCATAGCCTTAAGTGTGTAGCTTAATCCGTCTATATCTATGCGATACGTGCTATATTTCTTGTTTTGTGAGCTTTCCAAGTGAAGATTTATATCTTGATTAGAGCCAAATACATCATCCGTGCCTGCTTGAACACGTCCAACGCCCGCTCTAACGTCGGAATACGTCGAATCTCCGTTATTTGAAAATGCGCCGCCGACAACCGCAAAATTATTAAGCATTTTCTTGGTTGAGCTTAAGTTTGTCGGATACTCTCCAAAAAGGAAGGAGGTGTATTTTCCCTTGTTCTCTGTTTGAAGCTTAAAGCAATAAACATACCTTCGCCCCGCCTCCACGGTGTAGCCGAGATTTGTATAGGCATATACCGCCTCGTAGCTGCTTGAAATGCTACCCGGCTGAAAATTATATGTGGTATTGCTTTGTGTTACCGTAAACGTAGAATTACTGATAGTGCTATTTAGGGTTGTACCGCTATAAAAGTTATAGCTCTTTTCGCTTGTAGTAGTCAACGAGCGAAGCTTTGTAGTACCCGCTATCCAAGATGGATTTGACGTAGCGGTTATGTACTCGGTTTTATACGTTGCGTCATCAAGGAGAGCATCCTCCTTGGGTGCAGATTTTCCCGAGGGGTACGCAAGAATAAGCGCATTCGCCACAGGTCGGCTTGGCTGCGTGTGCTTTGGCTCACAGCATGCAACCTCGTACGTGTCGCTATCCGTGCTTTTTTTATACATTCCCATCGAGCCGCCACAGTCCATCATAAATGCGTTTACGCATCCGATAGACTTCATATACCACGCCATCTCACTGTAGGTGGCAGAGGTTTCTATATCCTTTGTAACGTTGTTCTCCACATATGTGCCGTGAATTTTTCTCGGCATAGTGATTATAACCGGCGTTCCGTCCGCCTTAAAGCCAACTGCGGTTCTGTTTGAGCCGTAGGAGGCGTAGGAAAGGTCCTCGCTCCAGGATGCATCGTAGCTTCCGTGGATAGCGTCGCCGTAGGACTCCTGATGTGAGCCCTTAAAAAGCACCGTGCCCTCGTGCAATATCTGCTGCTTATATCCAAACACATAGGAGGCGTCTGCCCACTCGCCTGTCATTTTTTGAGTTGCTCTAACCGTTGTTCCCACCGAAAGATGCTCAAGCGGTGCGTAAGCGGTTACGTAAACGTAGCCCTCGGGCGCTTTCATTGAAGCGCTACCGCTAAGGATAGCCTCGATTTCGCCCTCAAAATAATAGGTCTTAGTTCCTACCTCACGTCCGTTAACTCCAACGTGAGCGCGTCTGAATTGGTCGCATTTTACCTTATAAACCGTTGCGCTGCTAAGATTTTTTGCCGCCATATCGGGCGTTAAAAATCCAAGGTCAACCGAATCGTACATTCCGTCGGCACGCATCGTGTAATCGTATATCGAATTGCTCTTGCCTTCGCCAAGCACCTCAAGGGTGTATCTTGAATCAAACTCATAAGCGGTTGAGCCCGTATAGTGCGACGTGCCGTTCTCTATAGTATTATAAATTACAGTACCGTCTGCCTTAAGACCGACGATGCCTCTTCCTATCTTAAATACGT
Organism: Eubacteriales bacterium; assembly: GCA_045634485.1. Classification (GTDB taxonomy): domain Bacteria; phylum Bacillota; class Clostridia; order Oscillospirales; family CAG-272; genus HGM12713. The sequence continues at coordinate 4,907 of JAZRAJ010000106.1, read as the reverse complement.
CGCCGCCGTCCTCGCCCTTTTCTATGTAGGATTTATAGGTTTTTCCGTCCTCAATATAGATATCCTCGGGCTCGCCCATATCGGCAGTTTTTGAATCCTCGTTATCAAAGAATGAGGCGTTGGTTACCACCGCAACCCTCCACTCGGGATGCTCTGCCTCAAACTGAGCCGCAATATCATTTATCAAATTATTAGAAAAGCCTTGACCGTCATCTGTAGGCTTTGAATATACGAAAAGCCTACCTCCGGTTGCTATGCTAACACCGCTAAATGTATCCTCAAAGGTTCGAGAATCAATGCCCAAGAGCGTTTTCAAGGCGTCCTTACGAGTACCCGACGATGATATAGTAGCCTTGTAAAGCGATACCTCGCCGTTTGAGCCTATGCTCTCGCTTGAGCTTACCGTCACCGATTTAATTGAATTAGCGGAGTCGCTAAGTATTGTAGAATCAAAGGGAGATGACACTGTGGCTGACGATATTGAAAGAACAGGAATCGACGTAGCAAACAAGATAATGGCAAGCATCGTAGCAATTATTCTTACCGTTCTCTCCATATATTTTCCTTTCAAAAGCGTTTTATTTAAACATAAAAAAATTAATTCTTTAAACATTTCAATTATACCACGAATACCAAGTAAAATAAAGTGTTTTTTAACTTTTTAAAAAATAATATACGTTTAGCACAAAAAAGCAATTTTACTTTTATACATTTTCACAATATAAAATTTAATATATACAATATATACACTTATTTGATTGACAACGTTGGAAAATAATGATATAATTAACAAAAAAATTTCACAAGAGGATAAAAATGACACACGACGGTCATCGCAAAAGACTGAGAAACAGATTTATTACGTCCCCCGAAAGCTTCGAGGACCACGAGCTGCTCGAGCTTATACTTTTTTACGCTATTCCACGCAAAAATACGAACGAAATAGCCCACCGCCTACTCTTGCGATTCGACTCGCTTAAGGGTGTTCTTGACGCAAGCACTCAGGCTCTTACAGACGTTGAGGATATTGGCGAATCCACTGCAATTTATATAAAAGCGATATCTGCTCTCGTTTTAAAATATCACATTTCCGAGCAAAAATCCGAGGATTTATTAAAGACTCCCGATGCGCTTGCAACGTTTTTAAAATCTCTGTTTATCGGAACGCAAAACGAAAGCTCGTATATTCTTTTGTTTGACAACTCTAAGCGGCTTATTACCTGCTCCAAAATAGGCGAGGGATTTTCTATGGAGCATACGCTATCAATGCGCAAGGCGGCGCTTACCGCAATAACGAGCAACGCAACGAGCGCAATATTAGTTCACAACCATCCAAACGGAAGAGCCTTTCCCTCGGGCGATGATATCCACGCAACAAACAAGGCAAAGATGATTCTTGAAGCCCTCGGAATTACGCTTATGGAGCATTTTATAGTAGCCAACGACGAATGTCGTCCGATAATCAACTCACACAGGGCGGAGATTTTTAAATGAGAAGCTTGGCGAAAAACGCCGTTTTGTGGGCTCTGCCCAAACCCGTTCGCTTTTTAAAAAAAGCGAAACCAAAAACTTCCCACTCGGGTTCAGTGCGAACACACCAATCTCAACCGTCAAGCGCACAAATTATGACAAAAAAATAAGCATCCATTTTTTTCAAGTTTTTTGAAAGATAGGGTTTCGGAGAAGAAAAACTTTTTTAAAAAATTTTTCTTCCCCGCCTAATAAAAATAATAAAAAATATTTTCATTATAAGTTTTTCACTTGAAAAAGCAAAAAAAGTATGTTACAATTATAGAACTGTAATAAGTAACAAGAACAATGCTAAATATGCTTGAAAGGAAATAGATTAAAATGAGAGAAAAGGAAATTGCCGAAATACGCAGACGCTACAGAAGCGATAAGAGCAATATAAGCCGTATTTGCGGATGCTACGTTGACAGTAAAAAGGAGATAATCTCCGAGTTTGACCAAAGCCTTGGACTTATGAGCGAGGAGGATGCAAACGGAATGCTCGGACTCCTCAAAAAGGCGTTATCGGGACACATCGGAACTAATCTTCTTGAAATAGAATTCAGCACGGCGCAGGTAAACGATAGCGAGGAATATGCACTTTTGTCAAAGCTAAAGGCATCCGAGCTTAAGGACTCCGAGCTTCGTGGAGAGCTTTACAAAAAAATAATAGAAAATCTTGAATTTAACGGAAGCTATTTAATTTTGTTGGCTCACGATAATTACGACGTTTTTGATATAACCGCCGACGGAATGAGAGCCGAGGAGTCGACAAGCGTTTATTCATACATCATTTGCGCTATCTGCCCCGTTAAGGAGGGCAAGGCTTCGCTTAGCTATTACTTCCCCGAAAAATGCTTTAGAACCATTTGTGCGGATACCGTTTTGTCAAGACCCGAGATAGGCTTTGTTTTCCCTGTTTTGGAGGATAGACAAACGAATATCTACAAGGCGGCGTACTATACTAAAAACCTTGAAAACAATTATTCCAAGCTTGTAAACGCACTCTTTGCAAAGGAGGCTCCGATGCCACCCAAGGAGCAAAAGCAGACCTTTGGCGAGGTTTTAGTGGAAACGGTTGGCGAGGATTGCAGCCTTCGCTTGGTTTCCTCCCTGCACGCACAGATAAACGAGAAGATAGAGGAATGTAAAAACGAGGGCGACGATCAGCTTCCCTTTATCAACAAGGACGATGCCGCACAGATGCTTCGCTATTGCGGAGTTCCCGAGGATAAGGTTGAGGCGTTTGAAAAGGGCTTTGACGAAAGCTTTGGCGAAAACGCAGAGATACCGCCAAGCAATCTTTCGGGTACAAAGCAGCTTCAAATAGAAACTCCCGAGGTTGCCGTAAAGGTTAATGCGGGCTGTAGCGAGCTTGTTCAAACGAGAATAATAGACGGCGTTAAGTACATACTTATCAGAGCGGACAACGATGTTGTCGTTAACGGAATTAATGTGAAAATATAAAGGGACTGCGTCATTTAGCGCAGAACAAAAGCACACGAAATAAAAATAAATAAAAAATGGCTTTAACTGTGAAAAATAATCATAGTTAAGGCTATTTTTTATAGGAATTTTCGAGAAAATCTCTCAAATTCCATTTTTATGTGTGTTTTTTAGCCGCACCTTCGGGCTGTCTCAAATGTAAATTTGGGACAGCCCGATTTAGGGGCTAGGCAAATTTAGGCAAGCAGCGTCGTTCTTGGGGGCGTGAGGCGTATTTACATACGTCGAGCCCCCAAATCACGACTTCTGCATCTGAATGACTCAGCCCTACTATATATAATATATTTACTGTTTCCTAAAAAAGCGGAAATTTGTCGTTTACAGTTGACAAAAAGATATAAAAATGGTATAATAAACTAAATAGATTTGCTTATATCAATATTTTGATTACATATATTAAGATTGACTTTTACAATATCGCTGATTAAAGGAGCATAAAATGAAAAGCTTTTTTGTAAATCATAGAAAATTTACCTTGTGCTTATTTGATATACTTTGTTATATTTTTGTAATGCTGCTCTGCTTTGCGGGAACATTTATTGACCCCTCAATGCAGGTGAACTATCCGCAATTTTTCACTAACTCGGTTATACTTGCCGTAATGATATTTACCTTTAGGGCGGTGTTCGGATTTTATAAAAACGTTTGGAGATATACCTATACCAAGGCTTATCTCGGCGCTATAATTCAGGATGCTTGTGCGACAATAGTTTCTATTATCCTTACCGTTACGGTTAGAGGAATAACCGATGGCGTGTTCGTATTTAAAATGTGGCAATTCGTTATTATGGCATCACTTTTCTGCCTTGTAACGCTTGGCTCAAGATATGTTTACCGCTTGTTTTATAAGTACCGTAACAGAGTTACCGACGAGGGAAATTCTCACAAGATAAACGTTGCCATAGTCGGCGCGGGACAAATGGGCGCATTGCTTGCGGACGAGCTTCGCTGCAGTAAGGTTTCCAACTACCAGCCTATAGCGTTTATCGATAAGGATAAATCCAAAAAGGGCGAGTATATCGGCGGTGTAAGAATATACCACGAGGATGACGATATCGTTCAAACGGTTAAATCGCTTCCTATTCAAGAGATATTTATTGCCATGCCCGGACTTGATAGCGAGGCAATAGACCATCTTTACAATCTTTACAAAAAGACGGGATGCAAAATAAAGCTTTACGATACCCCCGTAAAGGAAATGGGTATTGAAAATCCCAACGGAAAGCGTCAGCTTCGTGATTTTCAAATTGAGGACCTTCTTTTCCGTAAGCAATTAAAGATAAACAACAAGCTTTCACTTGACTTTTATCAAGGCAAGGTAGTTCTCGTTACAGGTGGCGGTGGCTCTATCGGTAGCGAGCTTTGCAGACAGATAGCAAAGCTTAAGCCCAAAAAGCTTGTAATAGTTGATATTTACGAAAACAACGCCTACGATATTCAGCAGGAGCTTTTGCGTAACTACGAGGGCAAGCTTGACCTTGAGGTGTTTATCGCCTCCGTGCGTGACGAGAAGCGCATTGATACGATATTTGCAAAATGCCGTCCTAACGTAGTATTCCACGCGGCGGCTCATAAGCACGTTCCGCTTATGGAGAATAGCCCTGCAGAGGCGATAAAAAATAACGTTCTCGGAACCTACAACGTTGCAAACGCCGCAGAAAAGTACGGCGTTGAGAAGTTCATTTTGGTGTCAACCGATAAGGCGGTTAACCCCACCAATATCATGGGAGCGTCCAAACGGATGTGCGAGATGGTCATTCAGTGCCGCAATCAAAGCGCTACCAGCTTTGCGGCAGTTCGGTTTGGCAACGTGTTGGGGTCTAATGGATCGGTTATTCCGTTGTTCAAGAGACAAATTGCTGCAGGCGGTCCCATTACCATTACGGATAAGC
>JAZRAJ010000105.1:0-1807 GCA_045634485.1 Eubacteriales bacterium | reverse complement strand
GGTGTCTGCGGTTTCCTGTGAGGACTTTTGCCGTCAGCTTGAGGCTCTTGGCGTAAAAAGCGTTATATGCACCGATATCTCCAAGGATGGTATGATGTCGGGAACAAATCTTGAGCTTTATAAAAATCTCAATAAGGACTTTAACATAGACTTCGTAGCCTCGGGCGGTGTTTCAACTCTTGAGGATATTAAGGCGCTAAAGGAAATGAATTTGTTTGGCGCAATTTTAGGTAAGGCGATTTACACAGGCGCTATCGACCTAAAGGATGCTATTAAGGCGGCAGGAGAAGAGGCATGATAACTAAAAGAATTATTCCGTGTCTTGACGTTAAGAACGGACGAGTTGTAAAGGGTGTAAATTTTTTGGGACTTGCAGACGTTTCCTCGCCTGTAAGCCTTGCACAGTTCTATAGCGATAACGGCGCGGACGAGCTTGTTTTTTACGATATAACGGCTTCTGCCGAGGGTCGCGCTCTCTTTACCGATATTTTAACCGAGGCGGCTTCAAAGGTGTTTATTCCGCTTACGGTTGGCGGTGGAATTAATACGCTTGACGATTTTGACCGAGTGCTTAAGTGCGGTGCGGATAAGGTAAGCGTTAATTCGGGCGCTATCAAAAATCCCGACCTCGTTTTGCAGGCGGCAAAGAAGTACGGCGACCAATGCGTTGTTCTTTCTGCCGACGTAAAGCGTGTTGATGGAGAGTTCCGCGTATTTGCCAAGGGTGGCAGAGAGGACACCGGTATGGAGGCTATCTCTTGGATAAAGAGATGTGTTTCTAACGGTGCAGGCGAAATCGTTGTAAACAGCATCGACACCGACGGAGTTAAGCGTGGCTTTGATATTGAAATGCTTCAAGCCGTTTGCGATGCGGTTAGCGTACCCGTTATAGCCTCGGGCGGTGCGGGATGCATAGAGGATTTTGAAGTTTTGTTTAATACCTTACCAAAGGTTGACGCAGGTCTTGCGGCTTCAATCTTCCATTTTGGCGAGGTCGATATAAAGGACCTTAAGCAAAAGCTTAGGGGCGCAAATATTAACGTAAGAATATAATTTAAATGGAGAAATATATTATGGAATTTACAAAAATCGATGAACTTAAATTTGACGAAAAGGGTCTTATTCCCGCAGTAGTGGTAGATGCCGCAACAAAAAAGGTTCTCACAGTTGCTTATATGAACCGCGAGAGCCTTGAAATCAGTATGAAGGAGGGAACCACCTGCTTCTGGTCACGCTCACGTCAGGAGCTTTGGCGCAAGGGCGAAACCTCGGGTAACAAGCAGCATATCGTAAGCATTACCGCAGATTGCGATAAGGATGCTCTTACCGTTTCGGTTTATAAGGACGGTCCCGCTTGCCACCTTGGCACAGATTCCTGCTTTAATAACACTGTTTTTGAGAGCGACGAGCGTGAGGAATTCTCACTCGAGGCTCTTATGAAGGTTATCGAGGGCAGAAAGATTGATAAAAAGGAAGGCTCCTACACAACCTATCTCTTTGAAAAGGGAATTGATAAAATTCTTAAAAAGGTTGGCGAGGAGTGTACCGAGGTTATTATTGCAGGTAAGGCTGACGATAAGGCAGAAACTATCTACGAAATCTCCGACCTCGTTTACCACGTAATGGTTCTTATGATTCAAATGGGTATCTCCTTGGACGATATCACTAAGGAGCTTGCTTCCCGTCACGTTATCGACAAAAAAGTAAAGCAAGAGAAGATGGTTTAATATAGTTATATTATTAACTTGGGGAAAGAAAACTTCTTGAAAGAAGCTTTTCTTTCCCCAAACCCCTATCTTTCAAGAAC
>JAZRAJ010000104.1:0-39212 GCA_045634485.1 Eubacteriales bacterium | reverse complement strand
CCTATCCTTCAAGAACTTTGAAACTGGGGTTTGTTTTTTACCATAATTTCTGCGCTCGACGATTGAACGCATTATGTTCGCACCGCACCTCGGGTGTAGGGACCGGCGTCCTCGACGGTCCAAAACAATATAGGATTTTATGTTATTAACAAATAACGAAAACATAAACAAATACGCAGTAGGGTAGCACCTTACCTCCCGAACACTATAAAATCAACCTTTTATTTTTTACTAAAAAACGCCGTACGGTAATATTAAAAAACGTTGTGCGCTCAACGTATGTTTTGCGGAAAAATGGGGTAATTTCGCACCAAAAGTTTGACAATTTTTTGACGTTCTCGAGGTGTTTTTTTGCTATTGTTAATTGTGAACAAAAATCGAATATAATTTTGATACAAGTTGCTTTATAGGACAAAAAACGGGGCAAAAAAAACATTTTTTAGGGGGTGTGTTTACAAAAAGTTCATAAATTATTGCTAAAATCTTAATATATATGATGTACAATAATTACATCTAAATTGCGCTTTTTTATGGGCGCAAAATTTTATAAAAAAAGGAGAAAAAACATGAAGAGATTAATTTCAATTCTTCTTGTTGTTGCTATGATGCTCGCATCTGTTCTCGCAATGATCCCTGCTTCCGCAGCGGAAAAGGGCGAAGCACCTGTGTTCTCGTACAACATCAATTGGAAAAATCTTTATGAAAACAACCTCATGATGGGTCAGTGGTGGGATGAAGTTCAGACCGACAACTACTATAATAAATTCACAGTAGATGTAACTGAAAATTCTCTTTCCAACGCACCTATTACTGATGGTGACAACTACTCGTATTTCTCGGGCGTAATGTTTGATATTACCGCTGATACTTATTACGAGTACACATTCGAGGCAAAGAATGATAATCCCGATTTCTATGGTGGTGTTATTTTTGCTTACGATGAATTGGATTTGCCTAACTTTGTATACGGTGAATTTGATAACAGCTCCGCAGGAGATGTTGCAGATTTCCGTTATAAGAGAGGACATTTTGACGACAGAAATAATTCTGTTCTTTCCAGCGAGCGTGACAAGCTTGTTATTGATTTGACCGAGGACGGTTACGGTCAGTTCAAGTACGTTTACAACGGATTTGAATTCTCTTTCCTCGCACTTGTTGGAGGAGAGTACACTTCGCTTTGGACATATACTCTTTCTGAAAATACCAAAGCTACCTTTGGTTTGTTTAACCGTGCTGGTGGTGGCGGAGATCGCCGTACAGTTTCTATCAGAAACACTGTACTTGCTGCTTACAATGATGTAACCGCAGCTATTATTGCTAAGGCAGACCTTAACATGGATATAACTATCTTGGCTGCTAAGAACCTTGTTTCTACCGACTGGTCTGCAACAACTTGGGCTACCTACGAGACAGCTCTTAAGGCTGCTCAGGATGCATGCGCTAAGGCAGATGCAACAAAGGCAGAGCTTGACAAGGCAGACGCAGACCTCGCTGCTGCTTTTGCAGGACTCGAGGCTCCTTCGGCAGATAAGGCTGCTCTCTCTGCAAAGATTACCGCTGCAGAGGCTACACTTGATGCAACTAAGTTCGAGGCTTCCGCTTGGGAAACCTACCAGGCAGCTCTTGCTGAGGCAAGAACGGTTCTTGCAACCGACGGACTCGAGCAGGACGTAGTTGATGCAGCTCTCGATACCTTCGTTGCTGCAATCAGAACTCTCGTTAACGCAGACAAGGCTGCTCTCGTTGAAAAGCTTGCTGCAGTAGAGGCTCTTGATTTTGAAAAGTACACTCCTGTAACATGGACTCCCGTTGCAAAGGCATATGATGCTGCTAAGAAGATTAACGACAGCGATTTCTCACTCCAGGATGAAATCAACGCAGCTGTTGCTGCTATCGAGGCTGCTATTCCTGCTCTTAAGGAAAGACCTGCAGCTGGGGTTTATGAGTACAAGATTAACTGGCTTAAGTTCTACAACGCTAACTTGTTGCGCTCACAGTGGTGGAATGACGCAGGCGAGGGACAGAATAAGTACCTTAAGTGCTTTGATGTGACCATAACCGAGAACTTCCTCTCATCTGCAGCAAAGGATAGTGATAACCTCACTTACTACACCAGAAGAATGTATGACATTACCGAGTCTACTTACTACGAGTACACCTTTGAGGCAAAGAACATGCGTGCTCACGGTTATGCAGGTGTTATGTTTGCATATGATACAAACGGAACAATGCCTTACTTCGTATACGGTGAGTTTGATAACAATTCTGATAACGGTGCTTTCGCAGATTTCCGTTTCCGTGCAGGACACCATGATAGAAATAAGGCTGAGGAGGCTCCTCTTAAGGCGGCATTCCTTGAGGGCGACCCCCGTTACTATCCTGTAGTTGCTGAAACTGAGGATGGCTACGGTCAGTTTAAGTTCATCTACGATGGATTTAACTTCTCCTTCCATTACCTTGATGAAAACGGCGACTACGTTCAGGTTGGCGACGTTATTACTCTTCCTGCAGGTGCAAAGATCTGTCCCGGTGTATATAGCAAGGCAACCGCGGATAATCCCGAGTCACAGAGCACAATGGCAATTAGAAATTGCGTAATTACCGCATTCAATGCAACAGACGCTATGAGCCTTGCAATTGCTGACCTTGGTAACATTGTAGACCTTGCTGAGGCAGAGGTTGCTACCGGTAAGTACACCGAGGCTTCTGCAAAGGCTTTGGCTGATGCAGTTGCAGCAATTAAGGCAGAGCTTGCAAAGGGCGATGCTGCTGATCCCGCAACTCTCGTAACCTTGGGCGAGGCAGTTTACGCTGCTAAGCTTAAGCTTATCGATAACAGAGCTCTCATAGCTCTTCTTGATGAAATCGCTGCTAAGAACCTTGTTCAGGCAGAGTGGACAACCGCAACCTGGGCTCCCTTCGCAGAGGCTCTTACCGCTGCTCAGAACGCTAAGGCAAACGCTACCGCTCAGGCAGAGGTAGATGCTGCTATTAAGGCTCTTAACGCTGCCTATGCGGCACTTGACTCCTCCGCAGAGGGTGACAAGACCGCTCTTAACGCAAAGATTGAAGAGGCTGAAAAGGCTATTACCGCAGATAAGTTCGTAGGCGCAGAGGATGCATACAATGCATACCTTGAGGTTCTCAACGCTGCTAAGAAGGTTTCTGCTGATAAGTCTGAGTTTGGTAACCAGACTGCAACCGATAAGGCTCTTAAGGACCTCATCGATGCAATGAGAACCGTTATCAACGCAGATAGAACTGCTATTAAGGCAGCTATCGATAAGGCAGACGAGCTTGTTGAAGGCAAATTCGAAACCACCGGTTGGGCAGAGTTCGTAGCTGCTCTTGCTGCTGCAAAGGCTGCTTACGATTGCGATAGCTCTTACCAGGCAGATCTCGATGCTGCTCTTACCGCTCTTACAGACGCTCAGGCAGTTCTCGTAAGAAAGCCCCTTTCTGAAAAGAAGAGATACAGTGTTAACTGGAAGTATATGTATGAGAACGCTCTTATGCACTCTCAGTGGAGAGCAGATACATCTGCTGATCAGGATGACTTCGAGGAGCACTTTACTGTAAATGCAACCGAAAATCAGCTTAACGTTGTAGCTAAGTCTTACGACTTGAGTGACGTTCGTGCATACTATAGCACAGCTATGTATAAGATTACCGCTACTACCGCATACGAGTACACCTTCCAGGTTAAGAGAGACTCCGAGCTTTCTACCTACGCAGGCGTAATCTTCGCTTACAACAAGACTTCGAAGGAGGGCGAGAATCTTCCTTACTTCCTCTATGGTGGTCTTAACAACTTGTCTGACTATACTGCTGAAGATGGTTCTCCTCTCTCCTACATTAAGGTTAATGTAGGTCACCAAGATGATACAGTACCTGGTATTAAGTCTGTAAAGGCTGTTGTTGGCGTTGACGCGGATAACTTTGCAACCTATAAGATTGTTTACGACGGTTACTTTGTAGAGGTTTACTATCTCGATGCAGATGGCGAAACTTGGGTAGCAATGCCTACACTTCGCTTTAAGCTTCCCGAGACCGCTATGGTTTGCTTTGGTACTTACACTCGTGATAACAGAGATGATAACAACCAGAGAACTGTTACTCAGAGAAACGGCGTTCTCGTTGCTATGAACGACGAGGCTGCAAGCTACATGACAGTTAACAAGACCGACCTCGCTGCTAAGATCGCAGAGGTTAAGGCTATGAACATGAACGAGTACACAACCGCTACTTGGGAGCTTGTTGCAGCTGCTCTTACCGCCGCTGAGGCAGTAAATGCTGATACAAACGCATTCCAGAACATGGTTGACGATGCTCTTGCAGCTCTTAACTCCGCTATCGCTAAGCTTGGTAAGCCCGGTGACTCCACCGCTCTTAAGGCTAAGATCGCTGAGGTTGAGGCTCTTAAGGCTGATGATTATAAGAATGACTTCTCTTGGAAGGCATTGCAGATGGCATTGGAGAAGGCTAAGGCTGCTGCTGAAAGCCGTGACTCCACTCAGGGTGAAATCGATATGCACCTCTCTACTCTTACTGAGGCTATGACAAAGATTACTCGCTTGGAGAAGGAGCCTGAGGAAACTGAGGCACCCGAAACCGAGGCACCTAAGGCTACTGAAACAGAAGCTGAGGAGCCCACCGAAGAGGGATGCGGCGGATGCGGTTCTTCCGCAGCTATCTCCGCTATTGCTATCGTAAGCATTATCGGTACCGCTATCGCTCTTAAGAAGAAAGAGGACTAATTAGTAATCCTTCTTCAATAAATAAAAACTAATTAAATAGCTTTTAAGCGGAGGGCTTTGCCCTCCGCTTTTTTTTGTATAGTTTAGTTACTTTATGTTCGAAATTTTTTGTCGCTTTTTGAAAAAAGCTCCGCAAAAACTTTATTGCGTGTTTTTTTGAATAACTTTTTTGTGGTTTAACTGTTAAAAGTATCAAATCTGATAGCCTTCCCTTGTGAGGGAAGGGGGACCGCTCGCGGTGGATGAGTAGAGTCCCGATGATACTTAAATAAAAGCAGGTGCTAACGCGCTATGAAATGGGTGTTTTGAGTAACATTATCGCCAAACATTTAAGGTGGATTTTCGTTAAGTCGAAAATCAATTTTATTGGCTCCTCATCCGTCACTCCTTTGTCGTGACACCTTCTCCCACAGGAGAAGGCTATACCAAACGTTATTTTCAACAACAGTTTTAGGCAAAGCATTTTTTAAGTTTTTACCTATGTGGATTTACTTCACGCACCTCAAATTCTTATCAACAAAAAAATTCCCCATCCTCAAAAATCTTTGAAGATGGGGAATAGGGGGAAGAAGCTTTCTTTAAAAAAAGCTTCTTCCCCCTTAAAAATAATATTACTATCAAATCAACCTAAAAGTGACATAAGAGCGCCGGCAACGATGCCGAGGACCATAAGACCGGCAAGAATGAAACAGATTATACGAACGGTTTTTTTACTCATATAGGGCACCTCGTTTTAATTAGTATCAATTGAAAGCTGGAGTGCAGAAAGATCGCTATCGGGAATAGTCACTCCGCTTGCGGGGATTTTAAGCTTTTTGTAGCCCTTAGCGTAGGACTCGGGAATATTTGCCGTAGCAAAGGTTAAGCGGTCATTCTTTTTAAGAGTCATAAGAGTAACGCCACCCGAGGTTCGAGTTGCCTTTTGAGGGATAAGCGAGGTCTTAATAACGATAGCCTTTTCAGCCGCACTTACAAGGAGTATATCGTAGGGATCCTTTTCAACCTCGTAGAACACCGCACAGATGGGAGATGCCGAGGAGTAGGCGTTTACAAGCTTCTTACGGTTGCCCTTGGTTTCATACGAGCTTGCGGGCACACGCACGCCCTTGCCGTTTTCAAAGATGTAAACAAAGCTTTCGTTTTCGGGATAGCTTGACTGAAGCTTCATAAATATGGGACATTCGCCGTCCTCCATACCAAGCTTTGCGGGGAGGAAATCACCCATAGCCGATGCCTTACAGCAATCAAAGTCGGCAACCTTTGCTCTAAATATCTGGCACTTGTTGGTTACAAATATTATATCCGAAATATTCTCAGCATCAAAGGATTGAGTGATAACATCGCCATCCTTAAGCTTCTGCTCGTCGTTTCCGCGAAGCGATTGGAGAGTAATCTTTTTAAAGTATCCTTCCTTGGAGAGGTAGAGGCGCACGTTGTAGTTTTCTATCTCGTTGCTCTCCTCGTACTCAACGATATCGTCGGTGTGGAGTATCTGCGAGCGGCGAGGCTGACCGTATTTCTTCTTTATTTCGGTAAGCTGAGAGGAGATGAGAGCCTTGATTTTAAGCTCGTCGGCAAGGATATCCTCTATCTTTGCAATCTCGGCTTGGAGGCTTTCTATCTCGTTTATGCGATTGATGATATATTGCTTGTTGAGGTTGCGAAGCTTGATTTCGGCAATATAATCTGCTTGAATTTCGTCAATTCCAAAGCCCGACATAAGGTTGGGGATAACGTCCTCCTCCTTTTCGGTGTGGCGGATTATGCGTATTGCCTTGTCGATATCCAAAAGAATTTTGCCAAGACCTAAGAGCAAATGGAGCTTGTCCTGCTTTTTCTTAAGATCGTAGGTAAGCTCACGGCGAACGCAGGAGATTCTAAATTCAATCCAAGCCTTGAGTATATCAACAATGCCAAGCTGCATAGGCTTTGAGTTAACAAGCACGTTGAAATTGCACTTAAAGCTATCCTCAAGGGGAGTCATTTTAAAGAGCTTTGCCATAAGCTTGTCGGGGTCAACGCCACGGCGGAGGTCAAGAGTAAGCTTGAAGCCGCTAAGGTCGATTTCGTCACGGAAGTCAACAACCTCCTTAAGCTTGCCCTCCTTAACGAGGTCGGATATCTTGTTAAGAATCATCTCGATAGAGGTCGAATAAGGAATTTGAATTATATCTATGCAGTTATTTGCCTTGTCATAGTTGTAGCGCGAGCGAATTTTAATCGAGCCCGAGCCTGTTTCGTAGACCTTGCGCATATCCTCACGGTTGTAGAGTATAGCACCGCCTCCGGGAAAGTCGGGGGCTTTTACTATGTCAAGAATTTTATCCATAGAAACCTTGGGGTTTTTGAGTATTGCAATAGTTCCGTCGCAAATCTCCGCAAGGTTAAAGGAGCAAATGTTTGACGCCATACCAACCGCAATACCCATATTCGGGGTTACGAGAATATTCGGGTAGGTTGTGGGGAGAAGCGTGGGCTCCTTCATGGTGTTATCGTAGTTGTCGATAAAGTCTACGGCGTCCTTGTCTATGCCTCTAAAAAGCTCTGCACAAAAGCTGTCAAGCTTAACCTCGGTGTAACGAGATGCGGCAAAGCTCATATTTGAGGAATATTGCTTACCAAAGCTTCCCTTGGAGTCAACTAAGGGGTGGAGGAGCGACTCGTTTCCACGTGTGAGTCGCACGAGGGTTTCGTAAATTGCCGCATCGCCGTGGGGGTTAAGCTTCATAGTTTGACCAACTACGTTGGCGCTCTTGGTACGAGGGCCTGTAAGGAGTCCCATTTTATACATTGTGTAAAGAAGCTTTCTGTGCGAGGGCTTGAGTCCGTCTATTTCGGGAATTGCGCGCGAAACTATAACGCTCATAACGTAGGGCATATAGTTTTTCTCTATAGTGTCGGTTATAAGCTGCTCCTGCGCGGGGGCGTAAATTATCTCGGATGCGTCCTTAAGGCTCGAGCCCTTCGTAGCCTTTGAAGACCTTTGTGTCTTTTTTGCCATCTGTTTTCCGTCCTTGATTTTTATGTGTGTTAATTTTTTATGGGGAAAACTTTCTTAAAAGAAAGCTTTTCCCCATACCCTTTTCAAAGAATTTATAAAAGGGGAAGGAGTTTTATATAGTTGTTTGTGCGTTCAATGGTTGAACGCATGGTGTTTGCACTACACCAAAGTGGGAAGTTTTTGGTTTCGCTTTTTTTAAAAAGCGAACGGGTTTGGGCAGAGCCCATAAAAAATAAAAATTAAATTTTCATAACGGTATGTGCGGCGGCGCGTATCATTCGGTTGTAGAGCGCAAGACCCAAGCCGCTTTGCGTTGGAAGATGCGCATATATTTTGTCGATATCAAGCTCGTTTGCGCCTCTGAGAGCCGAGAAAAGCCTTTTAGCTTGCGCTTGAAGATCCTCGCGAGCGCCAATATCAATAGTGTTAACACCGCTTAGATAGGGAATTTCCTCGGTATAGGCAAGCATAAGTATTTTTTCGCTCTTTGCTTGCTCGAGGATGAATTTTTGTATATCGTCACTGCTACCGTCAAGCAAAACGAGAGGTGCGTTTGGCGCATAGTGACGGTATTTCATACCCGGAGAAAGAGGCTTTTCGTTTTCTTTAAGAGCTTCCGTTACCGCCGCGGCAATGTTTACCTCTTCGCATACGCAGAGCAGAGCATCACGTGTTATAGCTCCCGGACGAAGCAGGGTAAGCGAATCGCCGTCTATTTTTACAATGGTAGATTCAAGTCCAATCTCTGCGCTTCCGCCGTCAACAATTGCCTCGATTCTGCCATTTAAATCGTTTATAACGTGTATTCCCTCGGTGGGGGAGGGGCTTCCCGAAAGATTTGCCGACGGAGCGGCTATTGCGGCGTCCGCCGATTTGATAATAGCTCTTGCTATTGGATGCGCAGGGCAACGAATAGCCACGGTGTCAAGTCCACCCGTAACCTCGCTTGGAATAATGCTCCGCTTTGGCAGAATAACGGTTAGAGGTCCCGGCATAAACGCATCCGCAAGCTTGTAGTAAAGCGGGCAGGTGTAGGCGTAGCGCTCGGCGTCGGAGGGCTCTGCTATATGAATTATAAGTGGATTATCCGACGGTCTGCCCTTGGCGGCATAGATTCTTTTTGCCGCACTCGCATCGGTTGCAAGAGCGCCAAGACCGTACACCGTTTCGGTTGGAATGGCAACGAGTCCGCCATCTCTTAATATGCCTGCGGCAAGACCTACCTTTTCGCTATCTATTATTTCGGGGTCGATTTTTATTATTTGAGTTTGCATTTTAAACGCCTTTGTTTTTTAGGTTTTTGAATTAATTTGAACTGTTTTTAAGCTTTTCTGCGGTGTCAGCAGTGATGAGAGCGTCTATCATAGCGCCAATATTTCCGTCGAGAAAGGCTTGAAGCGAGTAAAGCGTAAGACCTATTCTGTGGTCGGTTATGCGTCCTTGCGGATAGTTGTAGGTGCGTATGCGCTCGCTACGGTCGCCCGTGCCAACCTGACTTCTTCTATCCGATGCAATCTTTTCGTTTTGCTCGGTAAGCTTTATATCGTAAAGCTTGGTTTTAAGCATTTTAAGAGCCTTGTCACGGTTTTTAAACTGGCTACGCTCCTCTTGACATTCAATTATAATGCCCGTAGGCTTGTGAGTGAGGCGAACCGCAGATTCGGTTTTGTTGATGTGCTGACCGCCCGCACCGCTTGACTTGCAGGATTCCACGATTATGTCGGCGGGGTTTATCTCAATTTCAACGTCCTCCGCCTCGGGAAGAACCGCAACGGTTGCCGTGGAGGTCTGAATTCTGCCCTGAGATTCGGTTTCGGGCACACGCTGAACACGGTGAACTCCGCTTTCGAATTTAAATCTTGAATAAGCGCCGTCGCCCTCTATCATAAAGGTTACCTCCTTAAATCCGCCAAGCTCGGTTTCGCTTGCGTTCATAAGTGAGGTCTTAAAGCCTGCCGATTCTGCGTACATAGAGTACATTCTGTAAAGAACCGCCGCAAAGAGAGCCGCCTCCTCGCCACCCGCACCGCTTCGGATTTCAACCATAACGTTTTTATCGTCGTTCGGGTCACGTGGGAGAAGAAGTATTTTAAGCTCCTCAAAAAGCTCGTCAAGCCTTGCCTTAGCCTCCTTAAGCTCTGCATTTGCAAGCTCACGCATATCGGCGTCAAGTGGCTCGTCAAGCATAGCCTTGAGGTCTACGCACTCCTTGTCGGTTGACTTGTATTCTCTGAATTTTTCGATTATAGGGGTAAGAGATTTATATTCCTTCATTAATGACGCATATTTTTCTTGATTAGAGAAGGTTTCGGGTAGGGAAAGCTCCTCCTCGATAGCCATATATCTTTTTTCTGCGTCGTTAAGCTTTTCTATCATATTGATTTATATTATCCTTTTTATAAATTAGTCAAAGTTGTAGAACGCCTTGATAGCCTTGTGAGTTTCATAAACGTCAACCTTGGCACAAAGCTCGTAGGGAGCGTGCATCGCCAAAAGCGGTACGCCGAGGTCTATAGTTTCAATATTGTGCTTAGAAATATATTTAGCAACGGTTCCGCCACCGCCTGCATCAACCTTGCCAAGCTCTGCCGATTGCCATACTACGTTGTTTTTATCCATAGCGGCGCGGAGCCAAGCAACGAACTCTGCGTTTGCATCGTTGGTATCGTACTTTCCGCCCGAGCCGGTGTATTTGGTAAATACCGCACCACAGCCAACGAACGCCGAATTCATTTTTTCAAATACCTCGGGGAAGGTGGGGTCAAAGCCTGCGCAAACGTCTGCCGAGAGGCATTTTGATTTTGCACGGAGAAGTGCGGGGGATACGCCAAATGCAAGGGCAATCTCGTTCATAATATCAAGCATAAGATCGCTCTGCATACCGCTTGCGCCGTCGCTACCGGTTTCCTCCTTGTCGGCAAGAATACACATAATCGAGTGCTTGGAGTCAAGCGACTCTATAAGTGCCGTAAGAGAGGGATATGCGCAAACACGGTCGTCGTGACCGTAAGAGCCTATAAGCGAGCGGTCAAAGCCTGCGTCACGTGCCTTGAGTGCGGGAACAACGCAAAGCTCGGAGGAAAGGAAATCCTCCTCTACTATGCCGTATTTCTCGTTTAAAAGCTTAAGAATTGCGGTCTTAACGCTCTCGTCATCCTTGCTTTCCTCGTCGCTATTCGGCATATTTCCGAGAACAACGTTAAGCTGCTCGCCCTTTATACCCTCGGAGAGCGAAAGCTTGCTTTGCTCTCTGCCAAGGTGGGGGAGAAGGTCGGTAATGTAGAATATCGGGTCGGAGTCATCCTCGCCTATGCAAACGTCGATAGTGCGAAGGTCCTTAGTTATAACCACGCCGTGAAGCGCAAGAGGGGTTGCCACCCACTGATATTTGCGGATTCCGCCGTAGTAATGAGTTTTAAAATATACGAGTCCGCTATCCTCGTAAACGGGGCATTGCTTAATGTCAAGTCGGGGAGCATCAATGTGCGATGCAGTAATTCTTAAGCCGTTTTTAAGGCTTTCGCTTCCAATTGTGAAAACGAAAAGATTTTTGCCTCTGTTGTTGTAGTAAAGTCTATCTCCAGCCTGTATTTCATCGCCAAAATTATATTCTTTAAATCCGTAGGGCGTGAGCATATTTATAGCAGCCTTAACCGCCTCACGCTCGGTTTTTGCGGCGTTGAGGAAGGATTTGTAGCCCTCGGCATAGTCAAATGCTGCCTTTATGTTTGATTTGTCTGTCTTTTTATAAGCGGTTTCCTTTTTGTAGCTCAATTCATTGTTCATTTTACACTTACTCCATTTCTATAATATGTATCCTTGTAGTAGTTAATTGCTTTGTTTACTTTTTTAACGTAGTCACGTGTTTCCTTTACGGGTATTTTTTTAAGGCTCTCTCCATCATTCGAGTATCTCGTATCGTCAAGCCATTCGGTAACCTGACCCTCGCCTGCGTTGTAGGCGGCAAGCGCTACGTTCCATTTGTGAAATTTATTAAAGAGGTAGCGAAGATAATACGTGCCGTATTTAATAGCAACCTCTGGCTCGGAAAGAGCCTCAAAATCAATCTCCTCGTCTAAATGTGCGTCGGAGGATAGATATTTAAAGGTGCTTTTTGTCATTTGCATAAGCCCGAGCGCACCCGCACTTGATTCCTTGTTGGGGTCAAATTCGCTCTCGACGCTGATTACGGCGTAGATTATATATTCGGGCACGTTGTATTCAGATGCGTAAGCCTCAACAAGCTCTACGTATTTTTTAGGGTGAGAGCCCTTTTTTATTGAATTTACCGTGAAATTTGCGATAAGGCTAATAAGCATCGAGCCAAGAATTATCGCAATAATTATAAGCGTGCGCTTGCGGTGACTCATAGTGTATCCTCGCTTAACAGCTCTAAAAGCAGAGCGTTTGCCTTTTCTCTTAGCGCATCCTCGTTGGAATCGTTAAGAATTATGCGGTCGGAGCGCTCGTAGTAAAAGCTATCGTCCTTTTGTGCGTTGGTGCGTAAAATTGCATCGTCAATGCTTATCTCGTCACGCTCGGAAATTCGCTCTATACGAACCGAGGCGGGGGCGAGAATGGAAACGGTAACGTCACAGCTTTTGTCATATCCTGCCTCGAAAAGCGTGGGCGCATCGATTATTAATAGCTTTGCTCCGTTTTTTTCGTAATATTTTGCTATTTCTCGCATTTTCTCTATAACGAGAGGGAGGACTGTTGCGTTGAGCTTATCAAGGCTTTTTTTGTCGGTAAAAACAAGCTTGCCAAGAGCCTTACGGTCAAGCTCGCCATCCTCGTTAAAAAACGAGTCGCCAAATTCACGTCTTATTGCGTCAAGCATATGAGAGGGAGGAACGAGCATAGAGTGATAAAGCTCGTCTGCATTGATGCACGGACATCCCTTTGCGCAAAGAAAAAACGAAAACAAGGTTTTGCCTGCACCCGAAGGACCTGTGAGCCCAAGTATCTTCATAATTGCTCCTCCTTTTATATTATTTTTTATATTCCTACAAATATATATAATAACTCAAATTATATTATACCTCATTTTTGCGTTTTTTTCAATAGAAAATTCAAGAGAAAAGAATATAAACGGAAACTTTTTTGATTATTTTCCTTTATTTTCAAATCCTGTTGAAAAAAGCGTAAAAAAATAGTATAATATATATTGTGAAATATGTTAATAAAAATGTGAGGTGACGTTGCGTGCAAAAATATTCTGTAATTCTTTTTGATATAGACGATACGCTGCTTGATTTTCCAAAGAGTGAGCGAGAGGCTCTTTGCGAGGCGCTTATGCTTTCGGACATCGAGATTGATGACGAAATGATAAGCACTTATCAAAAAATAAATTACGAGCTTTGGAAGGCACTTGAGCGTAACGAGATAAGCCGTGACGAGCTTATGACACGCAGATTTTCGGACTTTGCGGAGTTTTACGGCTTTGATATAGATGCGCAAAAAACGGCAGAGGATTATCTCTTAGCTCTTGGTACAAAGGTTTTCTATATAGACGGTGCGCGCGAGCTTTTGTCGGCACTTTACGGCAAGGTAAGACTTTATATAGTTACAAACGGTCTTGCCTGCGTGCAGAATAGCAGATATAAGCTTACGGGCTTTGATAAGATATTTGACGGTATGTTTATTTCGCAGGAGGTTGGCGCAAATAAGCCCAATCCCGAATTTTTTCAGTACGTTGCCGAGCATATAGAGGGCTTTGAGAAGGAAAAAACACTTATCGTGGGCGACTCGCAGACCTCGGATATTGCAGGAGGAATTGCGTTTGGAATAGATACCTGCTGGTATTCGCCTAAAAATGCGACGCCAAAGTATGAGCCGACCTATACCGTTGATTCCTTGGATAAGGTGTTGCCTATCGCCCTTATGGAGGTCTGCGATGAATAGACTCGAGGCGGTATTAAAGGAAGCTAATATAAGCTATGCGCTTGATGCATCGGTTGCAAATCGTTCAAGCTTTAAAATTGGCGGTGTTGCCGCTATCGCAATATTTCCAAAAAGCATCGACGAGCTTTGTAGGTCGATTTTGGCGGTGCAACAACTTGGAATAAAATTTACTGTGGTAGGGAACGCATCGAATATTCTTTTTGCATTTGAAAAATATAACGGAGCCTTGATTTTTACCTCGGGTGTTGATGGATATAGGCTTGACGGAGATAAAATTTACGCCGAGTGCGGTGCTTCTCTTGTACGTATGTCAAATCTTGCAAGTGATAATTCGCTTACGGGACTTGAATTTGCTTGCGGAATCCCTGCACGAGTTGGCGGTGCCGTGGTTATGAATGCGGGTGCGCACGGCTCGGCTATGTCGGATATTATTGAATACACCGATGCGCTTGACATGAAAAGTGGCGAGAAAATTCGAATATACGAGCATCACTACGGCTATAGAAAAAGCATTTATCTTGAAGATTCTACGCTTATTTGCTTTGGCACCTCGATGCGTCTTAGCGGTGGAGATAAGGACGAAATTAAGGCTAAAATGCAGGATAATTTGAATAAGCGCAGAGCCTCACAGCCGATAGGGCTACCGAGTGCGGGAAGCTATTTTAAGCGCCCTGCGGGAGATTTTGCGGGCAGACTTATAGAGGCGTGCGGACTTAAGGGCGAGCGTGTTGGAGATGCGGTGGTTTCGCCAAAGCATGCGGGATTTATCGTTAATATGGGTAACGCAAGCTTTAGTGACGTGCTTGCGCTTGAAGAAAAAATAAAGGAAAGAGTTATGAGAGATTTCGGCGTTACGCTTTGCCGAGAGGTTAGACTCATAGAGGACTGAAATGTCATTTACGTTAGATATAATAAATGAGCTGACCGAGCGAGAGCCCGAGAAGAGCTGTTGTAAAAAGTCGTTTTTACTTGGACTTTTCTTTGGTGCGGAGAAGATATCCAAAACCGAGGTTAGAGCAGAATTTAAAACCGAGCAGAGCGCAGAGATAGCGGCGTCTATTTTAAAAAAGCAGTTTTCTGCCGACCCTACCGTTGAGCCGATAGTGCGTGCAGGCAGACGAATGTTTTGGGTAAGCGTTAATTCCAAGGTCATTTCCACGTATTTGGAAAGAATTGACCTTGATGAGAATATAAGCTTTGAGGAGCTTTCGAAAATCGTTGGCTTTAGTAAGCATATAGAATGTAAAAATTATTTTTTGGCGGGCGTTTTCGTTAGCTCGGGAACGGCAACCGACCCCGAAAAGAGATATTCGCTTGAGTTTGGAATTAAAAGCTCTGTTCGTTCCTCTTGGCTTTCTGCCTTTTTAAGCGAGGAAACGGGAGAGCCTACATATATCGAGCGTGATACCCGCATAGGCTTGTACTATAAGGGGAATGAAAATATCTGCGACGTGCTTGCCTATATGGGCGCTAATACGGCATATATGTTTGCCTTTGAGGTTTACGCAAGGCATCAAATTAAGAATCGAGAGAACCGTGCTACGAATTGCGTTTTAAAGAATATTCAGAAATCGGTTGATGCAACTCGCAAGCAAATAGAGGCTATTGAGCATCTTCAAGCGAGCGGTCGATTTGCTCTTTTAAGTGAGGACTTAAAGTACACGGCAAAGCTTCGGTGCGAGTATGATTCTGCAACGCTTTCCGAGCTTGCAACACTTCACGACCCCATTATTTCAAAATCGGGACTTAATCGTCGTCTTGAGAAAATTCTCTCTCTTGCTGAAGAGAAGTAGGGATTATATTTTTTGGACTTTATTGCGGGGAAAACTTTCTTAAAAGAAAGCTTTTCCCCGCACCCCTTTCAAAGAATTTTGAAAAGGGGTTTTATTTTTGGCTGTAATGTCTGCGCTCAACAGTTGAACAATCTATGTTCGCACTGCACCCACGCATGAAAGTTTTTAGTCAAGTTTTTTCAAAAAACTTGCGGGGGTTTGGGGCGAGTAGCCCCATAATTACGGCGCTTTCTTTTTGCCAAGCTTTTTCTTTGCGCCTCTTGTGTCAAAGAAAAAGCGGGATTGTGGAATTTAGTTTATGTTAAAGCGGGGAAGAAAACTTTTTAAAAAAAGCTTTTCTTCCCCGTACCCCATCTTTCAAAAACTTTGAAACTGGGGTTTTATTTTTTTGCCATTATTTTAATTGTTGATTGTTAAAAAGCATTTTTTGCTTTGCTTCAAACTGTTGTTGAAAGTATCAAATATGCGAGCCTTCTCCAGTGGGAGAAGGTGGCAACCCGAGTGAGCAAAGCGAACGATGTGGTTGACGGATGAGGTGTCCTGATATTTAGCGAGTTAGTACCAAATTTCAATTAAACTTCTTTGAAAATCTACTCATCCACCACTACCGTGGTCCCCCTTCTCTCACAAGAGAAGGCTTTTTGTTAGCTTATCGCCTAAAACCGCCAATGCTCGCACTGCACCCAAGTGTGAAAGTTTTGGTCTTTTGATTGTTAAATCCCAATGCCATCGGGAAAAAAATAATAAATTTCAACTAAACAATGAACGATACAGGGATGTCGGCACTGCCGACTTTTCAAAAGCTTGCGGGTTTGGGCAGAGCCCATAAAAACGGCGCTTTTGCCTCCGGATAGGTTATTTTGTTATTTATAAAAGTAAAAAAATCCACTCGCGGACGAGTGGATTTTTTATATTATTGATATTATCTATCGTTAATTAGCCAACCAATTAATCGTTGGAGGACTTGCTCTCGGGGAGAGTGCAGGAGTCGCTAACAAGCTCGAATCTCTTACCGTTGGAGGTAAAGAAGAGCATTGTTGTATCGTTATCATCGGTAACGTATGCATAACCGTTCTTGCCGATACCCATTACAACCGTGGGAGCCTTTGCAAGAGTTACGCTCTTGAACTCTGCGGGAGTCTTTTCCGAGCCGTCGGTGGTTGTGTAAACGATAGTTGCCTTATCTCCGTCCATACCCTCGGTGGTTTCCGAGAAGTAAAGTGTGTTAGCGCAAATTCTCATAGAATTGAGGTCTGCGATGTGAGAGATAACCATTCTCTTACCGGTTGAAGCATCCCAGTAGTAGAGGAATGCGGGCTCCTTATCATCATCGGGGTCGCCTGCGGAGTAGAACATATAAACGTCACCCTTTTGAGTGAGAGCAAACTCGGTAATATATCCGCAAACCTGCTCGATGTGCTTCTCATAATCGCTTACTGCGAGAGGTGTACGAACGAGCTGAGAGTTCTCGTCGATGTAGTAGAAATACTTGCCGTCGGGAGAGAACTTACCAACGGTATCTGCAATCTTTACAGCCTTGTCCTTCTTAAAGCAATAGGTAGCAAAGCTTCCATCCTCGTCAAGCTCAATTTCATCGTCCTCGTCGTAGGAGATGGTAGCGTTTTGAGATGTGAAGTAAGCGCCAACGAAGGTGCTGGGAGCAAGCTCGGCAACGTTTGCATCTGCCAATCTAAAGATGCCCTGTGCCAAGGTTGTGGGAGCCTTGTCCTTTACCTTGTAGAAGAAGGAAACAACGCCCTTGTTTGTGTTTGTGTAGAAGATTATCTCGTCGCCGTCAGCGTTCATCTCTGTGATTTCGCCGAAGCTACCGTAGGACTCGTTGGTAATACGCTTGGGCTTGGGCTCCTTTGCCTTAGCGTCAATCCAATAGAATCCGCCGTTGAGGTTGTTAGTTCCGTAAATGTACTTTCCGTTTGCAGAGATAGCAAGAGGAGTGAAGTTTACCTGCATATCCTCAGAGCCTGAGCCCTGGAAATACTTAAGAATGGTGGTGTCCTCATCCTGTCTGCTTGCCGCAGTGTAAACAACGGTCTTTGCATTGTCGGAAATAATGAAGTTAGCCGCAGAGCTTTCTCTTGTAATAGGATCGTCCGAGTCGCCTGTGTAGCGGCTAAAGGTTGTCTTATACTTGTAGATAACGCCGGGCTTAAGTCCTGCAAATGCGATGCATTCGTCTGCAAGACCTACGGAGCTTTTAATCTTTGTGCCGTTAAGAATATGCATTCTTATTCCGCTCTTGCCGTTAACGTCGGACTCAACGTCCTCAAGAATGTAAGCAAACGAATTATCGTCGGCAGGGATAAGCTCAATCTTGTTTTCAAAGGTCTTTTTGATTTCCTTGCCGTTTACTACAACGTGATACTCGTTGTTATCGTCAACGTATGTAAAATAAACGGTGTCGTCAATCTTAGAGCTTGACTTGGGAGCGTTGAATATTGCAACTATAAGCGCTATAATTGCGATAAGCGCAACCACAACTATTCCTGCAAAAACAAAGGGCATATAATTTTTCTTGCCACCTGCGGGTTTATTGCTTGGAGCCTTGGGAGCCTGCTTTTTGTGGTGCTGTGCTGTATGGCTTGCAGGAGCGCCAGAGGTGAAGTTACCAAAATCATCTCCTTCGGAGCTCATACGAGTAATAAAATCTTTATCTGCCGTGCTTTTTTCTGCGCCGCTTTGATATGACGCATATGCGAAGGCAGGCTTTCTGTCATTTTTTAAGAGCATATTTACCTCCATAAAATATGTATCTATATAATATATTAAACTTACATATTATTATAGCATAACAAGCAAAAATATGCAATAGTTTATTACAAAAAAATAAAAAAAGTTAGCAATAAAATCCTAAAAAATCTCTAATTTGTGTCGAATTTTATAAAAACGTCGAATATTTTGCGGCGAACGGTGGATTTAATTTTTTTACAAGCCGGAATATTTTAATTTTTTTGCGAATATGCTTTAGCAGACAGTGCTTTTTGGCAAGAAAATTTTAAAAAAATACGGAGGTAAAAATGGCTATTGCTTTAGATGACGTTAGATGCACCAGCTCTGTATGCGGGTATGATTTTGTTGAGGAGCTTAGGCGTTATTTCCCCGAAGGGCTTTACCATGGAATAAAAGAAATTTTTAAGGCTTGCCGAGCGGGGGAGCGAATTGAGGAGATTCGGCTTCGCAAGGATAGATGCGCTTATTTAACCGTTGGCTCGGCAGAAAGAAAACGAAATGCCGCAACTGATATAATCGTTTCCGAGGACGAGCTTTTAAGCATTTTTAACAGAATGTGCGACGGCTCGCTTTACGCTTATAGCGAGAGCATAATAAGGGGCTACGTATCTCTCCCATCGGGAATAAGGGTTGGTGTTTGCGGCAGTGCGGCGGTGGAGGGTGGCAGGATATTCGGAGTTTACGATATTTCAGCCCTTAATATCAGAATACCTCGCTCGGATATTCTTGCAGACCTTGGCTTGCTTGAAGCCGTTAGAAAAAATATTCGTCTTGGACAAGGTGTTCTTATCTTTTCGCCGCCTGCACAAGGTAAAACCACCTGCTTGCGCTCGCTTGCCTATGCGCTCGCCTCGGGTAGCGAGCCTATGAGAGTATCGGTTATAGACACTCGCGGGGAGCTATCCTTTAGGTCTAAGAGTAAATCTGCGTCAAAGAGCGACCGTGCGCTTTCAATTGATGCCTTTGTTGGATATCCCAAGGCGGAGGGGATTAGAATTTCTACTTTTTTTATGAATCCCGAGGTAATAATTTGCGATGAGATTGGAAGCAAGGAGGAGGCGTTGGCAATTGCCGATGCGCAAAACTGTGGCGTTCCGCTTATAGCAAGCGCTCACGGAGCGGACATTTCCTCGGTTATGCTAAAAAGCGGAATATATACTCTGCATAAGGCTTGCGCCTTTGGACTCTACGTTTCGTTACGCATTGGCAGGGGCGGAGGTTTTAGGTATTCTCTTTACGGTCGGGAGGAGGCGGATAGGGTTATTGAAAATAATAGGTGCGCTTATAATGATTTTTAGCTCGGTTATGATATCACTTAATTTGTGTGAGAAAATAGACGCCTCGATAGCATCGGTTAGCGCATTACGCACTCTTTTTGAGCATACGAAAAATATGATAGAGTGCTATTCCTTGCCCGCAAGCGAGATATTAAGGCGATTTGATGAAAAATTGCTTTTGGTTTTGGGATATTCAAAAAAAGAACCGCCAAGGGATTTTTGTCTGCTATCGGAGAGCGTTGATATTGAGGACTCCGAGGCTCGTGAGCTTTTAGAGGCGTTCTCAAGGGATTTTGGCAAGGGCTACCGACAGGACGAGCTTGCACGTTGCTCGTTATATATTGAAAGAATGCGTGCAAGAGAGCAAAAGCTTATAAAGGACTCGCTAAAGCGTAAAAGAGCGATATTTACCGTTGCGCTCTGCACGGCGCTTGCGGTAGTTATTTTAATAATATAGACTTATAGCATTTAATAATATAGACTTATAGCAAGTTCAAGGTTAAATCAAGGATAAAATAATATGGAAATTGGACTTATACTTAAAATTGCGGGAATAGGAATACTTATATCCATCGTTTCCTCAATACTTTCAAAAAGTGGGCGTGACGAGCAGGCGATGCTCGTTACCGTAGCAGGCATAATCGTTGTAATGCTTATGCTCGTTGAGGAGGTCGGTACGCTTATTGAAAGTGTGAGAACGGTGTTTGAGCTTTGATGGATGCTATGACGCTAATGCTCCGTGCCGCAGGGCTTGCGCTCGTCGCTCTCGTTGCGTTACTCGTTCTTCGTGGAATGGGGCGTGGATTTTCGGCATTCGTTAAGGTTGGGGCAACGCTTTTGCTTTTTGGCTTAGCACTTTTTGAGCTTTCAAGGGGAATAAGCACGGTTCGTGATATCGTTTCGGGCTTTGTTGACTCCGAGTCCTTCGTTGGTAGGTCGCTCTCGGTTATGATAAAGGCACTCGGCATTGCGCTTATAGGCAGAATATGCGCCGATATATGCAAGGATTGCGACGAGGGTGGACTTGCTCAGGGCGTGGAAACGGTGGCGGGGGCTATAATTTTCTCTCTTTCGTTGCCGATTTTAACCGAAATACTTGAGTTTGCCGCCGACGTGCTATCAAGAGGCTCGTAACGGAGGACGGATGTGAGAAAATTTTTAAGGATTTTTATATCTGCGTTGGCTTTAGTCGCCTTGCTTAACGCTTTTTCAATTTCTGTGCTTGCAAGTGAGGCAGAAACGGCTATACCTGCGGATGTGTGGGAGGGCTTTCGTGAAGGTGTTCCCGATGCGGTTGAAAATTATTTTGATGACGGAGCGCTTGAAGATGAGGAAAGCTATTTTAATGCGATAGAAAAAATGACTACGCCCGAGTCTATCGTATCTGTCTTGCTTAATCTTTTTGGAGCCGAGGCGGCAACAACCTGCAGGCTTTTGCTTTTGATGATGGGCGTTTTGCTGATATCGGCGGTGCTTTGCGTGGTTTCGGAGCAAAGCGATAATAAGGTTATGTCATCGGTTATGCGATTTTGCTCGCTCGGCTCGATATTTTGCTCTGCGGGCTATGCCTTTTATACACATTTTGAGCGCCTCGGCGAGTTTTTCTCGCAAATTGCCGTTTTTGTTAACGGAATGATACCTGTAACCGTAAGCATTTGGGCTTTGGGAGGCAACGTTACCACGGCAAGTGCGGGTGGCGCTACGCTATATTGCTTTCTCACGGTTTTTGAAAAGCTTTGGGCGGCAAGCGCCGTACCTGTTTTTGCTCTGCTTTTGATACTTGGATTTTGTGATGTGCTTTGCACCGAGCTTAAAAGTGGTCGCGTGCTTGGCACGGTTAAAAGAATTTACGGATTTATGCTTGGACTTTCTATGACGGTTTTGCTTTCCTCGCTTGCGGCACAAACCACTCTCAGTGCGGTTGCCGATAGCGTTAGCGCAAGGGCAGGGCGGTTGGTGAGTAGCACGGTTATCCCTATAGTTGGCGGAAATCTTGGCGAGGCACTCCGAACGGTTGCGAGCAGTGTGACCTATCTAAAAAGCATTTTTGGAGTGGGTGGAATAATTATTATTGCGCTTATCGTTCTTCCAATGGCGATATCTCTGCTTCTCACACGCTTCGTTTTTGGAATTGCCTCAACCTTTGCCGATATAATCGGTTGCGAGAGGGAGTCAAGGCTTCTTGCAAGCTTTAGTGAAGCGTATGGATGTATGCTTGCCGTGGTTTGCGGAGTTGGAATGATGTTCGTTTTGTCACTTTGTATTTTTATGAAGACTATCGTAGCGGCAGCGTAAGGGAGAAAGAAAAAATGACCGAATATTTTTTAGGCTTGATTGCCTTTGCCTTTGTTGGTGCGATAATATTCTCTCTCGCCCCCGATGGAAAAAGCAAAAAATACGTTCGCTTGCTCTGCGGACTTTGCAGTATTGGGTGCATCGCCTTTCCGATATTCGAGCTTATAAATAGCGGAGGCGAGGAGGTAGATGGTATAGCATCTCTCTTTGAAGCATCGGGTAAAATTGAAGAAAATAGTGTTGAAATGTATAATAATTATTTAAATTATGCAACAGTTGAAAATGCAGAGAAAAACTTAAAAAACGAAGTGATTAGCAGGACTTCCGCTAATGCCAACGATATAGATGTTAAAATTTTAATAGGCGAAAACAGTGACGAATATTACATTGACGAGGTTGTTGTGTATTTGTATCGTTCAGGGTATGATTTAGACCCTAAAATTATAGACGAAATATGTCAAAATAGGCTTTCAAAGGGGTGTACTATTATTTATAAATAGTGCTAAAAAATATAATATCATAAGCGGTAAAACTTTTAAATTAAAGGGTGCTATAATAAAATAATATGTTAAAAAATACAATATTTAACTTTTTAAGGGCGAAGAAAATCTATGCCCTTGCGGCGCTTGCACTTATAGGTGTAATTATAATTCTTATTGGTAAGAGTG
Source organism: Eubacteriales bacterium (assembly GCA_045634485.1). Lineage (GTDB taxonomy): Bacteria > Bacillota > Clostridia > Oscillospirales > CAG-272 > HGM12713. The sequence continues at coordinate 16,769 of JAZRAJ010000104.1, read as the reverse complement.
GCGCTCAAAATACCGAGGACGTGGGGGATAGCATAGAGGAGCTTGACCCCTCAAAATATTCCGAAATGCTTGAGGAGCGCATCGAGGAGCTTTGCAACCGTGTGGACGGTGTAAGCGGTGCTTATGCGGTGGTTACCTTGAAGGGTGGATATCAAGCCATATATGCAATAGATTCGCAATCGGGCAACACATCAACTAAAAATCAAACCGTGGTTATTGGTAGTGGGTCGGGAGAAAAGGCGATTTTGGAGGGCTACAGCTACCCCGAAATTGCGGGTATTGGCATAGTTTGTCACGGGGGAGATAGCTACGAGGTAAAAAATAAGATAGTTTCGCTGATTTCCTCGGCTTTTGATATAAGCGCAAATAAAATTTTTGTTGTCGGCTCGTAGTCATAAAAGCCTCCGTACGCTAATATATATTTAGCGTAGTAACAAATGAATTTTTAAAGGAGAAGCTTTATGAAAAACGAAACCCTTAAGGAAAAGATTAGCAATTTCGTATCTAAAATGGGAAAGAAAAATTTAGTCGTTATAGCCTCAATTGGTGTTATTGCGGTGGCGCTCGTCGTGGGAATAACGGTTTTTAATCAATCCGAGGACGATGGCTTTGATTACAGTCAGGGGGCAGGTATGCAGGACGTTAATTCCGAGAGCGATAAGAATAATGAAAAGGAAAGCGACGGTAGTGTGGATACATATTTTTCAAGCGTTGAGCTTGATCGCAAGCGCACTCGTGACGAGGCTCTTGAGGTTTTGCAGGGCGTAGTTGATAACACTGCATCCTCCGATGAGGCAAAGTCGAACGCTCTTGCAGAGATAACCGCTATGGCAAAGGTTATGGAGGCAGAGGCAAACATCGAAACTCTTATCGAGGCTAAGGGCTTTGAGGAGTGCGTTGCCGTTATAAAGGAGGATAGCGCAAGCATAGTTGTTAAGAGTGACGGCTTGCAGGCGGCGCAGATATCCCAGATAAACGAGATAGTTTACGAGCAGGCGGGAATCTCTCCTGTTAACGTAAAAATAATTCAAAGATAAAAAAACAAAAATATCCCCCTTTGCATATATTTTTAGTGTAAATGCTATGCAAGAGGGGGATTTTTATGCTTGAAAATAAAAAAATAACTACCGACTTTAAGGAAAAAATCGAGTTCTTTGCCGCCGCAAACAGCGGTCGAGGGTTCGTCAGCTTTTATAAGGAGATATTCGGCGCTAAGGCAATCGAGCGCAGATACCTTATAAAGGGTGGGCCGGGTACGGGTAAAAGCACGTTAATGCGCAGACTTGCTGACGAGGCGGAGCGCCGTGGAATGTGCGTTGAGCGCTACAGATGCTCGTCGGATGCCTCATCGCTTGACGGAGTAATTATAGAAAAGCGTATAGCAATAATAGATTCAACGGCGCCACATTCGGAGGAGGTGGAGCTTGTCGGTGCTCGGGATACACTCGTTGACCTTGGTAGATTTTGGGATAGCGATAGGCTTTTTTTAGAGCGAGAGAGGATAGAGGCACTTAGCCAAAAAAAGAAGTCTGCATATGCGCTTGCGTATAGATTTTTGTCGGCGGCGATGGAGAGCGATATGGCGTCAAGGGAGATGATTTTGCCGTACGTAAATAAGGGGCGAGTGGCACGTATTGCTAAGCGTTTAACTCGCTCGATTGCCTCGGACGGCGGCTTTGAATCTAAAATAGGACTCAACGGCGCAATAGGTATGAATGGTAGATGCACGATTGATTCATATACCGCAATTGCAAGGAAAACCGTTTATATAGAGGAGCGTTACGGAATAGGATATTTAGTGCTCGGAGAGATATGCGAGGAGGCTCGACGCAAGGGCTGTAAAATAGCGATTTCCTTTGAGCCTCTTACTCCCGAGCTTCCAAATGCTGTGCTTTTTGAGGAGAGTAAAACGCTTTTTGCTCTTACTAAAAAGGGGCAACGGGGCGTTATTTCGCTACGCAGAGCACTTGATTTTACGTTGCTTTCAAGCAAGGATGCACGCGAGCTTAAATTTAAGAGTAGAAGCGCAGGAAAAATTTCCGAGGCGCTCGTCGACGCCGCTACCGACGAGCTAAAAAGAGCAGGCGAGGCACATTTTGAGCTTGAGAAAATATATAGAGATGCTATGAATTTCGTAGCCCTCAATGAGTATACCGAAAGCCTTATAGGTGAGATACTTAAGTGTGCGGAAAAATAATACAGTATAAAGCATAAAATGATAGAGGGACTGTCAAATTTAGCGTTTTTTGCTAAAATCTGATTAGTCCCTCTATAATATTAATAAATATTAATAAAAATGATATCTTAAATTAATTCAAATTTTTCGGTAAATGCAAAGTGGTCGGCGTAGCCTACAGATATCGTAAATTCTCCTTTTTCGGAAACGAATTGATTATCTATATTCCAGAAGCGGAGCATAGGCTCGTCAATTTCAAATTCAACGGTTTTGGCTTCTCCCGGCTCAAGATATACCTTTTTAAAGGCTTTAAACTCCTGCACGGGTCTTACAACCGTAGCCACGAGATCACGCAAATAAAGCTGAACCACCTCTTTGCCTGCAACCGAGCCAACGTTTGTAAGAGTAACCGATACCTTTATTTTTGAGTCTTTAGTCAATGTATTCGTATCAAGCGTCATAGAGTTATACTCAAATTTAGTGTATGAAAGACCGTATCCGAATGTATAAAGCGGAGTTATTCCGCAATCTATATATCCCGACGTAAAGTTTGTGGGAGTGGGTATATCGGGGTTTTTGGGAGGTCTGCCCGTTGCGGTTCGGTTGTAATAAACCGGACACTGACCGACCGAGCGAGGAAAGCTCATTGACACCTTACCCGATGGATTTGCATAGCCAAATAGAAGTCTTGCTAAGGCATTTCCACCCTCATGACCCGGGAGAAAGGCTTCAAGTATTGCATGCGCATATCTGTCCTCGTCAACAAGCACCAAGGGTCTACCACCGAACAGAAGAACGGTAGAGTTCTTTTGTATCTTAGATATTTCCTCGATAAGACGTTTTTGAGGCTTGTTAAGTGATAGGTCTGTGCGGCAGTTTGCTTCGCCGCTATATCTATAATCCTCGCCAACGCAAATTATTGTAGCATCCGAGTCTTTTGCAAGCTCAACGGCATCATTTATAGCATTTAAGGTGCTTTCGTCTATTTCTGCATTATATGCAAGCGAGCAAGAGGAAAGAACAGAAACCTTTGCATTGGGCAAAAGCGCCTCGACACCCTCTTTTACGGTTACCGTGCGCCCCTTATTGCCGCGGCATTTCCACCAGCTTAAAATTTCGTGATTGTCGGCAAATGGGCCGATGATTGCTATTTTTTTTGCATCTTTTGAAAATGGGAGAGCTCCGTCGTTTTTAAGCAGAATTACAGATTCCTCGGCGGCGCGTCTTACTATTTCCCTATGCTCGTCGCAAAGCTCGAGAGCGGCTATTTTCTCTGGGTCTGCTCCGTGATATGCGTCCTCAAAAAGTCCAAGGCTATCCTTTAATTTAAGCACACGCATTACCGAGCGGTCAAGTTCTTCCTCGCTAAAGACACCCTCGTTGATTAATTCCTTTAGGTAATTTGCATAGCAGGGGGAAACCATATCTATATCGCATTGAGCCTCAAACGCAAGCCTTGCGCACTCCTTGGGGGTATTTGCAACGCCGTGCTTCATAAGCTCCTTTATTGCGGCGTAGTCGCTATTTACAACACCGTCAAATCCCCACTCATTACGAAGAATGTCGCAGAGTAGATGAGTATTTGCCGTTGAAGGAACGCCGTTTAAATTATTGAATGACGGCATTACCATGTCAACACCTGCATCTATGCAGGATTTATATGCGGGTAGATAATATTCACGTAGGGAATGCTCGGAAATCTCAACAGTGTTGTAATCTCTACCGCCCTCTCCTGCGCCGTATCCTGCAAGATGCTTAACGCAGGTTGCGATACTCTCGTTGCTTGAGAGGTCATCGCCCTTGTATCCGCGAATTTGAGCCGCCGCCATAACTCCGTTATAGTAGGCGTCCTCGCCACAGCTTTCCATAACACGTCCCCATCTTGCATCACGGCAGAGGTCAACCATAGGGGCAAAGGTTAAGTGAACACCATCTGCCGCCGCCTCCTTTGCCGCCATTCGTGAGCATTCCTCGACAAGCTCTGGGTCAAAGGATGCTCCGAGAGCCAAGGGGATTGGGTATATAGTTCTGCATCCGTGAATAACGTCCATAGTAAAAAGCATAGGGATTTTATTGTGGTCGTCCTCAAGATGCTTTTTTTGTATTTTTATTGCGTTTTCGGCATTTTTAAAATTAAGCAGACTGCCGATATTTTTTCTAAAGCTAAGGTCTATTCCAATTTGTGCGGCAGGTCCTGTAAGCTCGGCATCGTCCTTTAAAAAGAGTATTCCGTTTGTTTGAACAAGCTGACCGATTTTTTCATCAAGTGTCATTTGAGATAGTAGATGATTAAGGTCGATTTGGTTTGGCATAATATTTACCTCAGTAATTTATATTTAAGCAAAAGAGGCGGAATGACTCCGCCTCTTTTTAATTTTTATTAGTTTTCTGTGCTTTCTTCACTATTTTCACTTTTTTCGCTATCCTCGGTAGCGGTGGCTGCGTCCTCGGTAGAGGGGAAAAAGGTTCTCTTTAAATAGGAGCAGAAGATAACCGAGCAGGTAATAAGCTCGATAGCCGCAAAGAAGATGATTGCGAATATTAAGGCGGTCTTAATTAAGGAATCCTCCTTAACGTCCTTTGCCTCGCCTGAGCTAATACGCATACATTCGATTTGGTCGTTCTTTTCAACGGGAGTAGTGTTGGAAATAACGAAATCTGCTACGTTATCAAGAATGTTGTTTATAACCTTATTCGCAAGTGCGATATCCTCGGGGATTCTTACGTCAATGTAAAGAACCTTACCTGAGGTATCCTCCTTAAGCTGATTGTTTATCTGCAAGGGCGAGCCGTCCTTTGTAAAGCTATAGGTTACGTAATCCGAGAAGTCCTCGATAAGCTCCTTGTTGGCGGGGTCCTTTCTCCACTCTGCGCGGAGCGATTCGATAATTGCATCCGACTTTTCAACTGCCTCCTTGTAAGCTCTTTCTGCCTTGAAAAGATTTTCCGAGGCGGTTGCCTGCTCTATAACCTTTTCGCCGTGAGCCTTTTGAGTGTTGAGGAAGTTATCCTTTGCGGTTACGTATTTCTCGCTGCTTTCAAGAGCGTTTATTTTTGCTAATGCATCTGCGGAAAGCACGTCGGAATATACGGTCCAAAGCTCGGTTAATTCCTCCTTAAGGGGAGTATAAGCGCCTGTTGCCGCCTCAAGCTGTGACTTTAAATTTTCAATTTCAAGAGGGAGTGAGTTAAGCTGATTCTTGTAGCTCTTTATGTCCTCTGCAAGCTTTATCTTTTCCGCTGCGTATTTTGCAATCTCTGCTTCCTCCTCAGCGGTGTAGGGAAGGTCGGGAATGCTTACCGAAACGGTTTTGCCCTCGGCATCGGTAACGTCAACGTCCTTATTTCCTATAAGAATGTTCTCTGTAAAGAGGTCTGACTCAAGAAGGGGGATAACGTTTGAATATCCCGTTTGCTCCTGGGTGGGGAAGTAGAATGCCAAAAGGTTTCCATAGGTCTTTTTGCCAACGGTAACGGTAAGTGCGCCAACGACGCCGCCGAGTATCGCCGCAATAAGTCCTAATGCAACGAGCATTTTAAGCTTTCCCTTGAATATTTTTAGAAAGGAAATGAACGAAAATTCAAATTCCTGCTTTTCGGTTGTTTTTTCCATATTTTTAGTTCTCCTTTGGGGATTTGCGCAGACCTGCGCTAATATTACAGTTAAATATATTATACCACCGTTTACACCTTTTGTCAACCAAAAAATGAATTATGAATTGTACTAATATTAATAATTTTACTTAAATAAAAAAATAAACCTAATTTTGCCAAATACCCCAAAACATATTGAACTTTTTACAAAAATATGGTATAATGATGCCAAATAAAGCTTAATACGGAGGTTGTTATGAAAAGAGCTTTAACCCTTTTATTGCTTACCTGCTTGGCTCTATGCGTAGCTATAGGGCTTACGGCGTGTGGCGGAGGTGATTCTTCCAATATGGACGAGGCTACCCCCACGAATGAGTATTATTATATTTTTGACGGCGATGACAGTAGAACCAAGGCTTCTCTTGGCGATACTATAACGTTGCCAACCACTGCCGACGGTGGAGAGGGGCAGGAGTTGATTGGATGGGAGATAGGAAAGCAGACCTATGCGCCCGGAGAGTCTATAACTCTTGAATCCTTTATGTTCTATCAATGTGGAAACGAGAACGGTGTGAATATATACGAGCTTGATTGCCGTCCGATATTTGACGAGGTAAAAAGAAGCGTTTATTTGCACTATTTTGGAGATAAAACAATTGAATGGGGCGAAAATGCGCTTACCGCTCTTAGCGTTGAGGAGGCTATAAATCCCTTCTGCCTTTCTAATGCAGACCTTGAGTGGAAAACCGGAAACCGTATTGACACGAGCTGGCTTTTCCTTGATAAGTATGATTTTGAGGGATGGTATCTTGATAAGGAATACACAAAGGAATATTGGGATTATTCCGACCTCGACCTTAAAAATTCAGATAAAGAGGTGCATTTGTATGCAAAATGGACCTATACAGGTATTGTTTTTGAGGAATACGACGCGGCTCGCTGGCGTGTTGCCGAAATTGATTTGTCAAAGGATATCGATAAGCTTGTGATACCCTCTACCTACGGTCGAGGAAAGAGATGCGATCAAGAGCATATCGGATATGAGATAAATGGAATTTTAAGCGATGCCTTTAAGGGCGACGGAAAAATCGGAACGCTTGTTCTTCAAGAGGGGATAGAGCTTGAGGCGGAAGCCTTTGCGGGCTTAAGCATTGATTGCATTTCCTTAAATAAGGTTGCGCTTCCCGATAGATATACGAATATATTTGACGGCTACAACGGAATTTTAAGTTGCTCCGAAGATAGTGACTACGAGTTCTTGGACGGAATTCTTTACAGTAAGACGTCAAACGAAATCATTTGGGTTTCTAAGCATATCCCCACCGAAATTACCTTGCGAGATGGCGTAACGAGCATTGGAAGCTACTTTGCGGGAACTAATATTAAGCAGATTACCTTGCCTAACACCGTTGAGTATCTGGGCGAGTATGCGTTTAAGAATTGCTCCGAGCTTGAGCGAGTATTGGCTAATAGCCTTGTAGGCGTTGCGCAAAATGCGTTTGACGGATGCTCGGCATTTGAGTACGAGATATATAATGGCGGTAAATATATTGGAAATTCCTTAATGGGCGTTGTGGAGGGTGCTACGTCGCTCGAGGTTAAAGAGGGCTGCACCGCTATACCAACCGCTATTTTGGAGAACAACGAAACCGTTAAAAGGGTAGTTCTTCCGTCAAGCATTAAGACTATAAACAACGATGCATTTAAAAACTCCGCAATAGAGGAAATCGTTATTTCGGGTACAGAGGTTTACCTTGGCTATAACGCATTCGAGGACTGCGCAAGCCTTAGAACCGTGGTTATGCCCGAAAGCACTCGCTTTATTGGAAGTAGCTGCTTTAGAAATTGCGTATCCTTGGAGTCTATTGATCTTTCGGGCTTGTATAACGACGAACCCGATGCAATCGCATTGGATTCCTCTGCCTTTGCGGGATGCACCATGCTTTCAACCGTTATTATGTCGGATAAGATTAACGCAATAGAGAGCGCTTGCTTTATGGATTGCTCGTCCTTAGTCGAGATAATCCTGCCCGAAAGCATTGTAAGGCTTGGCGATTCCTGCTTTGCGTACTGCGTATCTCTCTCCTCGGTATCTATTCCTTCAGTTGAGTTTTTGGGCGCAAATTGCTTTGTTTCCTGCCAATCGCTTAGCAGAATAATATTGCCGAGCACGCTTTCTAAGATAGGCGGCGATTGCTTTAGCGATTGCGAGAGCTTGGAGTATATTTTCTATTGCGATTCCTATGATAAGTGGGCAAGCATTGAAAATGACGGCAATGAGATAGAGGGAAGACTTTGCTTCTATTCGGCAGAGGAGCAAACCGTAGAGGATTACCTGCAAACGGGAATAGCGCTTTGGAGATATGATGAAAATAATAATCCTAAGATCTGGAACGTAGAAACTAATTCCTTGGTTGGAAAGACCTTCGAAATTTCCAATATTTCCGTAGAAGTTAGCGATTTTTACTGGGATTTGATTGTTCAAATAAAGGATGCGGGAATGCTTGAGGATGCATTTGGCTCAGATATTGATATGTATAACGCCGTTAATAATGCAACCACCAAGAATGACCTTAACGAAAATCTTGCAGGATATTATATGCTTCAGTATGGCTCGCATAAATTGGCATTTGAAGAAGGCTACTTTATCAGCTATCAGAACGGACAGCTTGCCGGTCAAATGGATTATGTAGAGCTTAACGGAGAAATAGCTTATTTGCTTGAAAACGGTCTGTCGTATTCTATCGTATCCGATTCTCAAATAAAAGAAGTACAGCATGCTCCTGAAATTTCGAATAATGATACTATAACGATTACCATCTATTATTCGTTAGTTGCATAAAAAATAAAATATAATTTTAGAGCCGTGGTTATCGCCGCGGCTCTTTTTTTGGCGCAGGTGCGTTTTCTTTGTTTAAAAAATGTTTTAAAATAGGAAAATAAAGGTCTTGATTTTTTCTTTAATTTGGTGTATAATTAATTTGACTTTTTATGTTGTAAAATAAAATATTTAAATATAAGAAAAGAGATGTTATTATGGCAGAATTTTTAACGGCAAATGACAAGCGCACACATCTTTGCGCTGAACTTAACGAATCTAACGTAGGCGAAAGAGTTTGCGTTATGGGTTGGGCACAGAAGCAGAGAGATCTTGGCGCACTTATTTTTATCGATCTTCGTGACAGAACGGGTATTCTTCAGCTCGCATTTGACGATAAGACCGATAGAGCAATATTCGATAAGGCTTTCACCGTAAGAGCCGAGTACGTGCTTTTGGCAAAGGGCGTGGTTCGTCTTCGCGGAGAGGGCGCGATTAACAAGAATATTCCCACGGGTAAGATTGAGATTGTGGTTGATGAATTTAAAATTCTTTCGGCTGCCGAAACCCCTCCCTTTGAGATAGTTGAGGGAAGCAAGGTAAACGCAGAGCTTCGCTTGCGTCACCGTTACCTTGACCTCCGTCGCCCCGATATGCAGAGAAATATTATTGCACGTTCAACTATTTCTAAGCTTGCAAGAGATTACTATGCAGATAACGGATTTATTGATATTGAAACTCCTAACCTTTGTAAGCCTACTCCCGAGGGTGCGCGTGACTATCTTATCCCCTCGCGTGTTCACAAGGGTAAGTTCTACGCACTTCCTCAGTCGCCTCAGCTTTACAAGCAGCTTTTGATGGTATCGGGCTTTGACCGCTACTTCCAGATTGCACGTTGCTTTAGAGATGAGGACCTTAGAGCCGACAGACAGCCTGAGTTTACACAGCTTGATACCGAGATGTCCTTTGTTACCGCAGATGACGTAATGAAGGTTCACGAGGGCTTCTTGAAGTACGTTTTAAAGAATTATATGGGTATTGACTACGAGGGCGACTTTATTCGTATGCCCTACGAGGAGGCTATGAACCGCTTTGGCTCGGATAAGCCTGATATCAGATTTGGCTTTGAGCTTTGCGACCTTTCATCGATTCTTAAGGATTGTGGCTTTAAGGTGTTCTCGGGTGCAATCGAGAACGGTGGCTCTGTACGCGCTATCAACGTAAAGGGTGGAGCGAAGTTCTCACGTAAGGAGATTGATTCCTTGGTTGAGTTCGTTAAGTCCTACCGCGCTAAGGGCTTGGCATGGCTTAAGTATGCGGAAAACGGAGATATCTCCTCGTCCTACGCTAAGTTCCTTAGCGATGCCGAGAACGAGGCTATTAAGGTAGCAGTCGGACTTGAGGCAGGTGACCTCGTGCTTATCGTAGCAGATAAGAACAGCGTTGTATTTGACTCCCTCGGCGCTCTTCGTTGCGAGTGCGCTAAGCGCTTGGGACTTCTTGATCCGTTTGACTTTAAGTTCTTGTGGGTAACCGAATTCCCGCTTCTTGAATACAGTGAGGAGGACGGAAGATTTTACGCAAAGCACCATCCCTTTACCGCACCTATGGACGAGGACCTCGAGTTTATCGACAGTGACCCCGGCAGAGTTCGTGCAAAGGCTTACGATATAGTTCTTAACGGAACCGAGCTTGGCGGTGGCTCTATTCGTATTTACGATTCCAAGATTCAGTCTAAGATGTTTGAGGTTCTTGGCCTTACAGTTGAGGAGGCAAAGGAAAAGTTTGGCTATCTTCTTGAGGCATTCCGCTACGGCGTACCGCCTCACGGAGGTCTTGCATTCGGTCTTGACCGTCTTGTTACGTTGCTCCTCGGACTTGAGGATATTCGTGACGTTATCGCCTTCCCGAAGGTACAGAATGCGTCCGAGCTTATGACAAAGTGTCCCTCTGAGCCCGAGTCCTCGGCTCTTGCAGAGCTTGGACTTGCAATCGTTATTCCAAACGAGGATAACGCATAAAACGTTTTATACGGAGTTTAAAATGACTAAAGGAAAATTTATTGTTTTTGAGGGAATAGACGGAGCAGGAAAAACTACGCAAATAGAGCTTCTTGCTGAAAAGCTTTCAGCTCTTGGCGAAAGCGTTCACATTACCGCAGAGCCTACCACTAACGAGAGCGGTAAGGCGTTGCGCCGTGCGCTTTCGGGCAAGGAAAAAAAGACCGAGTGCGAGATGGCGGCGATGTTCGTTTTGGATAGAATCGGGCATAATGCAGAGATAAACGAGCTTACCGATGCGGGAACCACGGTTATTTCCGATAGATATTACTATTCAAATCTTGCGTATCAGGGTATGTCCACCGATTATGCGTGGGTTCGCAAAATGAATATCGACTGTCCCGAAATTCGCAGACCCGATGCCTGCATTTATCTTGACCTCACTCCCGAGGAGAGTCTTGCACGTATATCCAAGGGACGCGAGAGCGTTGAAATATATGAAAATCTTGAAAAGCTTACCGAGGTAAGAAATGCCTTTTATACCGCTATTGAGGATTTGAGAGGCGATGGAGAAAAGATATTTATAGTTTCGGCAAATCGTACGGTTGAGGAAATATCAAACGAGATTTTTGGAATTATACGTAATTTGTAATTCATATTTGATTTAGGAGGCGGTTGTGAATTTGCCTATTGCTATTCAGCTTTATTCATTACGAAATGCCTTGGCAAATGACGTCGAGGGAACTCTTGTCGCCTTAAAGGAAATGGGCTATGACGGAGTTGAGCTTGCGGGCCTTTGCGGTAAGACGGCATGCGAGATGCGTGAGATTTGTGATAGGGTGGGATTGATTCCTATCTCCTCGCACGTAGGATTTCCCGGCATTTGCGACGAGCTTGACCGACATATTGCAGATAGCCTTGCTCTTGGCGTAAAATACGTGGGTATTTCCTATATGCATATCGATTTTCATAAGGGCGGGGAAAAGCACGAGGGTGTTTACGAGTCCTTAAAGAGGGCAAGCGCAAAATTTGCGGAAAACGGAATAAAGCTGCTTTATCATAATCACCATTTTGAAATGTGCGAGTATGAGGGTAAGCGACTTTACGATTGGCTTTTTGAGGCTATGACGCCTGAGGAGCTTCAACCCGAAATCGACACCGCATGGCTCGAGCTTGAGGTTGGCGAGGCGGAGCGTTATATTCGTAAATTCAAGAATAGATGTGACCTTGTTCATATAAAGAACTATTATGCAAAGGATGGCTTTGATTCCATTTCTCATTCTCCAAATGAGCCTAAGCCACGTGATAAGTTTGATTTTTGCAATTACGAAAAGGGCAGAGTTAATATTGCCGCAATGGTTAAGGCTTCTGTTGAGTCGGGCGCTGAGTGGCTTGTTGTTGAGCAGGACCGTATGGACGAGGGCCTTACAGAGCTTGAATCCGCTCGCATTAATATTGAATTTTTGAAGAAGCTATAGTTAATGTAATAGAACAATACGTGGGGGAAAGAAAACTTTTTGAAAAAAGCTTTTCTTTCCCCCATACCCCCTTTCTTTTAAAAACCTTGAAAGAAGGGGGCTTATTTTTTGCCGTAATTTGTGCGTTCGACGGTTGAGTGTGGTGTGTTCGCACTGAACCTCGGTTGTAGGGACCGGCGTCCTCGACGGTCCAAAAACATAGGATTTTATGTTGTCATCAATCAAGAAAAACATAAACAAATATGCGGTAGGGGAGGGATTTCCCCTCCCGAATACAATAAAATTAATTTTCGTTCAAACGAAAATTTACCGAAATTATTCGTTTTTCATTATTCATCAGCGAAGCGGCTTCATTATTCATTTAGCATTGTTCGCCACGCTTATATCGTATTCACTAAATATAACGCTCACGCCGCACGCATTAAATTAAATAAATACTCCCTCCACCTGTTGACAAGTTATAATATATATGGTAAAATTAATTAAGCTTGTGCTTAACAAGAATCGGGGCTGAGTCATTTAGCGCAGAACAAAAACACACGAAATAAAATTAAATAAAAATCAGCTTTAACAGTGAAAACAAGCATGGTTTAAGCTGTTTTTTGTAGGAATTTTCGAGAAAAATCTCTCAAATTCCATTTTTATGTGTGTTTTTTAGCCGCGCTTTGTCCCTCTGGCGTACCTTTGTACGCCGACGAGAACCAAATCACGACTTCTGCATCTGAATGACTCAGCCCCACTAAAAAACTTCCTGAATGGGAAGCTTTTGGTTTATATTGTGGGCTCGACATATCACATTCAACCGTCGAGCGCACTAATTATGATAAAAAATAAATCCCCATTTTAAAAGCTTTTTTTAAAAAAGTTTTCTTCCCTACAAAAAACATTAATATATATAATATATAACAAAAGGAAGAAAAAATGTCATATTTACATGGAATAGAGAGAGAAGAGGCGGTGGATAGCGCCTTTTCGGGTAAAAGAATAGGACTAATAACAAACCCGACGGGAGTGAATAGAGGCTTTAGGGCAACTATTGACATTTTGGCAGAGAAATACGAACTCAAAGCGCTTTACTCTCCCGAGCATGGAGTTAGAGGCAACGTTCAGGCGGGAGGTAAGGTTGAAAGCTTTGATGACGAAAAGACGAAGGTTAGAGTGTATTCAATGTACCGAGATAACGTTGATGCGGATATATTCTCAGACGTGGACGTAATAGCCTATGATATTCAGGACGTGGGCGCAAGATTTTACACCTACATATACACGCTTACAACGGCGATGGAGTGGGCGGCAAGGCTTGACAAAAGGGTGGTAGTGCTTGACCGCTACAATCCGTTGGGACTTAATAGGCTTGAGGGTGCTATTTTGGAGGAACGGTTTTGGTCGGGTGTTGGTAAGTACGGCTTGCCCGCAAGATACGCTCTTACGGTTGGAGAATTTGCAAGGTACGTAAATGACGTTTGGAATATAGGATGCGACCTTGAGGTCATTCTTTGTAAGGATTTAAAGAGAAGTGACGATTTTCGAACGCTTGGAGTTGATTGGGTGCTTCCCTCGCCAAATCTTCCGTCATATGAATCTGCTCTTGCGTATATAGGCACGGTTCTTTTAGAGGGGACTAATATGTCGGAGGGCAGAGGTACAACTAAGCCCTTTGAAATAATAGGCGCACCGTATCTTCGCGCAGACGAGGTAATTAAATATATCGAGAGCCTTGGGCTTTGTGGCTTTAAGCTTCGCGAGTGCTATTTTACTCCTACCTTTTCAAAGCACGCAGGCGAGCTTTGCAGAGGATTTCAAATACATATAACCGACCCCGATGCGTTTGAGCCATTTAAGCTTGGCTTGCTTATGCTCGATTATATACGCAAAACGCATAGCGAGCTTACCATTCGTGATGTGGATAAGGATAATGCGTTTATTAATTTGTTGCTCGGAACCGATGCGTTTTTGCGTGATGATTTTGATGCTGAGCGCTTTATTGAAGCACAGGAGCAACCGCTTAAGGACTTTAGGGAGCAAATTAAGCAATATTTTATTTATTAATTGTTGATTTTTGGAAAAAAGTATGCTATAATTACTTCGTATGTTGAATTAAGCATATTACTTTTTGAGTTGGAGGTCAGTATGCATAGAAAATATAAAATAACTATAGCCATTCTTTCAGTGGCGCTTGCTATGGCGCTTATCGGTGTTGCAGTCCTTTCGGGAACGCTTACTAAATTTGCTACGTCAAGCTCTGCAAGAACGCTTGCGAGAGTTGCAAAATGGGGAATTGATATTGAGGCGGGAAGCGATATTTCGCACGAATACAGTGTATCGGAGGGTACGGTGTTTGTAAGCACGACGGATGAGGATGGAGTAATAATTCCCGGAACAAGAGGTGCGCTTACATACGTTAAGACGTCGGGTATTCCCGAGGTTAAGTACGATATAAACTTTGACGGCGATACAACCGATGGCAAGACGGCGTTTAGCGTTGGCAGCGGTTACTATGCAAGCAGCAGGCTTGTTCGTGGCGAGGACGGTACGCCTATCGAGTATTTTCCGATAATTATAAGATTTAGCGTTTATGATTTATCGGGCTCAGGCACTAAAACGATGATAAGCACCAAGTCGTACGCTATAAACAACGATAACGTTGACGTTAAATGCACGGGCTTGGATGATTTGATAGCCAAGGTAACAGCCGCAATAAATAACGATTTGGATATTAAAAACAATCCTCCCGCATCGGAGACCATAAACAGAGTTTACGCAATCGAGTGGGACTGGTTGTATGAATCCACAGGCGAGAGCCCGTATCAAACCAACGTTCGAGATACCTCTCTTTGCGAGGCGATAAATCAAAACAAGGATAACGGAATGTTTGATATCAGAATCAACGTTCTGTTTGAAATGGCACAGTCTAATTAATTAAATGTAAGACGAATTATTAACGCAGGGAGAGAGTATCCTTAGGGAGCCTCTCTCTCTCTGCTTGTTTTTTTGCGCAGAAAAAAATTAAATGCTTTAATGCTTGACAAGCGGTAAAAAAGATAGTATAATTTAAATAGTTGAAAAACTAATATAATTTTAAGGAGTTTAAGATTATTATGGAAAAGAAATTAAGAATTGGTATTATAGGATGCGGAGGCATCGCAAACGGCAAGCATATGCCTGCTCTTAAGGCAATTGATGCGTGCGAGATGGTTGCATTCTGTGATATTATTGTTGAAAAGGCTCAGGCTGCCGCTGAAAAGTTTGGTATTGAGGGCGCAAAGGTTTATGAGGATTACAAGGAGCTTCTTAAGGATGAGAGCATTGACGTGGTTCACGTTTGTACTCCTAACCGCTCGCACAGCTTTATTACCGTTGATGCGCTTGAGGCGGGCAAGCACGTAATGTGTGAAAAGCCTATGGCTATAAATTCCGAGGAAGCAAAGAAGATGCTTGACGCTGCGGCTCGCACCGGCAAGAAGCTTACTATCGGTTATCAGAACCGTTTCCGCGATGATTCTCTCTACCTCAAGAGCGAGGCAGAGGACGGCGTATTCGGAGATATTTACTACGCAAAGGCAACTGCTATTCGTAGAAGAGCAGTTCCGAACTGGGGTGTGTTCCTTAATGAGTATGAGCAGGGCGGCGGTCCTCTTATAGATATCGGTACTCACGCACTTGACCTCACTCTTTGGGTAATGAATAACTACAAGCCCAAATATTGTGTAGGTACTACATTCCATAAGCTTAATAATGATACAGACCAGGGTAATGCTTGGGGCAACTGGAATCCCGAGGAGTTTACCGTAGAGGATTCTGCGTTCGGATTTATCGTAATGGAGAATGGTGCTACTATCGTTCTTGAGTCCTCTTGGGCACTTAACTCTCTTGACGTAAGAGAGGCACAGACCACTCTTTGCGGTACAAAGGCAGGCGCTGATATGATGGACGGTGTTCGTATAAACGGTGTTCATAAGGGTCGTCAGTACGTAACAAAGCCCTCATTCGAGGCAGGCGGAGTTGCTTTTAACGACGGTAAGAAGGGAGAATCTCCCTCTATTAGAGAGGCTCGCGCTTGGATAAAGGCTGTTATTGAGGATACCGAGGTTGCTACAAAGCCTGAGCAGGCATTTGTTATCACTCAGATTCTCGAGGGTATCTACGAGTCCGCTAAGACCGGAAAGCCTTACTATTTTAATTAATTTAGATACGGTGTTTTTTGCGGGGAAAACTTTCTTAAAAGAAAGCTTTTCCCCGCACCCCTTTCAAAGAATTTTTGAAAGGGTTTTATTTTTTTACCATAATATCCGCGCTCGACGGTCGAACAACCTATGTTCGTACTGCACCAAAGTGTGAAAGTTTTTAGTCAAGTTTTTTTCAAAAAACTTGCGAGGCTTTGGGGGGAGTGGCCCCATAATTACGGCGATTTCTTTTTGCCAAGCTTTTTCTTTGCGCCTCTTGTGCCAAAGAAAAAGCGGGATAATGGGATTTTATGTTTTTTTCGCGGGGAAAGGAAACTTCTTGAAAGAAGCTTTCCTTCCCCCACACCCCTATCCTTCAAGAACTTTGAAACTTGAGGGGTATTTTTTGCTGTAATAACTGCGTTCGACGGTCGAACAATCTATGTTCGCACTGCACCAAAGTGTGAAAGTTTTTAGTCAAGTTTTTTTCAAAAAACTTGCGAGGGTTTGGGGCGAGTAGCCCCATAAAAACACTATAAA
>JAZRAJ010000103.1:0-19579 GCA_045634485.1 Eubacteriales bacterium | reverse complement strand
AAACGTGCGCGTCTGCCAGTTCCGCCACTCTCGCATATAGGGTCGCTTGCGCAACATTGATATTATACTACAAAGAAAATAGTTTGTCAATACTTTTTTGAAAAAAAGTTTAAAAATTTTCAAAAAACTTTTTTTATATTTTTTTGCGAAAAGTTATTGACAAATGTCTTTTTATATGTTATAATAATCAAGCGCTTGTGAGACAAGCGATGTGGCGGAGTAGCTCAGTTGGCTAGAGCAACCGGTTCATACCCGGTAGGTCATGGGTTCAAGTCCAATCTCCGCTACCATTTGGCCCGTTGGTCAAGCGGCTAAGACACCGCCCTTTCACGGCGGTAACGGGAGTTCGATTCTCCCACGGGTCACCAACAAAAAACTTAATCGAACACTTCGGTGTTCGATTTTTGTTTTTTGAATGAAGCACACCTTTCGGTGTATTAAGACGCTTCGCTAATGAAGATGGCTTCGCCTAATGAAGTTGCTTCGCTAATTGTTTTTGTGTGCTTCGCTTCATGCGAGCGTAGCGAGTGCTTCATTGTTGCGCAGCAACTGCTTCATAATCACGAAGTGATTACTTCATTTAAAGAGGTAAATTATGAAAGAAGATAAATTGTCAACACAATCTATGAAATTTGCGGTTTCTATCATTGAGCTTGTAAAATTCTTAAAAGAAAAGCGTGAATCTATTATTTCTAATCAAATTGGGAGAAGCGGCACTAGTATAGGGGCTAATATCCGAGAGGCTCACTATGCTCACGGTAAAGCTGATTTTATAGCCAAGCTTCAAATTGCTCTTAAAGAAGCAAATGAAACTGGATATTGGCTTGAATTGTTATTCAAAACAAATTATATTGATGAAAACACCTATAAGTCATTAAATAATGCTTGTGCAAGTATTCGCGTAATGCTTATCTCCTCTATAAATACATCAAAGCAAGACAAATAATGTTCTGCTTTTTTGCATTTCCAAAGCACACTCCTCGGTGCCAATAGGTTGACTTTAGATGAAAAATATGATATAATAAACTTACCGATAAATAAGAATTTGTTTAATGGAGGTAATTGTTATGAAAAAAATGACCGCACTTCTTTTAATAGTAATGCTAATGTTATTTTCGGTAGGGTGCGATATCCTAAATCAATCCCCCTCAAAACTTGTAGAACTTGAAAAATATTCTACAATGACAATAGATGGAACTATATCTATCGAAGTGGTATATGACTATGTTGAGGGAGAGTTTACTACGTATGAATTTGTCATTGAAAATCAAGAAACAATTAACAAAATAATGACTGAAGTATTTAACATAGAGCTGAAGGATTATCCTGATGATCGGGATATAAATTTTTATCAGCGATGGATTATTGTGCATCAAGGTGATATTGAGTATCATATTAACCTTTGCTACAATTCCGATGAAAATGGTAATAGATATTTATATCAATCTCATGGTACATTTGATATTATCGAAAAATACATCGAGGATAACTTAATGAAATAACATTAAATTCCAATTTATCGAGCAGTTAAGAGTTCAATTTAGCCTTTGATTGGCTCACCAAAAAAATAACACACACCGATTGGTGTGTGTTATTTTTTTGTTATCGATTATAAGTAAAATAAAAAATAAATAAATTCTAATTCAATGCAAGAGGTGCTTTACATTTTTTACCTTAATTCAACCAACAGTATGTTGATTTTTTTAAGTAATCGTGATATAATAATCTCACAATATAGCAAAACAGGAGGAAAATATGGAATATATTTTGCGCACGTTTGGCGTATCAAAAAAATATCAATCGCATATGGTTCTAAAAAAGGTTAATATGAATATCCAACGTGGCGATATTTATGGGTTTGTTGGAGAAAACGGCTCGGGTAAAACGACGATAATTCGTCTTATAACGGGTCTTATATCTGCTAACGAGGGTAAAATTGAGCTTTTTGGAATTCCATCCGATTCTCCCGAAATTATCGCGGCACGTAAAAGGATTGGCGCAATCGTTGAATCTCCCTCGATTTATCGCAATATGTCTGCGCGTGAAAATTTGGAGATGCAAAGTACTATTCTTGGAATAAAGAACGATGCAAAAATTAAGCAGGTGCTTAATGAGGTAGGCTTGGTGGAGTTATATGACGATAAGAAAAAGGCAGGTAACTTTTCTCTTGGTATGCGTCAGCGCCTTGGAATTGCTATGGCTCTTTTGGGCGATCCCGAGTTTATAATTTTAGATGAGCCAATGAACGGACTTGACCCTGCGGGCATTGTGGAAATCAGAGAGCTTATTTTGAGATTAAACAGTGAGCGTAATATTACATTTTTAATTTCCTCACATATCCTAACAGAGCTTTCACTTGTTGCAACTAAATACGGTATTATTTCTCACGGCTCTTTAATAAAGGAAATAACGGCAGAGGAATTGGATAAGGAATGTAGCCCATCCACCGTAATTGAGGTAAGTGACCCGCAAGGCTTGTATGATTTGCTTTCTTCAAGCGGGGAATATACAGATATAGTTAAGCTTGTAAACGGAGTACGCATTGTCGGAAGCATCGATTTGAATAAATTGCTCGGTATGATATTGGCGGCGGATATCGAAATTCTTTCGGTAAATTGTCGCAAATCAAGTATTGAAAGCTATTATCTTTCTTTGTTAGGAGGTGGATACCATGCGTGAGCTTTTAATTACCGATATTCGTCGTATAATTAAGGATAAATTGTTCTTGGTTTCTTGTATTCTCGGAGTTATATTTGCTATTTCAACGCCTTTGCTTTATAAAGGGCTTTCGCTTTTGTTGGGTATGGGCGGTATGGAAAATGACTTGTTAGGCACATTTACAAACGCAAAGAGTATGTTCTTTACTTCATTTGCTCTTGGAAGCAATTTTGGCTTTGTTTTACCGATTTTGCTTGCCATTGTTATCTGCAAGGATTTTAGCTATGGCACAATTAGAAATAAAATTATATGTGGTAAATCAAGAACAAAGATTTTTCTTTCAATGTTTTTAGCAAGCACCATTGTCAGCTGCGCATTAATGCTTTTGCACGCGCTTTTAACGCTTGGCGCTTCGTTGTTATTCTTTTCCTATCAGTCGGAGCCTATTACAAGTGACACAATAGGGTATGCCTTGCTTTCAATAGTATTTGCGCTCTTGATTTACGTTTTCGTTTCCGCAATTGTATGCTTTTTAAGTGTTTCTATGAAGAATGCGGGAGTTACTACTATTGTTTATATAGGTGTAAATTTCTTGTTTAGCATAGTTGGTGCGGTTGTAGCGGTTGCTGCTGCGTTTGTAGACCAAACCGATGAATTGCTTGTTAAGGCATTTGAAATTGCGCAAAAGGTAAATCTTTTTACTACAACCCATATAGGCACGGGATTAACCTATGAATTTATCGATGTGATTTGCGTGCTTGCACCTGCAGTTTTAGGCACGGCAGTATGTATCTTCTTCGGTATTACCATTTTTAATAAAAAGGATTTAAAGTAAAAAATAAAATTAAACGGCTTGAATGCAAATTAATGCGTTCAAGCCGTTTTTTGTGTTATTAACATTGAGGGCAACAAATATTTACCTATTGTTGTTGCTTTATCTGCATTTTCTTCCAATTTATAAAGGTATAAACATCGTTTATAAAAAATGCAACGAAGCAAATTATTACCGATAGGTAGGATATATTCTTGATTGCGGCAAATGACCAAAGCACGATAAGCACAATGTCGTTTAGAATATACGCCACTGCGTAGTAAGGACTTCGCTTATATGCAAGAAATGCCGCAGAAAAGCTTGTTGTTACAGAAAGCGTGCTTGTAAATAGATTTGCTGTACCAAATGCCTTAAGTATAAAATAAAATATAACCGTTACCGCAATGGTTGCAGGAATCATAATAATTATATCAAGTCTTTTAAGAGAGCTTATTTTAACCTCGGAGCGATTGCTACCATTTGGATGCTTTACCCAAGAAATAAGTGAAATAAGAGCCATAGGAGCAGTCATTCCAAGATAGGTAAGCATTTCTCCGTAATAAGCAAAGCCAAACGAGATAATGCCGTAGAGCGCACTAAAAACGATAACGAGTCCTTGACCTATAGGATTTCCCTTCGCGCAAAAGAGAAGTGCCGTAATGCCTATAAGGGAGGAAATAAGATTTAAGAATTCCTTGCGGTCAAAAATGCAGAAAAACGTTACTATAAGTATAATCTCAAAAAGCCAGAGAATTATTTCGCCCTTTGAAAAATAGGTTAATATTTTTTTCATATTTCTTTATTGATTTTTGCCTCCGCCGCTTTTTTGGAAAACTCACAACCGCAATAATTTTGTCTGTAAAGCCCGTATTGTTCGGATAACTCACAGGAGCGCTTGTAGCCGTTCTTCTTTTTAAAATCGGAAAATAGATACTTTACGCCGTGCTTTAAGCCTTCCTCGTTGCCGATGGTGTTAAGCCACTCGGCGTTTTTATACGGACTTATTGATAGGGTAGTGGTAAAATAGTCAAATTCACCCTCGCTTGCAATTTTTGCGCTTCTTGCAAGGCGTAAGCGATAGCACTTTTTGCATCTCTCGCCCCCCTCGGCTAAATCCTCGAGTCCGTTTGAAATAGCATAAAATTCCTGAGGATCGTATTTTTGCGAAATAACCTTAATTCCGCTTGGCAACGGCATCTCTCCTATAAGTCTGCGAAGCTCGTTTTCGCGAAAAGTATATTCCTCCTCGGGAGAGATATTTGGATTATAAAAGAGCAGTGTTATGTCAAATGCTTTAGAAAGATATTCAAGAACATAGCTTGAGCAGGGCGTACAGCAGGCGTGCAAAAGGAGTGTTGGTCGTTCGCCGTTCTTTTCAATTTCTTTAATAATGCTCTCAAGGATAAGAGAATAATTTGTTTTGTTTTTTTGTTTTTCCACGTTGTTCCTCTATTACATATACGGATTTAAAATATATTTTTCGCCCTCAAAAAGCACAAGCCTTCTTCCGCTCACGGCGTCTGCCTTTTTGTTTATAGAATTAATATGCACCGCAATATTTCCACGGCTTACACCGTCTGTTAGCAGATGTAAAAGCTCATCGATTGAGGAGCCATTTTTGTCGGCAATTTCAAAAAGTATTGCACGCTCTGTTGGCGTAAGCTTTAGCTTATATCCTATAAGATACGCCTCGTCCTTTGTAATGCTTAGATAATTTACGTTCATTTTTAAACACCGATGTTCGAAAAATATTTAAGTGCCTCGTAATATCCCTCAAAGCCAAGACCGCAAATAGTCTTTTTTGCAATAAGTGAAACGTAGGAGTGCTTGCGGAATTCCTCACGTGTGTTAATATCCGAGAGGTGGACCTCAACGGTAGGAATAGCAACCGCCTTTAGCGCATCAAGAATTGCAACACTTGTATGGGTATATGCGGCGGGATTTATAACGATTCCGTCGTAACCCTTGTATGCCGCTTGAATAACGTCAACTATTGCGCCCTCGTGGTTTGATTGATAAAGCGTAACGTCGAGATTCAGCTTGCTTGCCGAGTCCTTAATAAAGGCTTCAAGTGCGGCAAAGCTTTGCGCACCGTAAATATCAGGCTCGCGTATACCGAGCATATTAAGATTAGGGCCGTTTATAACGAGTATTTTCATTTTTGGTTATATCTCCTTTTTAGAGGTGTAAACGCAGGAATATTCAAATTCCTTTAATGCGTTAAGTATATTGTTTGCTGTTTCCTCGGCAGAGCCGTTATTTTCAACGGTCATATCGGCGAATTCCTCGTAAAGTGCCTTACGCCTATTAAAAAGCTCGTTAAGTGAGCTTCTTTGAGAAAGCGGACGCCCTTCGGTGGAAAGCTTATCGATATCACGCTTTATATAAACGATAATTCCGTTTTGATGTAGCGAGGGATAGTTTTCCTTGCGTGTAACCGCACCGCCTCCAGTGGCAATAATTACGCCGCTAAGCTTGCCAAGCTCTGCAATGGTTGCTGACTCCATATCACGAAAGGCTGGCTCTCCAAGCGTATTTATTGCATCTGCGGGCGTAATACCGTGCATACTTTTAAATTCATCGTCGGCATCAAGAAATTGGCGTGAAAGCGTTTTTGAGATAATATTACCTATAGTGCTTTTACCGCAGGAGGGCATACCGATTAGAATTATATTTTGAGTGTCACGTGAGATTTTGTCTATAATTTTTTCAATAATTCCGTCCTCGTATTTTTCATCGGTAAAAAGCTCAAAGCCTCTTGCTGCTTGCGCAACGAGCATTGAAAGACCGCCAACCGCAGTTATACCGCGTGCCTCTGCATCGAGCATAAGCTGAGTTTTTGCGGGATTGTAAACGATGTCAAGCACCGCTTCGCAATTTTTAAATATCGAAAGATCAACGGGAGATATGCGATTGTTGGGGTACATTCCAACGGGGCTTGAATTAATTATAACGCTTGCATCCAAGTGAAGCGTAAGATTTTCTCTTGTGTTGTTTTTTGAGTTGACTGTTATTATTTCGCCAACGCCTCGGTCGGTAAGCACGGCTTTAACGGTAGCCGCCGCACCACCGTTTCCAATTAAGAGTGCTTTTTTACCCTTAACCGATATATTAGCCGAGTCGAGCATATATGCAAATCCAAAATAATCGGTGTTGTAGCCATAGAGTCTACCATTTTTGCGAGTGATAACGTTTATAGCGCCAATCAATTCTGCCTCGGGGGATATTTCATCTAAAAACGGAATAACCGCTTTTTTGTATGGAATTGTGACGTTAAATGCATCAAGTCCGCCGTTTTTAACAAAGGCTTCAAGCTTTTCGGGCTCAACCTCATAGGTTTTATAATCGTAGTCGGAAAGCATATTGTGTATCAGTGGCGAAAAGCTATGATCTAAATGCTCTCCAAGCAAGCCACATCTTTTTTGTGAAAATCCAGTTTTCATCAAATTACCTCCGAGTACGAGCCAAGATACGTAAATTCGTCACATTCACGCTCAAGCTCGGCAAGGAGTGATGCAAGCCTTGGCGAGTAGACCGAGGATTCAAGATCAAAGTAAAATGCAAATTCAAAATCACGGTCGGGAATAGGGCGTGACTCAAGCTTTAAAAGGTTAATTCCAAGTGCATTAAAGCGTGAGAGTATTTTGTAAAGTGAGCCGGGCTTATGAGGTGCAACTATCATAAGTGAGGTTCTGTCAGCACCCGGATATATCTCGGTTTTATTTGTAATGCAGATAAAGCGTGTGTGATTGTTGCCGTTATTCTGCGCCGAGCTTACCAATGTTTCAAGTGAGTAAAGAGATGCACAGGTATGTGAGGAGAGTGACGCCACATCGTTGCGGTCGGAGTCGGCAACCATTTGCGCCGCACGAGCTGTATTTTCAACCGGAGTAATTTTAACCTTGCTTCCAAGGGATGCTAAGAATGCAGAGCATTGATTTATAGCCTGCTCGTGAGAGAATATTTCGGTTATATCCGAAAGCTTAGTACCTTTTTTTGCAAGCAAGCAATGGTTTATCTTTATTCTAACCGATTTAACAATTTTAAAGTTCTTGCTTATCATCAAATCATAAACCTTTTTTACAGAGCCTGCCGTACTGTTTTCTATCGGTATAACGCCGTAGCGGCAAAGTCCTGCCTCAATAGCCGAGAAAACCTTTTCCCAGTTGGAAAAGAATACAATCTCGGGAGCGCTAAAGAGTCGCTCTGCGGCAATTTGCGAGTACGCACCCTCAACGCCCTGACAAGCGATTGCGGCACGTTCAGGAAAGAGCTTTGGCGTGTTTTCAAGCGCATCTGTTATTTCTCTATAAAGCATAGAGCTTTCGTTGCTCGCCTTATGTTGATAGGAGCGAGAGAGCGAGAGGATAGTGGAATATAAGGTTCTTGCGTATTCCTCAAATTCCTCTCCCGAAAGCTCGGATATTTTACTGAGCAATGCACGCTCACGTGATGCATCAAGCACGGGAAGATTGTTTTGCTTTTTGTATTCCGCAACCTCGGATGCGCAATTCATTCTGCGAATAAAAAGCGATACAAGCTCCTTATCTATCGAATCTATTTCTTTTCTTATTTCTTCAAGCTTCATTTTAAATTTACTCCGTAAGCTTAGTTATCTAAAAGCATATCGCATATTGCAATAGCGGTTGCAGCCTCAAAAACAGGAACGGCGCGAAGGACGATACAAGGATCGTGACGGCCCTTTATGGTAAGCGTTGCAGGAGTCATGTTAACCATATCAACGCTCATTTGCTCTTTAAATATAGACGGCGTAGGCTTTAGAGCCGCACGGTATACAAGAGGCATTCCGTTTGTCATTCCGCCAAGAATTCCACCGCAATTATTGCTTACGGTGCGTATTTTGCCATCCTTTAATTCAAAGGGGTCGTTATTTTGACTTCCGCGTAGGGTAGCACATTCAAATCCGTTGCCAAACTCAATTCCCTTAACGGCGGGGATGCCAAATACGATTGACGATATACGGTTTTCCACACCGTCAAAAATATGCTCGCCAAGACCTATAGGAAGTCCGATTGCCGCACATTCAATAACGCCACCAATAGAATCTCCCTCAAGACGTGCTGAGTTGATTTCGGCTTTCATATCTTCAATCGCTTTAACTGAAAGCGCAGGGAAGTCCTTGCGCGCCTCAAGCGTTGCAAAATCATCTATCGAAAGATTTGCAAGATCGAACGGTGCGTCCTTAGCTTTGCCGATTGAGTATATATGCGCCTTTATCTCAATACCGAGAGTGCGAAGATATTGTAAGCAAATTCCGCCAACGATGCACATAGGTGCGGTGAGTCTGCCCGAAAAATGTCCTCCGCCACGAAGGTCAACGCCCTCTCCATATTTCATTCTCGCAGTAAAATCTGCGTGTGATGGGCGGGGAATAAAGCTTTCCCGACCATAGTCGGATGAGCGCTGAGTGGTGTTTTTTATAATTGCGTGAAGCTCATCGCCGTTAAGTGTAAGCCTATCGCCGTTAAAATCAACGCCCGATAAAAATTCGGGAGCATCTGCTTCCTTACGTGGAGTGGAAAATTCGTTTCTACCCGGGGCACGTCTTGATAAAAATTCAAGCAGCTCGCTAAGGCTAAATTCAAAGCCCTTGGGTAAGGATGCTGCGTGAACACCTATGCAGTCGGCGTGCGAGCCACCGTATATTGAAATTTTAATATTTTTGCCGTATTCGGTTGACATATACGTTTATACCTCTTTGTAGTGCTTAATTTTTTGTAAGGGTGACACCTAAGGTAATCATATCCTTCCAAAAATCGGGATACGATTTGTTTACCGCCTCTGCGCCTTGAATAGTCACGCTATTCTTACATACAGAGGTCGCAATTGCCGCACTCATAGCAATTCTGTGGTCGCCAAAGGAGTCAACAGAGCCGCCTGAAAGCGATTTCTTGCCTTTGATTATAAGTCCGTCCTCGGTTTGCGTAATATCTGCGCCAATGCTTGAGAGAACTGTTGAAACGCTTAAAAGACGATCGCTTTCCTTAAGTCTAAGCCTTGATGCGCCACTAATAACAGTAGTACCTTTGGCAACCGTTGCAACAGTTGCTAGAATAGGAACGAGATCGGGAATATCCGACGCATCAATATTAATTCCGAAAAGCGTTGATGGGTATGCGGTGTATGCGTTTGCGCTTTGCTCAATTTTACCGCCAAATGCGCGGAGAATATCAATTACCTCTTTATCACCCTGCTTAGAGCTTGGTAAAAGATTTTGAAGGGTTATCGGTGCCTTTCCTATAATACCGAGTGCTAATGGGAAAGCCGCATTAGACCAATCGCCCTCAACGCAAAGCTCGTTAGGTGCAATAAAATTGCAATTCTCGGATAAGATGAATGAGTTTTCTTTTTTTATAATATTAATTCCAAATGTAGAGAGTGCGTCGAGCGTTATATTTATGTATGGCTCGGATTCGATTTTAGTTGTAATAGTTAGCGTTGATTTTCTTTTTAAAACAGAAAGTGCAAAGAGCAAGCCCGTTATGAATTGCGAGGAAACGTTGCCCGCTATTTGAAAATCCTCGCCTAAAAGCTTACCACTTACGATTAACTTGCTTTCGGTGCTTTTGGTAATAGCTATTCCGTGCTCCTCTAGAACCTCTTTTAGTGGAGAGATCGGTCGAGAGGGAAGTCGCCCTTTCATTAGAAAGGTAAACTCTCCGTCGAGAGCGGCGCATATAGGTAGCAAAAAACGTAGGGTTGAGCCACTTTCGTTACATGGGAGAATTGCATTTTTATTTACTACCTTTATTGGAGTAACATTGTAGCAATAGCCATTTCTCGTTATATTAGCGCCAAGCGCATTAAGGCACTCAACCGTTGCGGTAATATCCTCATTGGTTTCCTCACAGCGTATAGAGGTAGGCTTATCGGCAAATGCCGCACAGATAAGCAAGCGGTGCGCCGCCGATTTTGATGCGATTGCTCGGATTTTTCCCGATGCTATCGATGGAAAAACAGTTACGTTCATTTATTAAAGTCCTTTCTCTATAAGACCTTCAAGCTCGCAAACCTTTATTTTGTGTAGCTTGCAATTTCCTATACCGTAGGGAAGTATAAGGTTTATACTGTCGCCCGAGCGCTTTTTGTCGGCAGTGGCAACGCTTGCAAGCTCGGATGCCGAGTATTGACATTCGGTGGGAAGTCCTGTGCTCTTTAAAAGACTAACGACCTCATCAAGTTCCTCATTCTTGCAAAGTCCTAAGTGAATTGCAATTTTGGTAGCGATTACAGTACCTATAGCCACTGCGCTACCGTGAGATATCGTAAGATTAGAGCAAAGCTCAATAGCGTGACCTATCGTGTGTCCAAGGTTAAGAAGCTGACGTGTGCCAAGGTCAAACTCGTCAAGTTCAACTATGCTTGCCTTATTTTTAACGCAACGCTCGATAACCTCCACTATATTTTCTTTAATTCCGGACTTTAAAATGCCAAGAAAATTCTTATCGTTTATAATTCCGTATTTAATAACCTCTGCACATCCGTCTGCGAAGATTTCATCGGGGAGGGTATTTAGAGCCTCGGGATCGCATAAAACCAACGAGGGCTGATGAAATACACCCGCAAGATTTTTTCCCGCCTCAAGGTCGATAGCAGTTTTTCCGCCAACCGAGGAATCCACCATAGCAAGGAGTGTAGTGGGAATTTGGATAAATCTTATACCTCTAAGGTAAACGCCTGCCGCAAATCCTGCAAGATCTCCAACAACGCCACCGCCAAGAGCAATAATAGCGTCGCTTCTCGTTATACGGCTTGTGGCGAGAAATTCAAGCAGGGAAATGAGATTGCTTGCGTTTTTGGCTACCTCACCGTGGGGAATAACAAATTTTACAAAGGATATTCCTTGTGAGGTAAGCGAGTTCTCAAGAGGCTCTGAATAAAGCGAATTTACGGTATCGTCGGTAACTATGCAGACTCTTGCATTCCCGAGAAGCCTTTTTACGTATTTTCCGCTATTCCAAATAATTTCTTTTTCTATTAAAATATCGTAGGATGTAGATGCGTTTACTGTTACGGTTTTCATTATTTTTTCCTTGTTATATTATCTGTTTGTAATATTTATCGATTAGCCGTCAACCTGCTCCTTAGCGATTCTTCCGTCGCGCAAGAGAGACTTAAAAGTCCTTGGAAATCGTAGGGCGAGGTTCTTGTTTTAAATGCGCCACCTCGGAGCATAGTACTGCAATCATTATACATTCTCCTTTGTATCCTCCGCAAAGCGCCGAGGAAAACAAAATAAGCCTCTCGGCGTTTGTCCGAGAGGCTCTAAAAATTTTATCAATGAGATTTAAAACTTTTAAAGACGGTAAATAATGCTTTTACCAAATTCCGCAACAAAACACCCTTATTATTTATTACAGCTAAAGTAATAAAAATAAAGGCTAAAGTATACGTTTGCGAAATTGCGGTTCATATTTTTACCTATCTCCTTTGATTTGATAAAACAAGTTTAGCACTCGGATTAGTATTTGTCAAGTACTTTTGTAAAAAAGACTTAAAAAATTAAAAAAAACTGAAAAATTGATATATTTAGCGTGCATATCCATTTTGCCAAAAGCACTATGCAGGGCATGGTTGCCACTGAAAAGAGTGTTGTAGCGCCAACGCACTGTGCGGCATACTCAGGCGAGGTTTCATAAACCTCAGCAAAGGTTATGGTTGAGGTTGCGGAGGGAAGTCCAAGCGCAACCGTGAGGAATATAACCCAAAAATCGGTAAAGCCTACTATTTTTAGTAAAAAGCAAAACAGTATCGGCAAAATTACAAGTCTAAGCGCTAAAAGATAATATATTTTAGCCTTTGAAAAAATACTCTTTAGGCTTTTACGTGCTATAAGCGCCCCTGCAAGAAGCATAGTAATTGGAGTGCAAAGCCCGCTTATATAGTTAATTGCGGTGCTTACAAACACAGGAAGCTCGAAGCCTTCACAAGCAGGAATTGCGGGGATTAAGAATATAATAAATCCAATGAGGCTTGCAATTGTTCCCTTGTTTATGAATATCTTTTTCGGCGTAAGCTTAATATCATCTCTGCCTCGTGCAATAATCCCAAGACCGATTATCCATAGTAAAATATTAAATCCAACTATAAAAAACGAGCTTACAAATCCACCGTTTTCGGGAAAAAGAACCGAAAAAAGCGGAATACCTAAAAAACCCGTGTTACCGAAAACAATGGCAAATTCTGTTATCTTTCTTTCATCAAAATCCTTTAGTCGCAAACACAAAAGCTTGGCTACAAGCGCCATTACGCAGTGTAGCGCAAGAGATAGCCCAACACCTAAAAGAGCAAGCTTTAGGTTTTCGGTTGAATATTTTTTTGAGGTTATAGAGCCAATTATAAGAGCGGGCTGTGCCGCCATAATTATAAGCTTTGAAAGTCCCTTTGAGGAAATCTCATCTATGATTTTCGTCTTACCGAGTATAAATCCAACGATAAGAACGATGAACATAGTTATTACCATATTAAAAAATCCTGAAAAGTCCAAGGTAATTCTCCAAAATATTATATAAGTGTTTTTACAATTCCTTAAGCCGAGCGCTTATCATTTGCATATCAGCCATCATATCGTCCTTTTTACGCGGATCTCTCAAAAGAAGAGCGGGATGATATACGGCGGTTATTGGAATACCGTTAAAATCAAACCAAGCACCGTGCTCGGTGGTAATTTTAAAGGATTTCGAGATAAGCCTTTTGGCTGATACTCTACCAAGACAAACAATAAGCCTTGGCTTAAGTAAAGCAATCTGTCGATTTAGAAATTCAATGCAGGCATCCTCCTCTGAGGGAAGAGGATCACGGTTTTTAGGCGGTCTGCATTTAAGAATATTTGCTATATAAACGCTATCCCGCTCAATACCCACTGAGTCGAGATATTCGTTAAGAAGCTTGCCTGCACGCCCAACAAAGGGAGTTCCCGTTTTGTCCTCGTTATCTCCCGGCGCTTCTCCGATAAATAATAAATCAGCACTCGTGCTACCTGCACCAAATACACAGTTCGTGCGTGTTTCAAAAAGCCTGCAAGCGGTGCATTGCGAGCATTCGGAGTAAAGCCTTTCCCAACTGTCGTTCATATCTGTATCTCCGTAAATTACTTTATTTTGCGACATTCAAGATAGTATCTTTTGTCCTCGGCATGTCCCATAGAGAAGGTCTTTCTGGGAAGAGCGCCATCGTATATAACGGTTTTAAAAAGCTCTGCTTTGCTCATTCCCGAAAAGATAAATCCTACCGATGTTTCGGAAATAAGAGATTTTACAGAATTCTCGCCATGAATGTAGTCAACGCTTGCGCCCTTGTGAGAGGCAACGTAGGAATCAAGAAAATCCTGAAGCGTTCCAACAGTAAGCTGCTTTACGGGATGCTCGGCAACAAGAGTCCCACAATTGCCTGCGCATATGTACTCAATGCTTTGAGCGTCTGCATCGCCTGAAAGTCCGTTAAGATATTTCTTAAGCTCGGATATAAGATCGTCGGGGTCAACGTCAAATGCAACACGGTAGATAGGCTCAAACTTCATAGCCTCATCGTGAATGTTTACAACCTCAATAAGTGCAAATCTCGCAGGATGTGTGAGTGCCGCATTTCCTATAGAAGCCTTTAAGCTTTCATAAATAGTTTTAGCGGTTGCAAGCGAGTGGTTTCCGTCGCCAACCGCAAAGAGAAGGGGCGCAAGTGATGCATCGCCGTAGCGATTTTCCATAGCCTCGGGAGTAATGAGCGCATCAAGTGCGTTAGAAACGCTTTCCTTTGCCTCGTCGCTTAAAAATCTTCCAACAATGCTTCCGCCGTTAAGCATAAGCTCGGTATCGTATGCGATTTCGGGGCAGGTATCTGCCGAGAGGGGCTCGATAACAGTTTTGTCGGGGTCATCAATAAGGAGCATAACGTGAGGAAGCTCGATAGGTGCATCCTTTCTTATTGCCACTCTTGGTGGGATTCTCTCTATAACGGTTGCTTCGGTTGCGCGGATAAGCGATGAAGCGCCCTTAGTAAAATCATAAGCCTCAAGGTCAATAGCCATAACGATTCCACGTCTTACGGTTGAATCGGACTGAACTCTTTCAACGTATACCATAGAGTCGGGATGAGAGATAAGAATCTCGCTGAAATATTTTTCCATAGTTGCGTTTATAACGGGTATTCTTTGCTCGGTTTCGGAAAGATATACCTCGGGCAATATTATACGAAGAGTTGAGGGTGCATTTCCTACCTCTTTGTCTGCCGCCTCCCAATAGTGAGGCTCGCTTGTAAATTGGTCGCAAGCAACCACCGCCCATTTTTTTGCGTCGGTTGTCGAAAAATCGGGGAGTAAAATGTCTGCGCTCTTAAAGCATCTGTTAGTTTTATTATTCATAGCATTAAATCCTTTCTTAATGAAAAATCATTCCGGTCTTATATTTTCAAATATCGAGAAATAACCTTGACGGCGGAAAAGCTCGTAGTGCTTTTCGCTTTTTACCGTCCATATAAAAGCCTTTGCCTTAAACACCTCGGTGGCAAGAACAAATCCAAGCT
Source organism: Eubacteriales bacterium (assembly GCA_045634485.1). Lineage (GTDB taxonomy): Bacteria > Bacillota > Clostridia > Oscillospirales > CAG-272 > HGM12713. The sequence continues at coordinate 4,572 of JAZRAJ010000103.1, read as the reverse complement.
CACGGGTGTGATTTTTTTGAATTGAAATAAAATCGGGGCGTGATAATACGTTTAGCAATAGATGGCTAAGCATAAATGAAACAATTGGGCTTTGATTGCTCGCATCACTTGACTTTGAGCGCTCGGAGCGCTTTTGCGCCCTTGCAACAAGCTGACCTCTTGCAAAGCGAGGGCGATGCTTTTTGAAGTAACGAAGCACACGGGGGTCGAAGGATTGGATTGCAAAGGAGCCGTAATAGGGGTCGAGCATTTCGGCAAGGAGCGCACAAAGCTTTTGAGTTTCGGCGTAATATTTTACCTCGATAAGAAGCGGTACTTTGCCGTCAACGAGTGAGAGAATCTCAGTAAGTGTTGGAATATGCTCGTCGGTATTTTTTAAACGAAGCGATTTAATTTCCTCTGCGGTCATATCGTGAATCATTTTGTCAACGCCGCACATTCTCATAGCGGTGGGATCGTGGAAAACGAAAATTTCTCCATCGGAGGAAAGTTGAACGTCTATTTCTATACCGTAGCCGTTGTCGATAGCGTTTTGATATGCGGCAAGAGAATTTTCGGGAATATCCTCGCCGTGGAGTCCACGGTGTGAGTAGTCGATTTTAAGCAAATCCATATTTGCGGAATCAAAAACTCTCGGTAGTGTAAGAAAAATATAAATAACCGCAATTATAACTATTAGTGAAATTGTAATTAAAGCAGCTGCAAGCATATTTTTATCTCCTTGAAATTATTGCGTGTGCGCGAAGAACGGCGGATTGCGTTTTTCCGTCCTCAATTTCCCCACGGAGTACCATATCAACAAGTTCGTCAAGAGGAATTTTTACTATTTCTAAAAATTCATCGTCGTCGGGGTCGCAATCTCCAAACTTAAGATCCTCGGCGAGGTACATATAAATTTTTTCACTTAAAAGGGCAGGAGAGCCGTAGTAAAGACCCATATACGTTAAATTTCCGGAAACCGCACCCGTTTCCTCACGAAGCTCACGGCGAACTGCATCGTCGGGTTTTTCTTCAATAGAGTCAAGCTTACCTGCGGGGATTTCGAGAATTGTTTTACCGATTGCGTAGCGATATTGGCGAACGCAAATAACATCGCCCTCGCTTGTTATCGGTATAACGCAGACCGCACCGTTGTGCGTGCAGTATTCACGTATGCTTTTGTGACCGTTGGGAAGGAGTATATCGTCAACACGAAGACGTATAACCTTTCCGTCAAATACAAGCCTTGAGGAAATCGTTTTTTCCTCAAATGATATGTCAGATGAATTGGGGTGGAGAATTTTGTTTTGATCCATAAAAACCTCTAAAAACATTTATAATAATTATCACAATTATAACATAAAAATGTAAAAAAATCAATAAATCTAAAGAATAAATTGGAAAGCAAATGTGGTTATATCAATATTTTCCTCTTTATTTGATAAAAACAACGTATTCGTGAGGTGTCAAATGCAAAATGTTGTTCTCAATTATATGCTTGCCATTGCAGAGAAATATTTTTTGCCCACAATAGAAATCTTTAACGTCAATTTCGCAATCGGAATTTTTTGCGTTGCCGATAAAAATTATTTTTTCATCATTTAACGTTCTCTTAAATGCGATTACGCTTTCATTAGCGGAGGTATCAATCCAAGCCGTTTTCCGTAGCAGAGAATGTCGCTTTCGTTTTTTATAGCGTTAAGAGCTTTTATAATTTCTTGTCGGCGTATCGCTTGCGGAGTTGATTTAGCGCTTCTGTCGGTAACCTCGTAATTACCCCTGTAAAAGCGGTTTGCAAACATATTATGCCTTGCCTCGCAAGCAATTTCATTTCCTGCATAAATCATTGGAATTCCGTCAATAAGATAGTTTAGCACCTCAATCTGCTCCATACCGTCTATAGTAGATTATACAACGAATAAAAGGAATAAGTCAAGCAATTTAAGACTTTTTTGATATGAAAAATGTATTTTTTTATTGATTTTTATTGACAAGATGGGGGCGTATGTGCTATAATAAATCGATATTTGAAATTTTAGAGTTGCAATCTTGCAAATTTAAAACAAAAATAAATTTTTGATTTAGGAAGGTATTAAAAATGAGCTTCAAACTCCAATATCTTAACGAGCTTATGGCAAGAGTTGAAAAGAGAAATCCCAACGAGCCTGAGTTCCACCAGACAGTAAAAGAGGTTCTCGAGTCTATCGAGCCCGTGCTTGAGAGCAATCCCGAGTACATCACAAGCGGCGTTATCGAGAGAATGGTAGAGCCTGAAAGAATTATTAAGTTCCGTGTTCCGTGGGTTGACGATAAGGGCAACGTACAGGTAAACCGCGGTTTCCGTATTCAGTTCAACAGTGCAATCGGTCCTTACAAGGGCGGTCTTCGTTTCCACCCCTCTGTAAACGAGAGCATTATTAAGTTCCTTGGCTTCGAGCAGACCTTTAAGAACTCTCTTACCTCTCTCCCCATGGGCGGCGGTAAGGGTGGCTCCGACTTCGATCCTCAGGGCAAGTCCGACGCAGAGGTTATGCGCTTCTGCCAGAGCTTTATGACAGAGCTTCAAAAGTACATTGGTCCCGACACAGACGTTCCCGCAGGTGACATCGGTGTTGGCGCACGTGAGGTAGGCTACCTCTTCGGTCAGTATAAGAGACTTCGCGACGAGTTTACCGGCGTTCTTACCGGTAAGGGACTTCCTTATGGCGGTTCTCTCATTCGTCCCGAGGCTACAGGCTTTGGCGCAGTTTACTACACCGTTGAAATGCTTAACTACTTTGGCGACTCTATTAAGGGTAAGACAATAGCTGTTTCCGGCTTTGGTAACGTTGCTTGGGGTACAGTTAAGAAGGCTACTGAGCTTGGCGCAAAGGTAGTTACAATTTCCGGTCCTGACGGATACGTTTACGATCCCGACGGTATCAGCACTCCCGAAAAGATCGACTTTATGCTTGAGATGCGTGCATCCTGCCGCAACAGAGTAGAGGACTACGCAGACAAGTTCGGCGTAGAGTTCTTCCCTAGGCAGAAGCCTTGGGGCGTTAAGGCAGATATTCTTATGCCTTGCGCAACTCAGAACGAGGTTGATATGAAGGAAGCTGAAATGATGGTTGCAAACGGTCTTAAGTACTACGTAGAGGTTTCTAATATGCCTACTACTAACGAGGCTATTGCATATCTTAAGGCTAACGGCGTTATCGTTGCTCCCTCGAAGGCAGTTAACGCAGGTGGCGTTGCAGTTTCCGGTCTTGAGATGTCCCAGAACTCTATGCGCTACAGCTGGACCGCAGAAGAGGTTGACGAGAAGCTCAAGGGCATTATGCACAACATTTTTACAAACTCCGTTGCTGCTGCTAACAAGTTCGGTCTTGGTGACGATCTCGTTGCAGGCGCTAACATTGCAGGCTTCATTAAGGTTGCTGATGCAATGAAGGCTCAGGGCGTGGTATAATAGATTATGTTTAGGAGGGGGAAGAAAACTTCTTAAAAGAAGCTTTTCTTCCCCCGTACCCCTGTTTTTCAAGAACCTTAAAAAACGTGTGCGGATTAATTTTTACAATGTGTGCAGAGCATTGATTTTATTGTATTTGCAAGTGGATAATATTAATTGTGCATATTATCGGTAAAATTTATGATAATTGTCAAAAAATAAACAAAAAATAGTGCAACCGTACAAAGTTTTGACAAAATGTAAAAAAACACTTGAATATTTTGTAAAAATGTTATAAAATATATACTTGAGGAATAGTGTAATTCCTTATAATAAAGAAAAAATTTTTTATATAAAAAATGGAGGATTTTTATTATGTCAGTAAAAGTTGCTATTAACGGCTTTGGCCGTATCGGTCGTCTTGCATTCAGACAGATGTTTGGTGCAGAGGGCTATGAGATCGTTGCTATCAACGACCTTACCAAGGCTTCTATGCTTGCTCATCTTCTTAAGTACGATACCGCTCAGGGTCGTTACGACGGTCACACCGTTGTTGCTGATGACGAGGCAAACACCATCACTGTTGATGGAAAGGTTCTCAAGATCTACGCTGAGAAGGACGCTGCAAACTGCCCTTGGGGTGAGCTTGGCGTTGACGTAGTTCTCGAGTGCACCGGCTTCTACTGCTCCACAGAGAAGTCTATGGCTCACATCAATGCAGGCGCAAAGAAGGTTGTTATTTCTGCTCCCGCAGGAAAGGACCTCAAGACTATCGTTTACTCTGTTAACGAGAAGACTCTTACCGCTGATGACAAGATCATCTCTGCTGCTTCTTGCACAACCAACTGCCTCGCTCCTATGGCAAAGGCACTCAACGATTACGCTCCCATTCAGAGCGGTATCATGACCACTGTTCACGCATACACTGGTGACCAGATGATTCTCGACGGTCCTCACAGAAAGGGTGACCTCCGCCGTGCACGTGCAGGCGCACAGAACATCGTTCCTAACTCCACCGGTGCTGCAAAGGCTATCGGCCTTGTAATTCCCGAGCTCAACGGCAAGCTTATCGGTTCTGCTCAGAGAGTTCCTACCTGCACAGGCTCTACAACTATTCTCGTAGCTGTAGTTAAGGGTAAGGACGTTACCGTTGATGGCATCAA